>NZ_JBYTEN010000027.1:0-25000 GCF_058790595.1 Sphingomonas sp. EU05-FHT14C10 | reverse complement strand
GCATTGGGTGGGCTGGGGGTGTGGACGCTGGTGGCTGCGCCAATCGCCCTGTTCGGCACGCGCGCCGTGGGGCTGACGATCGCCGCCGGCGGCCTGATTCGTCCGAGCTTCCGATTCGACGGGGCAGGGGCGACCTTCGGTTTCGGTGGCGCGCTTCTGCTCGGGCAGATATTCTGGATCATCCAGTCGCAGGCCGACATCGTGATCGCGGGTCGGATGCTCGATCCCCATGATCTGGGGCTCTATGCCGAGGCGCTGTTCCTCGCGCTGATCTTCACCAGCAAGTTCGTGCCCCCGCTCAACGAGGTCGCCTTCCCCGCCTATGCGCGCGTCCAGCACGATCCGCAGGTCGCGGCGCGCGGCTTCCTGAAGGCCGTGCGATTCGTGATGCTGGTCGCCTGCCCGCTCTATGCGGGGCTGGCGCTGACCGCGCCGAGCCTGATCGAGACGCTGTTCGGCGCCAAGTGGATGGGGATGGTGCCTTATGCGACGATCATCGCAATCGCGATGCCGGTCTTCACGCTGCAGATCCTGTTCGCGCCCGCGACCAACGGGCTGGGCCAGCCCCGAATCGCGATGTGGAGTGCTGCTGCGGGCGCGATCATCATGCCGCTCTGCTTCCTGGGCGGACTGCAATGGGGGGCGATGGGGCTTGCGGCCGCATGGCTGGCCGGCGCGCCGCTGCTGCTCGCGGTCACCGGCCGGCTGTCGCTTCCCGCGATCGGAGTGCGCTGGAGCGATCTGGTCCACGCGATAGCGCCCGCCGCCGGCGCCACCGCCGGCATGGCCGTCGCACTGGCGATCGCCGCGACAGCAACGACGACGCTCCATGCCGCGCCGCGCCTTGCGCTACTCGTCGCGATCGGCGTCACCAGCTATTGCGGGCTGCTCTTCGCCTTCGCCCGCCCGACGCTGGACGAGCTGGTACGAATCGCGCGCCAGCGGCCGGCTGCCGCCTGATCAGGCGCTCTGGATATAATCGCGCAGCGCGCTGGCCTCGGCCTCGATCCGGTCGATCCGGAACTTCACCAGATCGCCGATCGACACGAAACCGACCATAGCTTCGCCGTCGATCACGGGCAAGTGGCGGATGCGCCTGCGCGTCATCAGCGCCAGCGCGCCCAGCACATCCTGCCGGGGCTCGACCGAGACCGCAGGCGCCGTCATCAGTTCGGAGACCGGCATGTCGAGCGCCCGCTCGCCATGCGCCGCGATCGCATGAATCACGTCGCGTTCCGAAAAGATGCCGACGACGCGTCCGCCGTCGATCACCGGCATGGCGCCGATTCGCCTGCCGGCCAGCAAGGCGACCGCATCGCGCACCGTCGTCGCTCCACCAAGGCTGATCACATCGCCCTCACGCCCGGCGATGATTGCCGATATCGTCATGGCCTGCCCTCCTCTCCATTGTCGTTGTGGGCGGTTGATGTTCCCATGAACCCGCGACAAAGGAAAGCGATGCCGAAGCTTTCGGATCCCGAATATGCGGCCTTCGCCTGGCGGCGCTATCGCCGGCTGCTGCGTTGGATGACGCTGGCGGCGCTGGCCGCCGTCATCGTCGCGCTGGCCGGCCTGCGCTGGGCGAAGGGGCCACTGCCCATCCACCTGATGATCGCGACCGCGCTGGGCGTCTTCTTCTCGGTGATGATGGCGGCGGTGCTGATGGGTCTCATCTTCCTGAGCGACGGGACCGGGCATGACGAAAGCGTAGGCAGGCCGGACGAAGCGCCGGATGACCCATGGCGACAGAAAGGCCGTAAATGACCAAGCAGATCGAACCCATCCTCCGCGTCGTGCCGCGACCGGGCGACATCAATTCCAATGGCCATATCTTCGGCGGCTGGGTGCTGTCGCAGATGGACATTGCCGGCGGCATCGTCGCCGGGCGCGAGGCGCATGGGCCGACCGCGACCGTCGCGATCGAGACGATGAAGTTCATCGCGCCCGTGCTGCTACGCGACATCATCTCGGTCTATGCGCATGTCGAGCGGCGCGGGCGGACCTCGATGGGGATCCGGATCGAGGTCATCGCCGAGCGCAATGGCGGCGAACTGGTGAAGGTGACCGAAGGCCTGTTCACCTTCGTCGCGCTCGACGAGCATCATCGCCCCCGGCCGCTGCCCGAAAAGCGCGAAGGCTGAGCCCAAAAGCAAAGCGGCGCCGGCCACGGGGCCGACGCCGCTTCGCATTCATCGAAACAGCAGAACGCGGATCAGGCCTCGGCGGCGCTGGCCTCGCTGCGGCGCGGACGCCCGCGACGACGCGGCGCCGGGGCGGCCTCGCCAGCTTCATCGCCCTCGTCGGCCGTCGCGCTCGACAGCGCCGGCGGCAGGATCGTGGCGTCGAACGATTCGCTGGCGCTCTCGGCCTGAGGCTGGCCTTCCGCCTTGCGGCGGCGGCCGCGGCGCGGCGCGCGCAATTCGTCTTCGGCCTGATCGTTGGACCGCCCGTTCAGATCGCTCTGGTCGGTATCGGCCTCGACAGGCTGCTCGGCGGCTACGGCGCGATTGCCGCGCTGCTCGTCATCGCGGCGCGGCTGGTGCCGCTGCTGCTCGCGCGGATCGAAGCGATCGTCGGCGCGGATATCGTCGCCGTCGAAATCGTCGCCGTCATTATCCTCGCGCTGGCGGCGCTGCTGATTCTGGTCCTCGTAGCGCGAACGGTTTTCGTTGAGCACGCGGAAATAGTGATCGGCGAACTGGAGATAATATTCGGTGTTGACCCGATCGCCCTGCATCTGCGCGTCACGCGCCAGATTGCGGTACTTCTCCAGCAGCTGCGGCGCATTGCCACGAGCGCGGTTGTCGATCCGGTTGCCCTGCTCGGGCCGCCCCGAATTGTTCGGCGAACGCTGTCCACCACGGCCGCGACGGCGGCCGGCCTGACGATTGTTGATCAACTTGTCCGTTTCCTCGTGCTGTTCAATCCGTTTCGTTCCGATCAAATCCTATCGGATGCACGTTCGCCGCGGGATGCCGGACATGCGCGAATCGCATGCGGCTGCCGCTTTCCGCCAGAGCAGCCGGACCGGCCGCATCTAGTCTGTCGGAGTAGGGTCGTGCAGTTCCGGCGCTCCTCCCGCCGGGATCCGCTTCGCCCCTGTGCCCCATCTAGTGCCTCGCCCGCCGCTTTCCAAGCATAAAGATGTGACGTTTATGTTGTGTCAGCGCGTCAGGGCGAGACAGCGGTCGCGGCCGGCGAGGTCGCGGCGGACCGTCACGGCGAAGCCCACCGCTACCGCAAGCGCCGAAACGGCAACGGCTTGCGCGAAGCCAATCTCGATCACCGCGACACCGCCGGGGGCGAGCAATGCCGGCAATTGCGGGATCAGACGGCGATAATCGTCAAGCCCCTCGGGGCCCGCGAACAGCGCCGATTTGGGTTCATGATCGCGGACTTCGGCGGGCAACGCCGCGTCGGCCTCGACATAAGGCGGATTGCACAGGATCAGGTCGAAAGGCCCGGCAAGCCCCTCCCCCCAGTCGCCGGCGACGAACCGCGCACGGGCGGAGAGGCCGAGCCGTTCGGCATTGGCCGACGCAATGGCGAGCGCGGCAGGCGAGCGATCGATACCGATGCCCGCCGCCGCCGGCCATTGGTCGAGCGCGGCGAGCAGGAGCGCCCCCGATCCCGTGCCGAGATCGAGGATGTGCGCGGGGGCTGTGTTTGTGAAATGATCGACCGCCGCCTCGATCAGCGTCTCGCTGTCGGGGCGGGGAATGAGCACGCCGGGCGCGACGCCGAGCTCGATCGTCCAGAAGGCGCGGCGGCCGGTGATATAGGCGACGGGCTCATGCGCCAGCCGCCGCGCGACCAGCGCCTCGAAGCCCGGCGGAGCCTGCGTAGGTGCGCCGCGCAGGAGCATCTGCTCGCGATCGACGCCCAGCGCGTGCGCCATCAGCAGCTCGGCATCGAGGCGCGGCGTTTCGGAGACGGCAGCGATGCGCCGGGCGGCGGCGGCCAGCGCCGGCTCAGTCATCCAGATTGGCGAGCCGCGCCGCCTCATCCTCGGCGATCAGCGCGCCGATAAGCTCGTCGAGCTGGCCTTCCATGATCTCGGGCAGGCGGTGAAGCGTCAGGTTGATGCGGTGATCGGTCACGCGACCCTGCGGATAATTATAGGTGCGGATGCGTTCCGAGCGGTCGCCCGATCCGACCATCGCCTTGCGCGTGCCCGATCGCGCGGCCGCGAGACGCTCGCGCTCGGCCTCGTAAAGGCGCGTGCGGAGCACCTTGAGCGCCTTGGCCTTGTTCTTGTGCTGCGACTTCTCGTCCTGCTGGATGACGACGAGGCCGGTGGGCAGGTGAGTGATGCGCACCGCGCTGTCGGTGGTGTTGACCGACTGGCCGCCGGGGCCTGACGAACGATAGACGTCGATGCGCAGATCGCGCGCCTCGTCGATCTGGACGTCGACTTCCTCGGCCTCGGGCAGCACCGCGACGGTCGCCGCCGAGGTATGGATGCGCCCGCCGCTCTCGGTCGCCGGCACGCGCTGGACGCGGTGGACGCCGCTTTCAAACTTGAGCCGCGCGAAGACGCCGGCGCCGCTGACGCTGGCGACGACTTCCTTATAGCCGCCCAGATCGGCGGGGCTGGCCGAGATGATCTCGACGCGCCAGCCGCGCTCCTCGGCATAGCGCGCATACATGCGGAACAGATCGCCCGCGAACAGCGCGGCTTCGTCGCCGCCGGTGCCCGCCCTGATCTCAAGCATCGCCGCGCGCTCGTCCGCCGCGTCGCGCGGCAGGAGGCGTAGCGCCAGCGTGCGCTCGGCCTCGGGCAGGCGATCACGGATGTCGCGCGCTTCCTCGACCGCCATTTCGCGAATCTCGGATTCGGCCGACGCGTCCTCGGCAAGCAGGCCGAGCACGTCGAGCTCGGCGCGGAGCCGGCGGACCTCGCCGGCCGCCTGCGCGACGGGCTCGAGCTCGGCATATTCCTTCGACACCGACACGAAACGCTCGGCCGCCAGATCGCCGGTCGCAAGCAATGCCTGCAACTCGTCACGCCGCGCCTCGATGGCGGCGATGCGATCGGCCGAGATCGAGGTCATGCGTTATCGCCGCCCATCTGAGAGTAGCGATCTGGCAGATCCCCGAGAACTCTCAGCAAACGATCTGCCGCCCGCGCATGATCTCGCGATACATCGGTTAGGTTGAGCTTGTCCGGGCCGTCCTCTGGCCGAACGAAAAGTATTGCCTGAACGCCCTTGCGCTTAGCGCTCTCGACGCGCTTCTTTGCATTGCCTCTGAAGCCCAATTCCACGACCCACCCCGCACGGCGCAAGTGGGCAGCAATGGCCTGCGCTTCACACTCTGCTTCGGGCGTTTCTGGCACAACGGCCAAGAAATCGGTCAGATTTTCCTGAGGCTCATCGATCAGCATCGCAAGCCGCTCGATCCCGGCCGCCCAGCCGACCGCCGGGGTCGCCGGGCCGCCGAGCGCCTCGATCAGCCCGTCATAGCGGCCGCCGCCGAGCACCGTGCCCTGCGCGCCGAGCCGGTCGGTCACGAACTCGAACGCGGTGTGGCGATAATAGTCGAGGCCGCGCACCAGTGCGCCGTTGCGGACATAGGCGACACCAGCCGCATTGAGGCCCGCACGCACCGCATCGAAGAAGGCGCCGGCCTCGGCCGTGAGGAAATCGTCGATCACCGGCGCGGCATCCGCAACCGGGCGATCGCGCGCGTCCTTCGAATCGAGGATGCGCATGGGGTTCTTGGTGAGGCGGTCGACGCTTTCCTCGGACAGCGCGTCGCGATGCTTCTCGAAATGCGCGACCAGCGCCTCGCGCCAGGCCGCGCGGCTCTCCGCGTCGCCCAGCGTGTTGAGCTGGAGCGTCACGCCCTCGCTCACCCCCAGTTCGCGCAGCAGCTGATCGGCCATCACCAGCAGCTCGACGTCGGCGGCGGGTTCGGCGGCGCCGATCACTTCGGCATCAAGCTGGTGGAACTGGCGGAAGCGGCCCTTCTGCGGACGCTCGTAGCGGAAGAGCGGGCCATGGGTCGCGAGCTTGAGCGGCGTATATTGCTGCCAGCCGTTAGTCAGATAGGCACGCGAGATCCCGGCGGTGAATTCGGGACGCAGCGTCAGCGAATCCCCGCCGCGATCCTCGAACGTGTACATCTCCTTCGAGACCACGTCGGTCGTCTCGCCCAGCGAGCGCGCGAACACCGCCGTCGCCTCGAACACCGGCACCTCGATGCGCTGGAAAGCATAGAGACGGCGGACGCGATCGAAGGTGTCGACGACATGCGCGAAGCGGCGTTCGGCGTCGCCGAGCATATCCTGCGTACCGCGGATCGCCTGGGGGGTTTTCTGTCCGGACATAGAAGAGGCGCTCTCTAGGCGAGGACGCGGCGAATCGCTAGCGTCTCGCCATGGAAAAAAGCACGAAGCCGCAGGGGCTGGGGTCGTGGATCGCGCCGCCGCGATTCATTCTTTTTCTGCTCGTCCTGATCGTCGCGGTGCCGCTCGCGCATATCTGGCTGCCGCTGGGCCATGCGCTGATGGGCGGCTTCGATCTGGCGGCGATCACCTTCCTTGTCACGGTGACATCGCTGTTGCGCACGCGCGAGGCGGAGGAGATGCGCGAGATCGCGCGCAACAATGACGCGAATCGCGGAATTCTACTTGTCATAAGCGGGATTGTTTCGGTTGCGATTCTTGTCGCGGTCGCGGTCGAGTTGAGCGCAGGGCAGGCGCCGACGCCGGCCATCATCATCCTGGTGATCGGCACGCTGGCGCTCGCCTGGCTCTTCTCCAACCTCGTCTATGCGCTCCATTATGCGCATCTCTTCTATGTCGGCGGCGAGGACGGGAAGGATCGCGGCGGCATCGCCTTCCCGGGCACGAAGGAGCCCGACTATTGGGATTTCGTCTATTTCAGCTTCACGCTGGGCATGACTTTCCAGACGTCGGACGTCGACATTCCCGGGCGGCACATGCGCAAGGTCGTTATATTCCATTGCCTTGCCGCCTTCGTGTTCAACATCGGCGTGCTCGCCTTCACCATCAACGTGCTGGGCGGCAAAAGCTGATCATCCTTTCGGGCTAGACGTTTCGGCGCGGAGCCGCTTAAGTCGCCTTTCTCCATCACAAGAAGAGTAGTCGATGCTTTCCCGTTCGCTGCCGCTTGCCTTCCTCCTCGCCTCGACCGCCAGCTTCGCCGCAAACAGCGCGCCCCAGCCGGTTCCGATCACCGACAGCATCCCGGCGGCGCAGGATGTCGCCTATCCCGGCACCATCAGGCTCGACGTCGACGCGACCGACGTGATGCGCGGCATCTTCCGCGTGCGCGAGACGATCCCGGTCGCGAAGGCGGGGCCGATGGTGCTGCTCTATCCGCAGTGGCTGCCGGGCAATCACAGCCCCACGGGGCCGATCCCCAAGCTGGCCGGGCTGATCATCACTGCGGGCGGCAAGCGCGTCGAATGGACGCGCGACCCGGTGAACGTCTACGCCTTCCACATCGACGTGCCGGCGGGCGCGAAGCAGCTCGACATCGCGCTCCAGTATCTCTCGGCCACCGACACCGCGCAGGGGCGCATCCAGGCGACACCCGCGATGCTGAGCCTGCAATGGGAGAAGGTCTCGCTCTATCCGGCGGGCTATTTCACCCGTCGCATCCCGATCACCGCGAGCGCGACCTATCCGGCGGGCTGGACGGCGGCATCGGGCCTGCCCGCGACCGCCAGCGGATCAACCTACCAATATGAGACGACGAGCTACGAGACGCTGGTCGATTCCCCCGTCATCGCCGGCCGCTACTATCGCAAATATGCGCTGAGCCCGCGCGTCGACCTCGACATCGTCGCCGACAATCCCGCCGAGCTGGAAGCGACACCGCAGCAGATCGACGCGCACAAGGCTCTGGTCACGCAGGCGGTGAAGCTGTTCGGCAGCCAGCATTACGACCGTTATCATTTCCTGCTCAGCATCTCCGACGAGATGGGGGGAATCGGCCTCGAGCATCATCGCAGCTCCGAGGATGGCGTCGGCCTCGGCTATTTCAGCAAGTGGAATGACGGGCCGGGCAGCCGCAACCTGCTGCCGCACGAATATACCCACAGCTGGAACGGCAAGTTCCGCCGCCCCGCCGACCTGTGGACCCCCGACTACAGCATGCCGATGCGCGGCAGCCTGTTGTGGGTCTATGAAGGCCAGACGCAATTCTGGGGCTATGTGCTGCAAGCGCGGTCGGGGATCGTCAGCAAGCAGGACACGCTCGACGCGCTCGCCTCGATCGCCGCGAGCTACGACAATCTGCCGGCGCGGAGCTGGCGCGACCTGATCGACACCACCAACGATCCGGTGATCGCGCAGCGCCGCCCCAAGGGCTGGCTGAGCAACCAGCGATCCGAAGACTATTATAATGAGGGGCTGCTCGTCTGGCTCGAAGTCGATTCGATTCTGCGCGCGCAATCGGGCGGCACCAAGTCGATGGACGATTTCGCCCAGGCCTTCTTCGGCATCAACGACGGCGACTGGGGCGAGGTCACCTATAAATTCGACGATATCGTCGCGACGCTGCAGTCGATCGTGCCTTACGACTGGGCGACGCTGCTCAATGCGCGGCTGACCGAGCACGCCAAGGGCGCGCCGCTGAGCGGCTTCGTCAACAATGGCTACCGGCTGATCTACACCGAGACGCAGACGCCGTTCCTCAAGGACCGCGACCGCAACCGCAAGACCGTGGATCTCAGCTATTCGATCGGGCTGGCCGTCAGCACGCGCGGCGGCACGATCAGCGCGGTGATGTGGGACGGCCCGGCGTTCAACGCGGGGCTCGATGTCGGCACCGACATCATCGCGGTCAACGGGCGCGGCTTTTCCGAAGAGGCGCTGAAGCAGGCGGTGACCATCGCCAAGGGCAGCAAGGAGCCGATCAACCTGATCGTCCGGAACGGCGACCGCTTCCGCGAAGTGGCCATCGACTATCATGGCGGGCTGCGCTATCCGCGCCTCGAAAAGACGGGCAGCGGAGAGGGCGGCCTAGACAGGTTGCTGACGGCAAAGCCGTAGCACCCTCCATTTTCTCGAGGATATCATGAATATCGATCTGATCCCGGTCGGCGACGATCCGCCGAACAGCCTGAACGTCATCATCGAGGTTCCCGTCGGCGGCGAGCCGGTGAAGTACGAGTTCGACAAGAAGTCGGGCGCGCTGTTCGTCGATCGCATCCTGCATACGCCGATGCGCTATCCGGCCAATTACGGCTTCGTGCCCCACACGCTGTCGCCCGATGGCGATCCGCTCGACGCGCTGGTGATCGCACGCTCGCCGTTCGTGCCGGGCTGCGTGGTCCGCGCCCGCCCGATCGGCGTGCTCAACCTCGAGGACGAGCATGGCGGCGACGAGAAGCTGATCTGCGTCCCCGTCGATTCGACCTTCCCTTATTATTCGGACGTCGGCGAGCGGCAGGACCTGCCTTCGATCGTGCTCCAGCAGATCGAGCATTTCTTCACTCACTATAAGGATCTCGAGGCCGAGAAGTGGGTGCGGATCGGCAAGTGGGGCGACGCCGAGGATGCGCGCCAGATTCTGCTTGAGGCGATCGAGCGCGCCAAGAGCGCCAAAGCGGCCTGATCGGAGGCTGCTGAAAGCGGTCCCGGCCCGCTCCCCACCCGGCCTCCCACAGAGTGTATCCTGGATGGGAGGCCGGGTGGGGAGTGGGCCGGGGCCGCAATTAATTTAACGCGATCGGCGCTTCGCCGGCGCCCGCTGGCCTGCCTGCACAGCAAGCCCGGCCCATTCGCGCATCGCGTCCGCATCGTCGTGGACCACATCGGGCGCGCGTCGATAGTTCATCGACATCGTCTTGCCCTTCGCCTCATAAGTGAAGCGATCGCAGCCCTCCGCATCCCAGATCGCGTCGCTCTCGGCATCCGCCTTGAACCAGAGCTGGTCGAAGGCGATGATCGCGAACACCGTGCCATCGAGATAAAGCGTCGCGCCGCCCATCATCCGGCGCGAGCTGACATGCCCCATCGGCTCCAGCGCCTCGGCGACCCACGCGATAAGGGCAGGATCGGCCGCCATCAGTGCAACAGCTTCAGCCCGGCGATGCAGCCGACCAGACCCGCGATCAGCAGCAGACGCGCCGCGTTGATCGGTTCGCCGAACCAGATCATCCCGACGACCACCGTGCCCAGCGCGCCTATGCCGCCCCAGACCGCATAGGCGGTGCCCATGGGGATCGCGCGCGACGCGACCTCCAGCAGCCCCATCGACAGCGACACCGAGGCAAGGAAGCCCAGCGTCCAGGGGATGTTCCTGAACCCGTCGACGAAGCGCAGGCAGGTGGTGAAGCCGACCTCGAAGCAGCCGCCCAATATCAGGAAAAGCCAGGCCATCTCACTTCGCCTCCGCGGCAAGCGCCACCAGCGCATCGCCATCCACGCGGTTGACCGTCCATTCGTCCATCGGCCTCGCACCGAGCGAGCGATAGAAGGCGATGGCGGGCTCGTTCCAGTCGAGTACCCACCATTCGAGCCGCGCGCATCCGCGTTCGAGCGCGATCGCGGCGAGCCGCGCCAGGAGCGCCTTGCCGAGCCCGGAGCCGCGCGCTTCGGGCATGACGAACAGATCCTCGAGATAGACGCCGGGCTTGCCCTCGAAGGTCGAGAAATTGTGGAAGAAGAGCGCGAAGCCCTGCGCCTTGCCGTCCTGCTCGCCGATCAGCACTTCGGCATGGGGCCGGTCGCCGAACAGATGCCGACCAAGCGTGTCACGATCGAGCCGCACTTCATGCGCCAGCCGCTCATAGTCGGCGAGACGGCGAATGAAGTCGATGATGAGATCGAGATCGGCAGGCGCCGCCGGGCGGATCGACAGGCTCATGGCGCAGCCTCCACGCCGGGAGCGAGCGGGGGCCGCTTGCGCGCCGCGACGAAGCAGCCGACGACGATGAGCGCGGCGCCGGCCATCGTCGCCAGCGTCAGCGATTCGCCGAAGACCAGCCAGCCGAGGATGCTCGCCCAGATGAAGGCTGTATATTCGACGGGCGCGAGATAGCTCGCTTCGGCATGGGCATAAGCCCATGAGAGGAGGACGAGCGAGAAAAGCGAAAGCGTGGACGCCAGAAGCAGCATCGGCAAGTGCACCGCGGCAGGCACGCCACCGAAAAGCGGTGATGCCGCGCCGAAAACGATCGCGAGCGTCAGGTTGAGGAAGAAGACCACCTCTACCGGACCGGCGAGTTGCGACTGGCGGCGCATCAGCACAAGATTATAGGCATAGAGAACCGCCGCCGCGAGAATGGCGAGCGCGCCGAGCAGCGCTTCGGGGCCGGGCGCAGCGTCGAGCTGGCCCGCGACAATCACCAGCACGCCGGCGAAGGCCACGGCTGATCCGATGATCGCGCCGCGCCCGACCTTCTCGCCCAGCAGCAGCGCCGCGAGGAACAGCGTGATCAGCGGCGCGATGAAGGACAGCGCCACGCCGGGCGCAAGCGGCATGCGCACCAGTCCCCAGAAGAAGAGCGCGACCGATCCCCCGGCGACCAGTGCGCGGAGGACGTGCAGGCGGATAACGTGCCATTCCGGCCACGGGCTCCGGCGCGCGAAGAAGATTACGCCCGCGATCGCGGTGCTGAAGATGCTGCGCCAGAGCAGGGCGTTGAGCACGCCGAGGCTGATCGACAGCCCCTTCATCGCCGCGTCCATCGCCGAGAAAGTCGCGATGCCGCAGGCCGCGACCATGAAGGCGAAGGCCGGGGCAGGGTGCGTTGGAATGATGCCGCGCGTTGCCATCCGGGGCGCATAGCCGATGGCGGGGCGGCTGTCGCCTGATGCTATTTCAGGAACATCCGGTCATCGCGGATGGTAACGCTGCCGATCCTGGAGAGGAAGGACTGGCCGAGCAGCGAGACGTCGAGCCCGTCGGCGATGATCGCCGCGCGCACGCCGCGCGCTTCGTTGTTGCCGATCGCAATGCTGTCGAGCTCAAGCGGGATACCGCGCACGTCGCCGCTTGCCCCGCGCCCGACGATCGTGAAGTCGGCCGGCGAGAAGTTGAAGCCGACGCGGCGCGCATCCTCGCTGGTCAGCGCGACCATCGACGCGCCGGTATCGACGACGAAATGGACGAGCTGGCCGTTGACCATCGCGTCGACATAGAAATGCCCGTCAGGCCGACGCTCGAGGATCGTCTCGATGCCGTTGGCGCTGCGCATCTGCGTCGGCGCCGGCGCGGCGACCGTCGCCACCTGCTGGGGCGCGGCGGGGCGCGGCGTGCCGTTCGGCAGGATCAGCCCGATGGCGGCGCCGAAGAGAATCGCGAAGATGAGCAGGCGTCCGGCCATGCCGACGCCCTAGCAACCAAAGCCTTCGCCCCGATTAGCCGCGATGGTGAACGGCCGGTGAAGACCGATCAGGCGGCCTGCGCTTCCGAAGCCGCCTCGATCTCCGCCGCCTTCGCCTCGACCAGCTTCACGATATGCTCGATCATGTCGGCGTCCTGGACATGATGGTCAGTGACGCCCGACAGATAGACCATATGCTTGCCGTTGCCGCCGCCGGTGATGCCGATGTCGGTCTCGCGCGCTTCGCCGGGGCCGTTGACGACGCAGCCGAGCACCGAGAGCGACATGGGCGTGCGGATATGCTGGAGCCGCTCCTCCAGCGCCTGGACGGTGCGGATGACGTCGAATCCCTGACGCGCGCAGGACGGGCAGGAGACGACGCGGACGCCGCGATTGCGGATGCCCAGCGCCTTCAGCATCTCGTAGCCGACGCGCACTTCTTCCTCGGGCTCGGCCGAGAGCGAGACGCGGATCGTGTCGCCGATGCCGAACCAGAGCAGCGAGCCGATGCCGATCGCCGACTTGACCGTGCCGCCGATGAGGCCGCCCGCCTCGGTGATGCCGAGGTGGAGGGGGCAATCGACGGCTTCGGCGAGCTGCTGATAGGCGGCGACCGCGAGGAAGACGTCCGACGCCTTCACCGCGACCTTATATTCGCGGAAGTCGTGATCCTCGAGGATGCGGATATGGTCGAGCGCCGATTCGACCAGCGCCTCGGGGCAGGGCTCGCCATATTTTTCGAGCAGATCCTTCTCGAGGCTGCCCGCGTTGACGCCGATGCGGATCGCGCAGCCATTGGCCTTGGCGGCGTTGACGACCTCGCGGACGCGATCGGCCGAACCGATGTTTCCCGGATTGATGCGTAGGCAGGCGGCGCCGGCATCGGCGGCCTCGATCGCGCGCTTATAGTGGAAATGGATATCCGCCACGATCGGCACGCGCGAGGCGCGGACGATCTGCTTGAGCGCCGCCGTGCTTTCGACGTCGGGGCAGGAGACGCGGATGATGTCGACCCCGGCATCCTCGCAGCGACGGATCTGGTCGATCGTCGCCTTAGCGTCGGCGGTCAGCGTGTTGGTCATGGTCTGGACCGTGATCGGCGCGTCGCCGCCCACGGGAACGTTGCCGACCATGATCTGGCGGGAAGTACGGCGCACGATATCGCGCCAGGGACGAATGGACATGGATTCTCGCTCGTCTGCGTCGGGGAGGCATATAGCGTGTGCGGCGCAGCGATGCGAGGGGCATCTGTCGGCGCGGTCGACGGAAAGGGCGGCCGGGCGCGGACAGGGCACGGGACGACGCTGCGGGCTGGGCAGAGCCGCCAATCCAGCTAGGTTGTCAGGCATATATCGGGTCGGGGGCCATGAAGCGGGGAATCCTACAGGCGGCGATCCTGACGATCGCTTTGCTGAGCGGCTGCGCAAAGTCGCCGAAACCGGTGCTTTTGCCTGCGCCCAGCCCGGTGCAAGCGCCCGCGCCGCCGGCAGCGGCGGCCTCGGCGAGCGGGCTGGAAGCGTTATGGCATGTGCGCGCGGGGCTCAACGTCGCAGCGCTCAGCTGCCGCGACGCTGCGATTACCGCCAGCTACAACCGCATGCTCAAGAGCCACAAGGCGTCGCTTGCCAGCGCTTATTCGGCGGAGACGCTGGCCTACAAGGCGGGCGGGGCAGCCGCGCTCGATCGCCATATGACGCAGGTATACAACCGCTTCGCCGATCCGCGCAGCCAGGCCGGGCTGTGCGCCGCAGCGCGGCAGGCGCAGGCGATGATCGCCGCCCCCGGCGCCGATCCGGTGGCGCTGGCCCCGATGCTGCTCGCACGTCTCGAAACGCCGGAGCAACCGTCGGCGCGCAGCTTTGCCGTGGCAGCGCGACCGGTCAGCGCCGGCGGCTGGCTGATCCAGTTCGGCAGCTATTCGGGGCAAGGCGCGGCCGAGACGGCGTGGCGGCGAATCAGCGCGCGCCTGCCCGCCATCGCCGGCCGCAGCCCGCGCTACGATCCCGTGCCGGGCAAGCCGCTGGTGCGGTTGCGCGTGGGGCCGATCGACGACCGCGCAGCCGCGCAGGGACTATGCGCGTCAGCCGTAAAGGCGGGGCTCGACTGCTTCCCCGTCCTCGGGTGAGAGATCAGGCCGCTTCGAGGATCGTCGCGATTCCCTGACCGCCGCCGATGCACTGGGTGGACAGCGCATAGCGCTTGCCTTCGCGCTTCAGAAGCTGCGCGGCCTTGCCGGTGATGCGCGCGCCCGTCGCGCCGAGCGGGTGGCCGAGCGCGATCGCGCCGCCATCGAGATTGACGCGCGCGCGATCGATGCCGAGTTCGTTGAGGCAGGCGACCGCCTGCGACCCGAACGCCTCGTTGATCTCGACGATATCGATGTCGCCGATCGACAGGCCGGCGCGGGCAAGCGCCTTCAGCGTCGCGGGGACGGGGCCCATCCCCATGATCTCGGGCGCGCAGCCCGCGATCGCGGTGGCCCTGATCCGCGCCAGAATGTCGAGATTATGCCGTGCGGCGAACTCTTCCGACGTGACCAGCACCGCGGCCGCGCCATCGGTGAGCGGCGAGGCGGTGCCGGCGGTAACGGTGCCATCCTCGCCGAAAGCGGGCTTGAGCGACGCCAGACCCTCGAGCGTGGTCTGCGGGCGCAAACAGCTATCGGCATCGACCGTGCCGTCGACCGTCTCGACCGCGACCAGCTCGCCCGCCAGCTTGCCCGCAGCCTGCGCGGCGGCGGCCTTCATCTGCGATTCCCAGGCGATCCGTTCCTGCATGGCGCGGGTGATGCCATATCGGGCGGCGACATTTTCCGCCGTGCGGCCCATCGGGATATAGGCCTCGACGTCGAGCTCGGCGCCGGGCTGGCCCTTGAAGCGCGGATTGGGCGAGGGGTTGAGCCCGCCCTGCGGCACCGAGGACATGCTTTCGACGCCGGCGGCGATGAACGCATCGCCCGCGCCGATCGCGATCTGACCGGCGGCCATGTGGATGGTGTACATCGAAGAGCCGCAGAAGCGATTGAGCGTCGCGCCGCCCAGCGTCTGGGGGAGCCCGGCGAGCAGCGAGGCGATGCGCGCGATATTGTTGCCCTGCGGACCTTCCGGATAGGCGCAGCCCATCAGCACATCCTCGATCAGCGCGGGATCGAGCCCGCTGCGATCGACGAGCGCGCGGATCGCGATCGCCGCCAGATCATCGGGGCGCGTTGCCGCGAGCGGCCCCTTGCGCGCGAAAGCAAAGGGGGTGCGGACATAGCCCGCGATCACGGCATTGGTCATGGGCACTACCTCTCCTGCGGCGTCTTCAGCTTCACCGTTGCCGTCACAGACAATCCGGGGCGCAGGCTGTCAACCGCGCTCTGGCCCGGATCGAAGCGGATGCGCACGGGAACGCGCTGGACGATCTTGGTGAAATTGCCGGTGCCGGGTTCGAAGGGCAGCAGCGCGAAGCTCGATCCCGAACCGGGCGCCAGGCTTTCGACCGTACCGTGGAGATCCTTGCCGCCGAGCGCGTCGACATCGATCGTCGCGGGCTGGCCCGGGCGCATCCGGCCGGTCTGCGTCTCCTTGAAATTGGCGGTGACGTAGAGCGCGTGGAGCGGCACGAGGCTGAGCAGGCGCGTGCCCGGCTGGACATAGTCGCCGACGCGGACCTGCCGATTGCCGATCACTCCGTCGATCGGCGCGACGATCAGCGTATGGCGCAGATCCTGCCGGGCGAGATCGAGCGCCGCCCTGGCCTGCCCGACGCGCGCCTCGGCCACCTGCACCGCCGCGACGAGGCCGGGGCGCCTGGCCTCCGCCACGCCGACGCCGCGTTCGGCAACGGTGAAATCGGCGCGCGCGCGGGCGGCATCCTGTTCGGCGGTGACGGCGGCGGCGGCGAAGCGATCGGCATCGCTTTTCGCGACCGCGCCGCCGACGACGAGCGCGACATAGCGGCGGCGATCGGCATCGGCGCGGGTCGACTGGGCATTGGCCGAGCGGATCGCCGTCTGCGCCGCCGCCGCGGTGGCGCGCGCCATCTTCTCCTCGGCATCGAGGCTGACGAGCGCGGCGCGCGCGGAAGCGACGCTGGCCTGTGCATCGGCGAGATCGGCCTCCGCCGCCGCGACCCTGGCGCCGAATTCCTCCGGATCGATGCGGACGAGCGGCTGGCCGGCCTTCACCGACTGGTTGTCGCGCACCAGCACTTCGGCGACGAGCCCGCGCACCTTGGGCGCGACCGATGTCGTGTCGGCCCCGACATAGGCGTCGTCGGTCGATTGCGACGAGGCCGGCGCCGCGATCCATGCCGCACCGGCCAGCGCCACGCCGAGCGCGACCGCGCTGGCGATCATAGTGCGCCGCGACGGCCGGAAACTGCGCTTCTGCTGCTGTTGCTGCCCGATCGCCGCGTCGCTGCTGATCGCGTCCATGCCTTCACCTGCTCTTGCCAATCTGATATGACGCACATAATATGATGACGATCATCCCACAAGAGGTTTCGTCGGCATGGCAAGCGTTGCGATCGGATCGGGAGGCGGCTGGCGGCGCGGCGCGGCGGCGGCGGACGCCCTTGTCCACCCCGCGCAGCTGCCGACTTCGCGCAAGTTCCTGATCTTCGGAATCCTCGCCTTCGGGCAGTTCATGGCGCTGCTCGACATCCAGATCGTCGCCGCCTCGCTCAACGAGGTGCAGGCCGGGCTTTCGGCGGGGCCCGACGAAGTGAGCTGGGTGCAGACCGCCTATCTGATGGCCGAGCTGGTGATGATCCCCTTCTCCGCCTTCCTCGCGCAGGCGATGTCGACGCGCTGGCTGTTCGCCACATCGGCAGGGCTGTTCACCCTGTCGAGCATCGCCTGCGGGCTGGCGTGGAACATCGAGACGATGACCGCCTTCCGCGCGCTTCAGGGCTTTGTCGGCGGGGCGATGGTGCCGAGCGTGTTCGCCGTCGGCTTCACCATGTTCGAAGGCAAGCAGCGCGCGCTGATCCCCGCCATATTGGGGATGGTATCGGTGCTGGCGCCGACGCTGGGGCCGACGGTGGGCGGGGTGATCACCGAGCTGGCCAACTGGCGCTGGATCTTCTTCATCAACGTGGTGCCGGGCATCGCCGTCACCATCCTGACCATCGTCTATGTGCGCGTCGACAAGGGCGATGCATCGATGTTCGGCCGGATCGACTGGTCGCACCTGATCGCGATGGCCGTGGCGCTGGGCGGGCTCGAATATGTCCTTGAGGAAGGGCCGCGCAAGGACTGGTTCGGCGACCCGCGCATCGTGATGGCCGCCTGGTTCTCCGCCGTCGCCTTCGCGCTGTTCATCGAGCGATCCTTCTATTCGAAGAATCCGGTGGTGCGGCTGACCCCGTTCCGCAACCCGACCTTCGCCTTCGCCTGTCTGTTCAACATCGTCATCGGCTTCGGCATCTATGCGTCGACCTATTTGCTGCCCGTCTATCTGGGGCGCGTGCGCGACTATAATTCGCTGCAGATCGGCACCACGGTCTTCGTCGTCGGCATCGGCCAGCTGATCAGCACGATCATCGCGGCGCGCGCATCGCAGAGCGTCGACCAGCGCATCGTGATCACGATCGGGCTGATCGGATTCGCGACGAGCCTGTGGCTGACGTCGCATCTGGGATCGGACTGGGGTTTCGGCGAGCTGTTCGTGCCGCAGGCGGTGCGCGGGCTGTTCATCATGCTGTGCATCGTGCCTTCGGTGAACATGGCGCTGGCGGGGTTCATGGGCCCCGAGCTGCGCTATGCATCGGGGCTGTTCAACCTGATGCGCAACCTGGGCGGCGCGATCGGCATCGCGGTGGTCAACACCTGGCTGCAGGACAATACGCGCATCCAGGCGCTGCGCTTCGGCGAGGCGCTGGCCGGGGCAGGCAAGGTGGCGCAGGACGTGACGGCGACGCTGGCGCACAATCTGGCGGCGGTGACCCCGGACCCGGCGCAGGCGATGCTGATGGCTGAGGGGCTGATCGGCCGCGTCGTCGGGCGCGAGGCGCTGACCATCGCCTTCGACGACGTGTTCCGCCTGATGGCGTGGATGTTCTTCGCGGCGCTGGTGATGGTGCCGTTCTGCCGCCCCGCCAAGGGGCCGCCCCCTTCCCCCGCCGATTCGCACTGAGGATGACGACGATGCGTTCCGCTTCTTTCCTGCTCGCGGCCACCCTGCTTGGCGGCTGCGCCGTGGGTTCCGACTATCATGCGCCCCGGATCGCGCTGACGCCCGCCTATCAGGCGGCGCCCACCGCGATCGACGCGCGCGCCGCCGATGCCGACTGGTGGCAGGGCTTTGGCGATCCGCTGCTCGCGACGCTCGTCGCGCGTGCGGTGGCGGGCAACACCGATCTGGCTGAGGCCGAGGCGCGCATCCAGCAATCGCGCGCCGCCGCGCGGATCGCGGGCGCAGCGTTGCTCCCGACCGTTGGCGCGACCAGCGAGGCGACGACGCTCAGCCAGTCGCGCGAAACGCCGGTGGGACGCGTGACCCAGCAGCTGGGGCTGCCGCGCGGCTATGAGCAATATGCGCTGGGCGCCGAGGCGTCGTGGGAGATCGACCTGTTCGGCGGCCTGAGGCGCGGGCGCGAGGCGGCGCGCGCCGATCTGGCGGCGAGCGAGGCGGATGCCGGCGCGGTCGCCGTCGCCGCCGAGACCGCCGATGCCTATCTCAACCTGCGCGCGCTGCAGGCGCGGCTGGCGATCGCCGAGGACCAGCAGCGCAACGAGGAAAATCTCGTCTCGCTCGTCGGCCAGCGATTCGAGCAGGGGCTGGCGCCCGAGCGCGACTATAACCGCGCAGTCGCCGAGCGCGAATCGGTGCGCGCGACGACGGCGCCGCTGCGCGCCGCGATCGCCGCGCAGCTCAACCGGCTCGACGTGCTGCTGGGCGAGCAGCCGGGCAGCAACCGCGCGCTGCTGACTGCTGCGGCCGACATTCCCTCGGCGCCGCTGCCTTCGGGAAGCGATGCGCCCGCCGACCTGCTCCGCCGCCGCCCAGACGTGATCGCGGCCGAGCGACGGCTGGCCGCCAGCCATGCGCGGATCGGCGTCGCCATCGCCGATTATTATCCGCACATCTCGCTGTCCGGGCTGGTCGGGGTGGCAAGCCTCGGCACGTCGAACCTGTTCACCGGCGGCGCTGTGCAGGCGCAGGGGAGCGCGGGGCTGCGCTGGCGGCTGTTCGACTTCGGGCGCGTCGATGCCGAGGTGGCGGGCGCGCGCGGCCGGGAAGCCGAAGCGATCGCCGCCTGGCGCGGGTCGGTACTGCGCGCGGCCGAGGATGTCGAGACCGCGCTGTCGCGGCTGGCCGAGACGCATGCCCAGCGCGCCGCGCTCGAGAGCCAGCTGGCCGCGCTCGTCAAGGCGCGCGACCAGACGCGGCTGGCCTATGAAGGCGGGGTCGCCGCGCTGATCGACGTGCTCGACGCCGATCGCGAGCGGCTGGCCGCCGCCGACCGGCTGGCCAGCGTGCGCGCCGAGGAAGCGCGCGCCGCCGTCGCCGCCTATCGCGCGCTGGGCGGCGGCTGGCGCGCCGAACCAACGATCCGCTTGGCAAATGCGCAACCGAAAGCCAGTTAGGAACCGCAATGCGATATAATAGCGAACATAAGGCGCGGACGCGCGAGCGCGTGCTGAAGGAAGCCTCCCTCGCCATCCGCGAGGACGGCGCGGGCAATATCGGCGTCGCCGACGTGATGGCGCGCGCCGGGCTGACGCATGGCGGCTTCTACGCCCACTTCAAATCCAAGGACGAGCTGATCGCCGAGGCGATCACGCACATGTTCGAGGATCGCTATGCGCGCTTCTTCAAGGATATCGAGGGCGCAGAGCCGCGCGCGGCTCTGGCGACCTTCATCGACCATTATCTCTCGCCCCAGCATATCGCCGCGTCGCGCCACGGCTGCCCGATCCCGGCGATGGCGAGTGAGCTGCCGCACCTCCACGCCGATGCGCAGAGACGCTTTGCCGCAGGCGCGCGCCGGCTGTCGCAGGCGCTGGCGACGCTGATCGCGCGCGCCGGACTGCCCGATGCCGAGACGCTGGCGCGATCAGTGCTGGCCGAGCTGGCCGGCGCAGTGGGACTGGCGCGGGTGGCGGAGGATGAGGCCGAGGCCCGGGCGCTGCTCGACGCGTCGCGCACCGCCGTGAAGGCGCGCCTCGGACTGTAAGGCGGCAAGCAGGTTATATTTAGGGATGGGTTCAGACCAAAATCAGCTTGTCGGCGCTTCCAAAGACAGGAAATAAGGCTCCGCTGAAGGGAGCTCGCCGGCATGCAGGTCACCCAGGAAGGGGACTATAAGTTCGCGCCGGAAGAACGGCCGCTGCTCCCCGGTTCGCCCTTTTCGCCCGCGCATCGCCCGGCACGGCGCGTCGCCTATGCCTTCGCCGCGTTGCTGACCGGGGTCGCATCGACCTTCGGCAATGCGCTGGTGACGGTGAACACCGTCAATCTGGCCGGCGACCTGGGCGTCTATGTCGTCACCGCCAGCCTGTTGCCCGCCATCTATGCGGCGATGACCGGCACGGCGGCGCTGACGCTGGTCAAAGGGCGGGCGCAGTTCGGCGTGCCCGCCGTCACCCACGGCCTGCTGATCGCCTATGCGGCCGCAGGGATGATCCAGTATCTGTTCCCCAGCCTGTCGACAGCGATCCTCGTGCGTGCGGTCGCGGGGCTCTGCGCGTCGGCACTGATCACGATGACGCTCTACAATCTGATGCAGGCCTTTCCGGCACGCCATCGGCCGCTGGCGCTGCTGTTCGGGATCAGCCTGCCCCAGCTGGGAGTCCCGCTGGCGCGGCTCGTGCCCGTCGAGCTGCTGTCGCTCGACCATTGGCGCGGGCTGCACCTGATCGAGACGGGGATGGCATTGCTCGTCCTTGCCGTCAGCCTGGCGCTGCCGCTACCGCGCAGCGAGCGGAGCAAGGCGTTCCAGCCGCTCGACATCCTCATCATCCTGCTGTTCATCCCGGCTATCCTGCTGGTCTGCGTCGTGCTGAGCGTCGGGCGCTATTATTGGTGGACCGACACGCCCTGGCTGGGCGTCGCGCTGGCCGCCGCCGTGCCGCTGCTGACTGCCGTGGTCGTTATCGAGCTGGCGCGCGAGAAGCCGCTGATCCATGTCCGCTGGATCAGTTCCTACGAGATGATGCGTTTCATCATCGTCGCGGCGATGGTGCGCATCGCGCTGGCCGAGCAGACCTATGGATCGATCGGCCTGCTCACTTCGGGCGGGCTGAACAACGACCAGCTCCACACGCTCTTCGTCTTCGTCGCGCTGTCGATGGTCGCGGGGATGATCGTCGCCGCCCTGACGCTGAAGGAACAGCATATCCGCTATCAGGTGATCACCGCCGCGCTGATCGTGGCGCTGGGCGCGTGGATGGACACCGACGCGACGAACATCACCCGGCCCCACCAGCTTTATCTCAGCCAGGCGCTGATCGGCTTCGGGACCACGCTGTTCATCGGCCCGGCGCTCGTCTTCGGCTTCATCCGCGTGCTGCGGCAGGGCGTCGACGTGTTCCTGACCTTCGTGACGATGTTCAGCATCTCGCAAAATGTCGGCGGCCTCGCCGGATCGGCGCTGCTCGGCAGCTATCAGGTGATGCGCGTGAAGGCGCATTCGTCGGCGTTGTCCGAACATCTGATCGCCGGCGACCCGCAGGTCGCGGCGCGCATCCAGGCCGGGGTCCGGACATTGGCGCCGACGATCACCGACCCGGCGGCATTGAACGCGCAGGGCGCGGGATTGCTGGGGCAGGCGATGACGCGCGAGGCGACCATCCTGGCCTATAACGACGTGGCGATGCTGGTCGCCGAAGTCGCGCTCGCGACCGCGCTCTACGTTCTCTATGTCGCGGTCCACAACGCGCTGCAGCAGCATCGGCTTTCCGCCCTGGGGGCACAGACATGACGGACAATCGAACCACCCCGGCCCCCGAGGCGCCGCCCGCATCACCGCCGCCTCCGCCGCCGCAGCGCTTCTGGAGCCCGGCGCCGCGCACGCCGCTGGCCATCGGCATCATCATCCTCGTTGCGATCGGCGCGGTGCTGGCGATCCTCGCCGCCTGGGGACTGCCGCCCTTTCGCGGCGCGATCCAGAAGACCGACAATGCCTATGTGCGCGGGCGCACGACGATCATCGCGCCGCAGGTGAGCGGCTATGTCTCGCAGGTGCTGGTGCGCGACTATGCGCAAGTGACGGCGGGGCAGGTGCTGGTACGCATCGACGATTCGATCTACCGCGCCCGCGTCGCGCAGGCGAAGAGCGACGTCGCCGCCGCCGAGGCCGCGCTCGCCAACAGCCAGCAGGCGCATGCCGCGCGCACCGCAGCGCTGAGCGGGCAGACCGCCAATGTCGCCAATGCCGAGGCGCAATTGCAGCGCGCGCGCGCCGACATGGCGCGCGTCAACGATCTGGTGAAGGACGGATCGGTGTCGGTGCGCGAGCGCGACCAGACGCTGGCGGCGCTGCGCGCGGCCGAAGCGGGCGTCCGCCAGGCGCAGGCCGGCGGGCGGATCGCGCAGGAGGATATCCGCACCGTCGATGTCGGCCGCGGCGGATTGCAGGCGCAGGTGGAGGCGGCGCGCGCGCAGCTGCGCCTCGCCGAAATCAACCTGGGCTATACCGTGATCCGCGCGCCCGAGGCGGGGCAGCTGGGCGAAGTATCCGTCCGGCTCGGCCAGTTCGTGACCAACGGCACCCAGCTGATGGCGCTGGTGCCGCCCGACCGCTGGATCATCGCCAATTACAAGGAAGCGCAGACGCGCCGGATGGCGGTGGGGCAGCCAGTGACATTCACGGTCGACGCGCTGGGCGGCCGCAAGCTGAAAGGCCATATCCAGCGCATCGCGCCGGCGACGGGGTCCGAATTCGCGGTGCTCAAGCCCGACAATGCGACGGGCAATTTCGTGAAGGTGCCGCAGCGCATCGGCATCCGCATCCTGCCCGATCCGGGCCAGCCGCTCGCCCAGCGGCTGCGGCCCGGCATGTCCGTCGTGACACTCGTCGATACGAGCCACGATCGATGAAGCGCATGGCCTGCCTCCTGCCGCTGGCGCTCGCCGGCTGCGGCGCGGGCGAGCGGCCGGCGACGCCCGAAAGCGCGGCGGTCGGCGCGCCGGCAGGCTGGCGCGACGGACCCGGAAGCGATGCGGCGATCGCGAGCGACTGGTGGAAGGGTTTCGGCGATCCGGCGCTGGGCGCGATCGTCGACAAGGCGCTGGCCAGCAACCCCGACATCGCGATCGCGGCGGCGCGCGTGGCCGAGGCGGAGGCGCAGTTCAGGCTCGCCCGATCGCAGCAACTGCCCGCGATCGGCGGCACGATCGGCGGGCTGGCGCGCGACCGATCGGTCAGCCCCTTCGGCACACCCGAAGAGCAATCGGCGGCGCAGCCCATATTGTCGGCATCCTATGAGGTGGACCTGTTCGGGCGGCTGGCGCAGGCGACCGCGTCGGCGCGTGCGGCGCTGCTCGCCACGCGCGCGGCGCAGGCGAGCGTGCGGCTGGCGGTCGCGGGCGCGGCGGCAGGCGGATATATTACGCTGATCGGTCTCGACGCGCGGCTGGCGGTGCTGCGCGACACGCTGACCGCGCGCGCCGAATCGCTGCGCATCGCCAGGCGGCGCGCCGAGACCGGCTATTCGCCGCAGCTCGACCTGCAGCAGGCCGAAGCCGAATATCGCGCGACCGAACAGCTGATCCCGGTCGTGGAACTCGCCATCCGCCGGCAGGAGGATGGGCTGAGCATCCTGCTGGGCGAGAGCCCGCGCGCGATCGAGCGCGGCGAGGCGCTGGCGGCGCTGACGATCCCGGCGCTCGACGGCGGGCTGCCGGCGTCGCTGCTGCGGCGCAGGCCCGATATCGCGGTGGCCGAGCAGCAGCTTGTCGCCGCCGACCATGCGCTCGATTCGGCGCGGGCGGCCTTCCTGCCCTCGATCCGGCTCAACGCCTCGGCGGGTTATGCGGTGTCGACGCTGCTTGCCGATCCGATCGGCATCTGGTCGCTGGGCGGCAGCATCCTCGCGCCGCTGTTCCAGGGCGGGCGGCTGCGCGCGCAGGCCGACAGCGCCGCCGCGCGGCGCGATCAGGCCGCCTTCGCCTATCGGAAGACCGCGCTCGGCGCCTTCCGCGACGTCGAGGATGCGCTGGCCGCGGTCGCGCGGACATCGGAACAGGAGAGGGCGCTGGTCGCGCAGCGCACCGCGCTCGCCGAGGCGCTGCGCCTCGCCACCAACCGCTATCGCGCGGGCTATAGCGCCTATCTGGAACAGCTCGATGCCCAGCGCGGGCTGCTGTCAGCCGAGCTTTCGCTGGCGCAGGTGCGTGCCGACCGCCTCAACGCCGTGGTCTCGCTTTACCAGGCGCTGGGCGGCGGATGGGATGGGGGCTTGCTTTAGAGGCTGATCCGGCAGGCCGGATCGGGTTCGGCACCGGCCCTCTCCCCCACCCGGCCTCCCACGGAGTGTATCCTGGATGGGAGGCCGGGTGGGGGAGAGGGCCGGTGCCGCCTCCCGACTCTAATACACCACGACGGATCGGATGGATTCGCCCTTGTGCATGAGATCGAAGCCCTTGTTGATCTCGTCGAGTGTGAGGACATGGGTGATCATGGGGTCGATCTCGATCTTGCCGTTCATGTACCAGTCGACGATCTTCGGCACGTCGGTGCGGCCCTTGGCGCCGCCGAACGC
>NZ_JBYTEN010000026.1:0-50114 GCF_058790595.1 Sphingomonas sp. EU05-FHT14C10 | reverse complement strand
CCCATTTTCCTACTGCAAAGCAATCGCTTACGCCACTCCCGCCAACCCTCTCACCCGCCGCGGTGAATAAGACAGGTAAAGCCGAGTTGGCAAAGGTCGAAATCCTGCCCGCAGGACCAAGCACCGGCCTTGCGCCGCCAACATTCATCGGCACCTTCCGCCCTCCAATCGCCTGACAGCCAAATTGGCTGCGCCTGACCGGAATCAGGCGCACATCTTTGGATTGTCAGGAGTTCTTTCTTCATGCATCGCATATCTGCCGCCGCCACGGCTGCGGCGCTCGTGGCCGCATTTGCAGCCACGCCCGCTGCCGCGCAGGCGACAATGCCCGATATGGCAGGGCCGTTTGCATCATCGACCACGCCGCAGATTCGCACGGGGCCGCTTCCTGCAAGGCTAACCCTCAGCCAGGCGCTGGACGAAGCCGAAGCGCGCTCCCCTGCCCTTGCAGCCGCACGAGCCGAGGTCGATGCCGCGCGTGGTCGGCTGCGCCAGGCGAAATTCCGCTTCAATCCAGTCCTGAACGTGGAGGTCGAGAACTTCGCCGGCACGGGCCCCTATTCGGGCTTCAATGGGACCGAAACGACGGTCTCGGTCAATCAGAGGCTCGATATCGGCGGGCGGCGCAAGGCCCGCATGACGCTTGCCGAAGCCGAGTTCGCCGCCCAGGAGTATCGCTTCGCGATCGCCCGCGCTGATCTTGGGCAACAGGTCCGTAACCTGTTTGCGCTCGGTGTATCTGCGCGCGACAATCTGACCCTCGCCAGAGAAAATGAAGAACGCGCGCGCGAGCTGACGCGCATCGCACGCGAGCTCGTCGATGCTGGAAAGGAACCGCCGCTTCGTGGGCTAAGAGCCGAAGCGGCGTTGGCCCAAGCGACCGCGGCTCTACGCACCGCTGAAGCCGATGAGGTCACCGCCCGGCGCTCGCTCGCGGCGCTGTTCGGCGTCGACATTCCGCCGGCTGAGCTTGTTGGCAGTGACATGCTGTCGCCGCCCGCGTCGGTTGACGCCATGGCCACACTCGACGTGAGGCTTGCCGAAGCCGAGCGCGTGATTGCTGAGGCGCAGCTGCGCCAGGCGCGGGCCGAGGGCCGCCTTGATCCGTCCGTGGGCGTTGGCATGCGCCAACTGCGCGAAACCGGCGATCGGGCGCTAGTCGCAAGTCTGTCCATCCCGCTCCCCGTGTTCGATCGCAATCAAGGGAATGTGGCGGCAGCGCGTTCAGGCACGCAGGCCGCTGAGGCGCGCCGAAACAGCACCCTCGCCAACACGCAGGCCGAAATCGCCAACGCCCGTTCCGCGCTCGCCGCTGCCGAAGCACGCGTCGCGGCCTTGGAAGGCAGCGGCATCGGCCAGGCACGCGAGGCTTTGCGGCTCGCGCAGCTCTCCTATCGGGCGGGCAAATCCTCGCTGATCGAATTGCTCGACGCCCAGCAGGCCTATGCCTCAACTCAAGCGGAACTCATCGCGGCGCGACGTGCCCGGGCGGAAGCCCAGGCGACTCTGGCGCGGCAGGCAGCAGCCGCCAGTGACGTGGACACAGGCCAATGAAACCATCTGGCTCAAGGAATGACATTCCATCGCTATCACCGGCGGCCGCTTCTCTTAGAGACGATCGCGCTGAAGAAGTTGGCGCCGGACCCGATCGAGAGAGCGCCAAGCCCGCTGTGACCCCGGCAGCTTGGTCCGCAGCACTCTCTTCCAAAGCCCTTGCCTCACGGTTCGCAGCAACGCGCAACCCTGCGCGGGCAGCCCAGATGAAATTCGGAGATGCTAAATGATCACGCAGGATAAACGACTCCTCGGGGGCGTGGCTGGCGCCGTGCTGCTTGCGGCCGTTGGCGGCTTCACGGTTGCCCGCTGCACCGCAGACCCAGCCGCAGAAACACAGAAGGAGAAGGCCGGAGAGGAAAGCGCGGAAACCCCGCCGAGCAGCCTAGCGATGACGGCAGAGGCGATCCGTGCGGCCGACATCGCCGTTGAAGCGGTCCGTTCCGGCGGACTTGGATCCGAAATTCTCGCCCAGGCTACCGTCACGGCTTCGCCGACCGGTGAGGCGATCGTCACCGCGCGTGCCGGCGGCGCGGTCAGCCGCGTGTTCAAGCGGCTCGGCGATCCAGTAAAGGCCGGCGAAACGCTTGCCGTCGTGCAGAGCCGAGATGCCGCCCAGATCGCAGCGGATCGAACGGCGGCCGACGCGCGCGCGGTTCTTGCCCAGCGCAACCTTGCGCGGGAACGCCACCTCTATGAGCAGAAAGTCTCAGCCCGCGTCGATTATGAGCAGGCGCAGGCGGAAGCCGCGGCAGCCGCGGCTGAAGCCCGGCGAGCCCAGGTCGCGGCAGGTGCCGCAAACGTCACACGCGATGGCAGTGGTGCAATCGTCGCCAGCCCGATCTCCGGCCGGGTCACCGCCGCACGCGTCAGCCTGGGAGCGTTCGTGCAGCCCGAAACCGAGTTGTTCCGTGTAGCGGATCCTCGGCAGATCCAGATCGAGGCGGCCGTTGGTCCGCTCGATGCGCAGCGTCTCGCTGCTGGTGACACGGCGATCGTTGAGCTTCCCGACGGCCGCACGATCGATGCGCGCGTGCGGTCGGTTACGCCCACGCTCAGTGGCGAGACTCGCTCTGCCACTGCGGTGCTGGACGTCAGTGACGCCGGCCTGGTCCCCGGCCTTGCGGTTCGCGTACGCCTGAAGCCGAGCCGGGGCGACGTTTCTGGGGCAATCATCGTGCCTGATGAAGCGCTTCAGTCGCTGGAAGGCCGTGACGTGGTGTTTGTGCGAACCAAGCAGGGCTTTCGCGCACAGTCCGTCACGCTCGGCCAGCGCAGCGCCGGTAGGGTTGAAGTCATCTCCGGTCTGAAGCCCGGCGAGATGATCGCAACGAAAAACGCATTCCTGCTCAAGGCCGAGCTCGGCAAGGGCGCGGGCGAGGAGGAATAAGCCGTGATTGCAAGCCTTATCGCGCTTTCCGTCCGCGCACGCTGGGCGGTTCTTTTCTTCTTTCTGCTCGTCGCCGGTCTCGGCGTCTGGCAGCTGACCAAACTGCCGATCGATGCGGTCCCCGACATCACCAACAAGCAGGTGCAGATCAATACGATCGACCCGCGTCTCTCGCCGGTCGAGATCGAGAAGCTCGTCACCTATCCCGTTGAAATCTCCCTCGCGGGCATACCGGGCCTCGAAACGACGCGCTCGGTTTCGCGCAACGGATTTAGCCAGGTTACCGCGATCTTCTCGGAATCCACTGACCTCTATTTTGCCCGCCAGCAAGTCGGGGAGCGTCTGCGTCAGGCGACCGAAAAACTGCCGGACGGTGTTCAGCCGCAGATCGGGCCGGTCACTACCGGTCTCGGCGAGGTCGTCATGTATACCGTCGGCTACAAAAATCCCGACGGCAAGGGTGCCAAGAAGGTCGCCGGGCAACCGGGCTGGCAGCCTGACGGCAGCTATCTCACGGCCGAAGGCGAACTGCTCACGGACGAAGTTGAGAAGTCGGGCTATCTTCGAACCGTCCAGGATTGGATCGTCGGCCCCCAGTTGAAGGCGGTTACAGGGGTCGCGGGAGTCGATTCGATCGGCGGCTACGCCAAGACCTTCGTAGTCGAACCCGATCCGACCAAGCTGACGAGCTTCGGCATCTCCTACAGCGAGCTAGGTGAAGCGCTCGAGAAGGCCAACCTCGCTGTCGGCGCAAATTACTATAACCGGTCTGGCGAGGCCTATCTCGTCCGCGTCGATGCGCGCGTGCGCTCGGTTGACGAGATCAGAAATGCCGTCGTGGCAACCCGCGGCGGCGTGCCCGTGACAGTCGGCCAGATCGCAAACGTTCGGATTGGCGGCGACCTACGCACTGGTGCTGGCAGCGTGAACGGCGAAGAAGCCGTGATCGGCACTGTCCTGATGCTCATCGGCGAGAATAGCCGCACCGTGGCGCAGGACGTCTCCGCCAAGCTCGATCAGGTTTCGAAGACGCTGCCGCCCGGCATTGAAGTGAAGGTCGTTCTCGATCGCGCCAGTCTCGTCAACGCGACGGTGGGGACGGTCGAGCGCAATCTGACCGAAGGCGCACTGCTCGTCGCCGCATCGCTGTTCCTGCTACTTGGCAACTGGCGCGCCGCGATCATTGCCACCCTCGTCATCCCTTTCTCCTTCCTGATGATGGCGATGGGGATGAATGCGTTTCGGGTGCCGGGCAACCTGATGAGCCTTGGCGCTCTGGACTTCGGCCTGATTGTCGACGGTGCGGTGATCATCATCGAGAATTGTCTCGCGCGCCTTGCGCACCGGCAGGAGCATGAAGGGCGGCTGCTGACGCTCCGGGAGCGGCTCGAGGAGACGATGCATGCCTCACAGGAGATGATCAAGCCGACCGTGTTCGGGCAGGCGATCATCCTTCTCGCTTTCGCGCCGCTGCTGATGTTCACAGGCGTCGAGGGCAAGACCTTCTCGCCAATGGCGATCACCATCATGCTGGCGCTGGTCGCCGCGTTCATTCTTACGCTTACGCTGGTGCCAGCGCTGGTAGCGCTGCTCATCCGCGGGCGGGTTGCCGAAAAGGAAGTGTGGCTGATCCGCAAGACCAAGGATCGATATCTGCCGCTCCTTGAGAAAGCTATCACGCGCCCCTGGCCGTTCATTCTTGGCGGGCTGGCTTTCTTCCTCGCTGCGGTTCCGGCCTTTGGCCTGCTCGGATCAGAGTTCATCCCGCAACTCGACGAAAAGAATGTGGCGCTCGCCTCCACGCGAGTTCCATCGGTCAGCCTTGAGCAGTCGCTGGTGATGCAGCGCAAGGTCGAGGAGGCGGTCAAGAAGCTGCCCGAGGTGGAGCTGATGTTCTCCAAGACAGGTACTGCCGAGGTCGCCACCGACCCCATGCCGCCCAATATTTCCGATGGCTTCGTCATCCTGAAGCCTAAGGATGAATGGCCGGCGGGCGAAACGAAGGCCGACGTGGTCGAGCGCATCGAGAAGGCGGCCCGCGGGCAGCTCGGCCAGCTCTACGAAGTCAGTCAACCGATCGAGCTGCGCTTCAACGAACTTATCGCCGGCGTGCGCGGCGACGTGGCGATCCTTCTCTACGGCGACGATCTCGACAAGATGTCACGAGCGGCCAACGAAATGGTGCGTGTGCTGCAGTCGATCCCGGGCGCGGCCAGCGTGAAGGCGGACCAGGTCGGCGGCGCGCCCATGCTCGACGTTAAACTCGATCGCGCGATGATCGCGCGCTACGGACTGACCGTACAGGAGGTGGCGGACACGGTCGCGGCAGCCCTCGGCGGCCGCGAGTCCGGGTTGCTCTACGAAGGTGACCGACGCTTCGATATCACGGTTCGCGTGCCGGATGCGACGCGGGTCAATCTCGACGATATCCGTTCTCTCCCGGTGCTGCTGCCGCAAGACAGCGTCGATGCGCGGCGGCAGGTCCCACTCGCACAGGTCGCGCAGATCCAGTTCACCGAAGGTCTGAATGAAGTCAGACGTGAGAACGGCAAACGAAGGATCGCCGTACAGGTCAATCTGGAAGGCCGTGACGCGGGGTCGTTCGTGCAGGAAGCGCAGGCCAAGATCGCGCAGGTGAAACTGCCCGCCGGTTATTACCTCAAATGGGGCGGCCAGTTCGAGAGTCTCCAGGCGGCGTCTCAGCGGCTGTCGATCGTGGTGCCCCTGTGCTTCGCGGTCATCTTCGTGCTGCTCTACATGGCCTTGGGAGGAGTCGGCCGAGCACTGGCGGTCTATCTGGCGATACCGCTCGGGCTTGCCGGCGGCGTGTTCACGCTCGCCATGACCGGCATCAACTTCTCAGTCTCGGCGGCCGTCGGCTTCATCGTCTTGGCCGGTGTGGCAGTGTTGAACGGCCTGGTTGTGATGACCGCGATCCGCGAACGGCTCGAGAACGGGCTGCCGCTGGCCGAGGCTATCCGGGAGGGTATGGCCGAGAAGATGCGCGCAGTGGTGATGACCGGGTTCGTGCCGGCGATCGGCTTCGTGCCGATGGCACTCGCACACGGCACGGGCGCCGAGGTCCAAAAGCCTCTGGCAACGACGGTCATCGGCGGTCTCATCGCTGCGACAATCCTGACGCTGCTCGTGCTCCCCGCCATCGCCAAGGTGGTGCTGAGCGTCAAATGGCGCTGGCGTCGTGCAGATGAGCTGCCGAGCGAACCTGAAGCCCCCGTGAGCGAGTGAAGGAGAGAAATATGGGCAATTCGGTCAAATTGCTACGGATCTATACCGACGAGTCCGCCTATATGGGCGACCGAAAGGTCTTCGAATACGTCGCCTCGCTCGCGCGCGAACAGAAGTTGGCGGGCGTTACGGTGCTCGAAGCATTGATCGGCTTCGGCCGTTCAGCCCACTTTCATCGCCGTCACGTGCTCGAAAGCGATCGCGCCGTGGTCATCGAGATCGTTGACGAGGATGCCAAGCTGAGGGCGTTTGTCGCGGCACTGGATGACGTGCCTGATATCGGCCTCGTGACCCTGGAAGCCGTCGAGATCCTGGGCGGGAAGGCCCAACAGGCCGTCCTCAATAGCGACGAATGAGCACCGTCGGACTTGGAGGCGAGGTGCTCGCCGGGGAAGGATTGGGTTTGGCGCGGCACGATATCGTGCCGCCCAAGACCTTCACCCGATGGGCGGTTCCGGGTGCTGCTCGCGGGATGACGAGGCATGTTTACCGTAGAAAATACCATAGTGCTGTGCGCACCTCTGGCGCGGGTCTGGCAGTTGATTGTCGATTTAGACCGCTATCGCGACTGGCACCCTTACATTACGCTCAAGAACGATCCCGTGGATCCCAGGAAACTTTCCTGCACTTACAGGAATCCGGACAGTGCGGCTCCGCTGTTTTCCGCCGATGGATACGTTGTTCGCCTCGACCGCCAGGCCGATTTTGCCTGGCGGCTAGGAATCAAGGGCGTCCTCCAAATCGAGGAAAGCTTCCATTTGGAAAAGTCGGATCAGGGCACCCAACTCATGCATTGCCTGTCCTGTTCGGGGATTGGTTCTTGGCTCGGACTTGCGGTCCTGAAGCGAGCGTTCCGACGTTCCCTCGTGAGGATCGACGATTCGCTGGCGATCTATTTGCAGCGGGGCACCACCATCTCGCGCTATTCGCACCGGGTCGGTCGGCGTCATTAAGAGAACCGCTCCGCGCCCAGTCGGCGGGTTGTCGCTCAAGGGAGATGAGTGCCTCCGCGCCCTCCACCATTCTGCTGTTGTCGATGCTGTCACGTTATGAGGCGCGGGTGTTCGATCTCGCCCACGCCTCACCAATGAACATGGATTGAGCCGCCATCGGAGCGGAAATCCCGGATGAATGAACCCGCCGGTCCAGGGAACGAAGCATGAAAGAGCATTTGCGTCTCGATATTCCGCTCCTCCTTCCGGAAGTCCAGGACGAAGCCGACCAGTGTCTTGGCCGGCTCACCTCGGACCTGAAAGGCCGACGAGGAATCGACGAGGCGCATGTCATCGCTGCTGAAGGCGATGCCCCGGCGCAACTCTGCATTCATTATGATCCGGACGTGCTGCCGTTGGAACGCGTGCGTCAGATCGCGAGAACTGCGGGAGCCTCACTGACCGAGCAGTACCAGCACCTTCTCTGGCCAGTCGACGGGTTAAGCCACCCGCGTCGCGCGCGCGCGGTGAGCGACAAGCTCCGGCAATTGCCTGGTGTCGTCGAAGCCGAAGCAAGCGCCACAGGCACGATCCGGGTCGAATTCAATCGGGCAGAGCTTACGGAAGACGCAGTCCGCAAGGCGCTCGCTGAAATGGGCGTCCACCGACGGACAGGTCCGTCAACCGAACACGCACCGTCACGGGAGTCGCAAGACCATGCCGGCCATGATCATGGCGCGGAAGGTGACGGCGGCGACCATGAGCATGCCCATGGCGGCATCTTCGGCTCCAACACCGAACTGATCTTCGCACTTTTCTGCGGCGCTATTCTCGCCACCGGATTTGCAATCGAGCAACTGACGGCCCTTCCCGCTTGGATTTCCCTCGTCTGTTACCTCGCGGCCTATGTGTTCGGCGGATGGTTCACTCTTGGCGAAGCGATCGAGAATCTACGGCTCAGGCGGTTTGAGATCGACACATTGATGCTTGTCGCCGCGGCCGGAGCAGGCGCGCTCGGCGCCTGGGCAGAAGGCGCACTTCTCCTCTTCCTGTTCAGTCTCGGCCACGCGCTCGAGCATTATGCCATGGGGCGTGCCAAGCGGGCCATCGAAGCGCTGGCTGAGCTGGCGCCGCAAACCGCCATGGTTCGTCGCGATGGTGTCGTAAGCGAACTCCCGGTGGAACAACTGGTGATCGACGACACCGTAATCATCAAGCCGAACGAACGGGTGCCTGCGGACGGGTTCGTGGTCGTCGGTCGGTCCAGTGTCGATCAGGCGCCGGTAACCGGCGAGAGCGTACCGGTCGACAAGGAACCAGTGCCTGACCGAGCACAGGCAGCCGCTCAGCCCGACAGACTCCCTGCGCAGCACCGCGTTTTTGCGGGCACGATCAACGGACCCGGTGCAATCGAAATTGCTGTGACGAGACTCGCCGCCGACACCACCCTTGCCAAGGTGGTGAAAATGGTGAGCGAAGCCGAGACGCAGAAGTCCCCTACCCAGCGCTTCACCGACCGCTTCGAACGCGTGTTTGTCCCCTGCGTTCTCGGACTGGTCGTGATCCTGCTTTTCGCCTGGGCGGTCGTCGACGAACCATTTCGCGACAGCTTCTATCGGGCCATGGCGGTACTTGTCGCGGCGAGCCCCTGCGCACTCGCCATTGCCACGCCAAGCGCCGTGCTTTCGGGAGTGGCGCGGGCGGCGCGTGGCGGCGTGCTCATCAAAGGTGGCGGTCCACTCGAAAGTCTCGGCTCCCTCACCGCGGTCGCATTCGACAAGACCGGGACCCTTACCGAGGGCAAACCACGCATCACCGATGTCTTTCCGGCGCCCGGCGCGAGGAAAGAACAGCTCATGGCGGTGGCGGTGGCGGTGGAAAGCCTCAGCGATCACCCTCTTGCCGCCGCGATCGCTCGCGACGGGCGCCAATATCTCAATGGAGAACCTCTTCCGACTGCAGCGGACCTCAAGAGCCTCACCGGCCGCGGCGTGCAAGCTGAGATTAATGGCGAAACCGTGTTCATCGGCAAGGCCGAGATGTTCGGAAGCGACGGGATCCCCTCACTTTCCGATGAAATGGCGCAAGCGATCGAACGTCTGCGGCTGTTGGGACGAACCACGATGGTGGTTCACAGCGGCGGAAGCGATCTGGGGGTGATCGGCCTCATGGATACGCCGCGTGCTGCCGCTAAGACAGCTATCGCGCGGCTCGAGCGCCTGGGGATCCGCCGCATGATCATGATCTCGGGCGATCATCAGCGGGTCGCAGAATCGATTGCCGCCGAAGTCGGCATCGGCGAGGCCTGGGGCGACCTCATGCCCGAGCAGAAGGTCGATGCCATCAAGCGGCTTCGTAACGAAATGCCCGTGGCAATGGTCGGTGACGGCGTGAACGACGCTCCTGCGATGGCGAATGCGACCGTCGGCATTGCCATGGGCGCTGCCGGATCCGACGTCGCGCTCGAAACGGCCGACATCGCGCTCATGGCGGATGATCTCGCGCACTTTCCGTTCGCCGTCGGACTCAGTCGTCGAACCCGCTGGGTCATCCGGCAGAATCTCGTCGTCAGCCTGGGGGTGGTCGCGCTGCTGGTGCCGGCAACGATCCTCGGCCTGGGGATAGGCCCGGCCGTCATGGTCCACGAAGGATCGACGCTTCTGGTCGTGCTCAATGCGCTGCGGCTCCTTGCCTACCGCGACACGGAGGAGATCGCATGATGGTTAGAATCCTGATCCGCCGGAAAGGAGCAAACCCATGTCCGAGCCTTTAGTCGAACAGGCGAAGGCCAAGCCGAACGTCGCCGCCAAGCCCGCTCACGATCATGCGAAGACCGCCAACAGCAGGGTTTTGCTGATCGCGCTTCTTCTGACCGGCACATTCCTGATCGCCGAAGTCGTCGGCTCCTTTGTCTTCAACAGCCTCGCGCTGCTTTCCGACGCCGGACATATGCTGACCGACGTTGCGGCGTTGACCATTGCGCTGCTGGCGATCCGGATCGGAGCCCGGCCAGCCGATGATCAGCGGACCTTCGGTTATCGCCGGTTCGAGATCCTTGCAGCTGCCTTCAATGCCCTCATGCTGTTCGCCGTCGCCATCTATGTCTTGGTCGAAGCCGTAAACCGCTTCCGTGATCCAGAGCCTGTCCAGTCGACCGGGATGCTGATTGTCGCAATCATCGGCCTCGTCGTGAACCTGGTGTCGATGCGCCTGCTCATGTCTGGCAAGGACCGGAGCCTCAACCTCAAAGGCGCCTACCTCGAGGTATGGGCAGACATGCTCGGCTCTATCGGCGTGATCGCCGGCGCGCTCGCCATTCGCTTCACCGGCATCAGCTGGATCGATCCGGTTGTGGCCGTAGGCATCGGCCTCTGGGTCCTGCCGAGGACCTGGATCCTGCTTCGCGACACCGCGAATGTCCTGCTCGAAGGCGTGCCGCGTGGCCTTTCGCTGGCTGACGTGCGGGCTGCGATTCTTGGGGTCGATGGGGTTCGCGGCGCGCACGACCTCCATGTCTGGTCGATCACGAGCGACAGCATCAGCTGCTCGGTCCACATTATGGTCGATGCTGATGCGAACGCCGAGGCCATCAGAAGGCAAGTGGCGGCGAAGCTCGCCCAGGCGTTCGCCATCGAGCACGCCACGATCCAAACCGAGACGAGACCCTGTTCCGAGGCCGAGCCTCTCCATCTCTAAATGTGAAACGAAGTCCGTAGCGGAAGAGGAGATTGATGATGAATTCCTCGACATCTTCGACACCGGGCATGCTTTGTCCCGTTTGTCGCGTAGCCCTTTCCATGTCTGAGCGACAGGGCGTTGAAATCGATTTCTGCCCACAATGCCGCGGCGTGTGGCTCGACCGCGGCGAGCTCGACAAGATCATCGAGCGGTCGGAGAGCACAGCACCATCGCGATCCGACACCGATGCCAGGTCGCGACGTGAGCAATCGGACTATGGCTATGGCGATCATGGGCGCTCGGGTCATCATGGGCATAAGCGCCGGCGAAGCTTCCTCTCCGACTTGTTCGACTAATCCAACGCACGGGAGAGTCGCGTGTTCGAGGTGCGCAACGAGACGATACTCTATGCATCGCCGCCGAGGGTCTGGACGGTGCTGAGTAGCTTTGATGAGTTCAAACGCTGGAATCCCTATGTGCGACCAAGCGGACCGACTGCGCCCGAGGCCGTGGTTGAATACTCTTTCCGGATGAATCCGAAGAAGGCGCGCTTCTGGACGGTTGACGCCAAGCTGACCGCCTACGATCCGCACACGCGACTGGTTTTCCAGTTCGGGTTCGGATGGTTTATGTCGTTAGAGGAAAGTTACACGATCCATACCGATCCGGTTGGATCGAAGTTGGTCCACAGCTTTCGATGCACCGGCCTGGTCTCCAAATTACCTATGAAAAAGATGCAGCGGAACTTCCGAGCAATGCTCGAGGTGATGGACCGTATGTTGCAGCGCCATTTAAGCCGGGCCCGTTCCAAACAAATGCCGGCAAAGCGGAAGGTACGGAAGGGATTTCGTCCGGATCGGTCATGAAACGTACCGCATAATCTGGAGTGCCCGTCTGTCGATTAGTAGGAAAAATAGTGATGCCGCGCAGCAAGCCACCCCGCCATAAGCGCATCCAGGAGACGCTGGCTGAGCGGGAGGCCAGACGCGAGGCCTTCGAACGTCGCCGATTTGAGCGTCGGATGCTGCCAATGATCTGGATTGCTTTGGCCCCGATACCTTTCGCCCTGTTCGGCATCGTCAACGCTGCACATCCGCATTTCGCCATATGCGCACCGAGACTGATCGCCCGAACCGTCGGCGGTGCGCTGTTGGTCATCGGAACGGGCCTTGTCATCCTTCTCGCCAAGACCATGATCGCCGTCATCCGCAGCAGCACGCCCGGTGAGAAGGGCGAACTGCCCATATATGCCATCGAAATCAGCCTGGGTGTGATGGCCTATATTCTGCTCGGTTCGAATTTCCTCAGGAAGCTGTGCCTTGTCTGAGTTGGTCCCTCGATCGGCGAGAGGGCCTACAGCGATCCTGCGTGCGCGCTTGTCGCCTGCAAGCCACTGGATAGGCCGTTTAATATTGAATTTCCTCCGGAATTTAACCGCAAGAGAGCGATGCATCTCGACTGAGACGGTGCCGGAGCTTCGCAATCCGGGAGCATTTGATGAAGTTGCTTGTAGCCTTTGACCTCGACGGCACGCTTGCGGAAAGCAAGCAACCGCTACAGCCAGATATGGCAGATGCGCTGTCGAACCTCTTGGCCGTTATGCATGTCGCGGTCATCTCGGGCGGCGATTGGCCTCAGTTCGAGAAACAGGTCGCGAGCCGGTTGCCCGCATATGCCGATCAAACGAAACTGTGGCTGCTGCCCACGACAGGGACCAAGCTCTATCGTTATGATGGCGCATGGCGCGCGGTGTATGCGGAACTGTTCGACGAGGACCAGAAAGAGGCAATTCTGGCGGCATTCGATGCTGCGCTGGAAGCCACGGGATTCCGATCCGAACAGACTTGGGGGCAGGTTGTAGAGGATCGTGGCAGTCAAATCACCTTCTCGGCGCTGGGACAGCAAGCGCCGCTGAAGGCTAAAGAGCAATGGGATCCCGACTTTGCCAAGCGGAAAGTGATCCAGGCTGATTTGCAGCGACGCCTGCCGGAGCTGTCGATCAAACTCGGCGGCACGACCTCGATTGATGTCACCCGTGCCGGCGTCGACAAGGCTTACGGACTGAAGAAGCTGAGTGTGGAAAGCGGGTTTCCGCTGAACACGATCATGTTCGTAGGCGACGCAATCTTTCCGGGTGGAAATGACTATGCTGCGAAGGAATTGGGTTTGGATACGGTGTCAGTGCGCAATCCAGCTGAGACGCTCACTGCCATCGCAACGATTATTGCATGCCAAAAATAGCAGCTCGGCATTGCATGTTCGAGATCGTCAAGCCATGCGGCCGAGCGGCTATGACGCTTCAGCTGTGACCGTGGCTGCGCCTCGACGCAGTTCACCTTTAGTTTCACCTGCAGTCGCGCGAGGGCGGGTTCTGGGCTTCATTGGAACAACATTGTTCCTGGGATCAAGTATCCGAGTCACGAGAATCGCCAGCTTCCGGAGGGCAGCTGTCTTTTCGGCCAGATAGTCGTGCTGGTCGTAAACGCCTTCCACGCCCGGAATAACATGCCCCAGCACTCGTTCGGAGACATGCGGCGAGACGCCTGCGCGGATCATCAGCGTCTTTCCGGTCCGGCGCAGGTCGTGCAAAACCCAATGCGGAATGGGATGACCGGCGATTTCCTCCATCTTAGCGTCAAGCGCGGCCTTGTCCTTTGTGAAGCCGTTGATCGGGCCTTCAAGGCGCCCCTGGAAAATATATGGCCTGCTTGGGGTCGTTGGCTGCTTATCGATGATCCGCATGGCCAAGGGGGACAAGCGGATGTACTCGGCATTACCCTTCTCGCGATCCTCGGTCGGGATTGTCCATAAGCCGTCGGGCGTGACATGATCGCGGTGCATTAGCCGCAGCTTCTCACGCCGTTGGAGCGAGAGTAGCAGTACTTGGCAAAACGTCCCGAAGGTATCCTGCGCATCGCACGCTTCCCAGAATATCCGGATTTCCTCATCGTTCAGGATACGCTTGCGTTTGCGCTCGGAGGGTTTGCTCCGCTTCATTCCCCGCACGATAGGAGACACGAAATCATCGCCACGCGCCGCGTGCCAGTTGAACATGGAACTGAGTTGAGCGAGCACGGCATCAGCCTGTGTGGCACCATTCGCATCCTGGATGGTGTCGAGCAGCTCGGTCACATCACGCCGCGTAATCGAAGCAATCAAACGGTTGCGCCACCGCTCGTTGCCGTCGAGATCTGCAAAGATATAGTGATCGAAGATCCGCTCGATTTCTGAAGCTGAACGCAGCGGCGCAAGTGGTTTGCCTCGGCCATCTTTCTGCCCCTCCTTCTTCACATGACGCTTGAGATACTCGGCGAACACCGTCGCAATGGTGTCGGGCTCCGCTTCCGGCTCAACCTCGCCAACTTTGTCGGCGGGCTTGCCAGGATCAACCCCGGCGGCGATCACCGCTTTCCATTCCCGCGCCGTCTGTCGCGCTTCGTCCAGCGTAAGAGCGGGAACCCCCTTCTTGACCTTGAAGATACGGTCCTTGGAATCGGCGGGGCTATAGTCGCCAAGCACACGGCGACTAGGAGCGCCGAATGTGCCGCCTCCCTTCGGGTAGCGTGCATACAACCAGAATGTCACACGGCGCTTGGGATTAACCGTGACCAACAAGCCCGTCTCGGCCTCGTCATACCACTCGTCGCGCATACCCTCCGCTGCGGCCTTCAATCCGCGGAGCCAAGGATCAGAAAACTTCTTGGTCGCCATATTTATCTCGATTTTTGCGCTACAAATTGCGCTACAAATCGGAGGTGATGCCAGTTTCCTCCGTATTCAGAAGAATGGCACAGACGAGCCAGTAAATCAAGGAAATATAGTGACTTACAGGAGACGCGGGATGACATAAACCACCCCCAATTTCCTCGATGAGACGCCGAATCCAATTTCTCTTAATCAGCGGGTCCTAGGTTCGAGCCCTAGTGCGTCCACCATTTCTCCCAAATCATTGTCGCATGCTTCGCCAAGTGCGGTTTTATGTCGCCGCACATGACAGCAGAAGCCCCTTGCCCGATGGTGCAGGGATCGACATCAGGCGCGCATGAATCGCCTCGCCGAGCATATGCCATGGTCGCGCCCGCACGCGCCCTTCACTGCCCTGACCACCGACCTCGCCCAACTTGAACAGCGCCACCGTCTGCGCCGGCTGAGCCCGCGCCGGGGCATCGACTTCAGCTCGAACGACTATCTCGGCATCGCGGCCTCTTCGCGCCTCGGCATGGCAGTCACTGATGCGATCGCGCGCGGCGTGCCGATCGGTTCGGGCGGTTCGCGACTGCTGCGCGGGAACCATCCGGAACATGAGGCGCTCGAGGCCGAAGCCGCCGCCTGGTTCGGTAGCGAGACAGCGCTGTTCTTCCCGACGGGCTATGCTGCGAATGCCGCCCTCTTCGCCACGCTCCCGCAGAAATCAGACCTGATCGTGTATGATGATCTGATCCATGCCAGCGCGCATGAGGGGCTACGGCTGAGCCGTGCGGCATCGGTTTCGGCTGGGCACAATGATCCCACGCGAATCGAGGATGCGATCAAACGCTGGCGCGCCGGCGGAACGACAGGACGTCCCTGGATCGCAGTCGAAAGCCTGTACAGCATGGACGGTGATTGCGCGCCGATCGCCGAGATCGCGGCCGTTGCCGCCCGCCACGACGCCATTTTGCTGATCGACGAAGCGCATGCCACGGGCGTGTTCGGCGAAGGAGGGCGCGGCCTCGCAGCATACCTCGGCGGCGAACCCAACGTCATCACGCTGCGGACGTGCGGCAAGGCGCTGGGCTGCGAAGGTGCGCTGGTCTGCGCGCCGCGCGTCGTGCGTGACTTCCTTGTCAATCGCGCGCGCGGCTTCATCTTCTCGACCGCGCCGTCCCCGTTGATGGCCGCCGCGGTGCGCGCCAGCCTGTATATGCTTGCCGACGAGCCCGAGCGCCGTGAGCGGCTTGCGATGCTGGTGTCCGAGGCCGCGCGGCTCCTTACCCCCTTGGGCGTCACGCCCAGTGGTTCGCAGATCCAGCCGGTAATCCTCGGCGACGACGCCCGAACGATGGCGATCGCCGCCGGACTACGGGATCGGGGCTTCGACGTTCGCGGCATCCGCCCGCCCACAGTGCCTCAGGGCACGTCGCGGCTGCGCATCTCGCTAACGCTGAACGCCTCGTCCGACGACGTCGCGGCACTCGCGGCTGCACTGGCGGCGCTGCTTTGATGGCCGACGCAATCGTGGTCACCGGCACCGACACCGATATCGGCAAGACCGTCTTCGCCGCCGCGCTTACCGGCGCGCTCGGCGCACATTATTGGAAGCCCGTGCAGGCGGGCCTGGAAGATGGCAGCGATGCCGAGTGCGTCGCCGCGCTTTCGGGCGTGCCGCACGACCATATTCTTCCCGAGGCCTATCGGCTGACCACGCCCTGCTCGCCGCACTGCGCCGCCGAGATCGACGATGTGATGATCGATGCCGATCGGCTGGCCCCGCCCCCCGTGCGTCCCCTGGTGATCGAAGGCGCCGGCGGCGCGCTCGTTCCCGTGACGCGCAACCTGTTGTTCGCCGATCTGTTTGCGCGCTGGCGACTGCCGGTGGCCATCGTCGCGCGCACCCGGCTCGGCACGATCAACCACAGCCTGATGACGATCGAGGCATTGCGCGCGCGCGGCGCCCCCTTGCTCGGCATCGCCTTCATCGGCGATCCCGCCGAAGACAGTGAAGCGACGGTCGCCGCGATCGGCGGGATCAAACGCCTCGGTCGTTTGCCATGGGTCGAACCGCTTGATCGTGCCACGCTCGCGCGCGCCTTCCACGACAATTTCAACCTGGCGGATTTCCGGTGACGCGCTCTCCCGTCTGGCATCCCTTCACCCAGCACGGGCTCCAGGAAGCGATCCCGCTCGTGGAACGGGCCGAGGGCGCGGCGCTCCACACTGCCGACGGCCGCCGCATCGTCGACGCCATATCGTCCTGGTGGGTCATCACCCACGGCCATCGCCATCCCCGGATCATGGCGGCGATCGCGGCGCAGGCCGAAAAGCTCGATCAGATCATCTTTGCGGGCTGGACGCACGAGCCGGCGGAGATGCTGGCGCGCGGGCTGACGGCGATCATGCCCCCGGCGCTCTCGCATGTCTTCTTCTCGGACTCGGGATCGACCAGCGTCGAGGTCGCGCTCAAGATGGCGCTCGGCTACTGGCTCCACCGGGGCGAGCCGCGCCACCGGATCCTCGTCCTGGAGCATAGCTATCATGGCGACACGATCGGCGCGATGTCGGTTGGCGCGCGCGGGGTGTTCAACGCAGCCTACACGCCCCTGCTTTTCGACACCGGGACCATTCCCTTCCCCGTCGAAGGTTCCGAACAGGCGACGCTCGACGCGCTGGAGGCCGCGTGCCACGCGAAACCGGCCGCATTGATCGTCGAGCCGCTGATCCTCGGCGCCGGCGGCATGCTGATATATGCGCCCCGCCTGCTCGCCGAGATGCGTGCGATCTGCGCGCGCCACGGGATAGTGTTCATAGCCGACGAAGTGATGACGGCGTGGGGCCGCACAGGCAGCCTGCTCGCGTGCAGCCAGGCCGATATCGTCCCCGACATATTATGTCTGTCCAAAGGTTTGACGGGCGGCGCGGTGCCGCTGGCGGTGACGATGGCGACCGATGCCATCTATGACGCGCACTGGTCGACCGATCGCGCGAAAATGTTCTTCCATTCCTCGAGCTATACCGCCAACCCCATCGCCTGCGTGGCAGCCAACGCCAATCTCGCCATCTGGCGCGAGGAGCCGGTGATCGAGCGCATCGCAGACCTTGCCGCCCGCCAGCGCCGGCGGCTTGATGCGCTGGCGTCGCTGCCGCGCGTCCGCAATCCGCGCGCCCTCGGCACGATTACGGCCATCGAACTCGACGCGCCGGACGGCGACTATCTGTCCGATCTCGGCCCCCGGCTGCTCGCCCGCTTCGTGCAGGCCGATCTTCTGCTCCGGCCGCTCGGCAACACGATTTACGTCATGCCGCCCTATTGCATCGACGACGCCGACCTCGACTGCATTTACGAAGCGATCGCCGCCGTCGCCAGCTGAACCTCGAGTGCGGCGCATGCTTGCGCGCTTCGCGGGGTGCCGGGTGTCGAAAACGCTTTCGACCCCGAACCGGCGCGGTTTCAGACGCGCGCATCGTGATAGTGCTGTCCGCATAGCGCAGCATATGGCCGCACCGCGTCGCGGGCGCCGCCCCGAAAGCGCCGCAACTCCGTCAATGGGCCGCACCCCTCACCGGCAATAAAAGCACCAGCGCCGCATATTTTCTATTGCACATGATAATGCGTCGCAATAAGCGAGCGACAACAAGAAGCTCACAACCAGGGAACGGTCATGCAACGAACTGCTGCGACATCTATCAACCGGCATCGGAAATTTCTGGCCATGTCCTGCATCAGCGCCGCAGCGCTGGCGCCGACGGCCGTCCATGCGCAGCAGGCTACGGATTCTTCTGCCGCGCAGGAGGAACGAACCCTCGGCGGCGTGACGGTGACGGACACCGCGATCGACGACACGCCGGGCAGGACGCTCGAATCGCCGAAGCGGACGCGTTCGGTGCTTGATACGCCGCAGACGATCACCGTCCTCTCCAGCGAAGTGATCGAGCAGCAGAATCTGCTGACGCTACGCGACGTGCTGTCCACCCTGCCCGGCATCACATTCGGCGCCGGCGAAGGCGGCGGCGGCTATGGCGACAGCATCAATTTCCGCGGCTACAGCGCCAACAATGACATCACCGTCGATGGCGTGCGCGACAGTGCGCAATATACGCGCACCGATCCCTTCAATCTCCAGCAGATCGAAGTCACCAACGGCGCCAACTCGGTGATCTCGGGCGCGGGTTCGGTCGGCGGCAACATCAACCTCGTCACCAAGAAGCCCCTGGCCGACGATCAGGCGCTCGTCACCGGCGGCGTCGGGACCGACAACTATTATCGTGGCACGGCCGACATCAACCGCCGCGTCAGCGATCTGATCGCCTTCCGCCTCAACGCGATGATCCATCGTAACGACGTGCCTGGCCGCGATGTCGAGAAGTATAAGCGCTGGGGCGTCGCGCCCGCCGTCACCATCGGCATCGACAGCCCCACCCGCCTGACCGTCCAGTATCTGCATCAGGAAGATCGCAACGTCCCGCAATATGGCGTGCCCTATTATGGCGGTGCGGTGCCCGGCGTCGATCGGAGCAGCTATTACGGCTATCGCAACGTCGACACGCAGCGGATCAACGTCAATCAGCTCACCGCGACGTTCGAGCATGATTTCAGCGACAAAGTGTCGATCCGCAACCTCGCGCGCTTCCAGGATGTGACGCAATATTCGGTGGTCGATCCGCCCCAGGGCACCTGGTGCCTGCCGAGTGGCGTGACCCCGACCGGCGGCTCGTGCACGGTCGATCTCGACACGCGCACCGGCGCGACGCAGGTGTTCAACATCACCGTGCCTGCAGGCTTCTACTTGCCGTCCGGCCCGCGCGGCAACACGCGCGACACACGCAACCAGCTGATGTTCGACCAGGTCGATCTGAAGGCGGTGTTCAACACCGGCCCCATCGAGCACACGATCGATTTCGGCGGCGCCGCGACCTGGGAGAAGTTCGATCTTTCGACCGGCAACGTGCTGCGCGCGGCGGACGGAAGCAATCCATTCGCCTTCAACCCGGCAGCACCGAGCGCCAACGCTCACTTGCCCTATATCAACATTGCCGATCCCAATAATGTCGTGACCGGCCCGTCGGTGCCCGGCGGCGTCTACGGAAGCAATGTTTGGACTGGCCCGCTCAACTATATCGAGAGCGCGCGCCAGGCGGGCGAGCAGACCAACTATGCCGCCTATCTGTTCGACACGATGAAGCTCGGCAAGATCGAGTTCAGCGGCGGCGTCCGCGTCGAGCGCAACAAAGGCAGCTACCGGGCCGACACCGTCTCGACCACGACTGCGACGCTCGGCCAGGTCACGCGCGGCGTGGTATTCCGCAATGCCGACACGCTTGTCTCCTATCGCGTCGGCCTGACTTACAAGCCGATCGAGAATGTCAGCCTCTACGTCGCCTATGGCAATTCGCAGACGCCGTCGAAATCCAGCGTCAACGGATCGTGCACCGATGCGACTTGCAACGTCGATCCGGAAACCGCGCGCAACTACGAGATCGGCGCCAAGGCCGAACTGTTCGACGGCGGGCTGCTGCTCGCGGCTGCGGCTTTCCGCAACGAGCGCGATAAATATCGCGTCGCCTCGAACGATCCGACCGTGCCCGATCAGGTGCTCGACGGCCATTCGCGCGTCGACGGCATCTCGCTCAGCGCCACGGGCAAGATCACCCCGGCGTGGCAGATCGTCGCCAACTACACCTATCTGAACGGCGAACTGCGCCAGTCGGTGTCGGATTACTGCCTTGCCAATCCGGGTGCTACCGGCTGCGGCAACAGCAGCGCTGTCCCCGATCCGGCGCGCGGGGCCGAACTGGCGAACACGCCCAAGCATTCGGGCAGTCTGTTCACCACCTATCGCCTGCCCTTCGGTCTCTCGGTCGGCTATGGCGCGACCTATCAGGGCCGCTTCGCCTTCGGCACGCCGACGCTTGCCGCGCCGACTGTCGCCTTCTCGAAGGATTATTGGGTGCATCAGGCGTTCTTCTCCTACGACATCACGCGGAAGATCTCGCTGCAGGTGAATGTGAAGAACTTCACTAACGCCAAATATTACACCCGCATCCGCAACAATGGCTGGGCCACGCCGGGCGACGCACGCTCCGCCGTGTTCACCCTCAACGCCCGCTTCTGACGTCCCCGGGTGGAGAGGGAAATCCTCTCTCTCCACCCACCCGCCTTGCCAGCGTCGCGCTGGTCCGCAAAATAGCGCCATGGTCATCGAAATACCGGAACTGCTCACTCAGGCGGAGGTGCGCGAAGCGCATGCCGCGCTGATGGCGGCCGAATGGGTGGACGGCCGCGCGACCGCGGGGCACCGCGCGCGCAACGTGAAGCGCAACGGCCAGCTCGCGCCCGACAATCCCGTGGCGCAGCGATTGTCCAACCTCATCCTCGACCGGCTGGCGCGAACGCCGCTGTTCATCGCGGCGGCGCTGCCGCTGCGTATCCTGCCGCCCAAGTTCAACCGCTACGAAGACGGCGGCACTTACGGCAACCATGTTGACAACGCGATCTTCCCGGTCCCCGGCACGATGCAGCATGTCCGCAGCGACATCTCATCGACCTTGTTCCTCAGCGATCCCGATGACTATGACGGCGGTGAACTGGTGATCGAAGACACGTTCGGCGAACAACGTGTAAAGCTCCCCGCCGGCCATCTCATCGTCTATCCCGGCAGCAGCCTTCACCGCGTGACGCCGGTGACGCGCGGCACGCGCCTTGCCGCCTTCTTCTGGACGCAGAGCCTCGTCGCCGCCGACGAGCGCCGGCGCACACTGTTCCAGCTCGACAATGCGATCCAGTCGCTGAGCGCCGATCATCCCGATCATGCTTCGGTCGACGATCTGACCAACGTCTATCATAACCTGCTCCGCCAATGGTCGACGACCTGAGCGACATGATGGGACCGCTGCCGCCACTTTCGGCCATCCCCGCCGATCTGCTGAACCTTGCCGATTATGAGAAGCGCGCCGAAGCGCACATGCCGCCGGCAAGCTGGATGCATGTCCAGGAGGGATCGGGGGCGTGCCTGACGCTGGCCGACAATCGCACCGCCTTCGATCAGCTGCGCCTGGTTCCGCGTGCGCTCTCCGATCTGCGCGGGGGCAATACGGCGATCGACCTGTTCGGCCGCCGCCATGCCGCGCCGATCCTCCTTGCCCCCGTCGCCTACCAAACTCTGGCGCATTCCGAAGGCGAACTTGCCGTCGCGCGCGCGGCGGCCGCGCTCGAGGTCGGCATGGTGCTCAGCACGCTTTCGGGCATAGCGCTGGAATCGGTCGCAGCGGCCGGCCGCGCCGCCAGCCGCGAATTGCGCAGGCCAAACGCTCCTCTGTGGTTCCAGCTCTATCTGCAGCCCGAAGGGTCCGACAATCTGGCGCTGGTCCGGCGTGCCGAGGAAGCAGGCTATGAAGCGATCGTCCTGACGATCGATGCCGGCCTGAAGCGCAGTAGCTTCACCCTGCCGCCGGGCGTAGACGCCGCCAATCTCGCCGGCATGACGCGCGCGCGCCATGTCGCCCATGCCGCAAGCGGCCTTCTGTTCGGAACGCCGATGGTCGACGCGATGCCATGCTGGGCGGATCTCGCCTGGCTGCGCAGCGCGACGAGCCTGCCTATCATCGTCAAGGGCATGGCGATTGGCGCCGATATCGACAGGATGATCGACGAAGGCATCGACGGTCTCATTCTCTCCAACCATGGCGGCCGCGTGCTGGACGGTCTGCCGACAAGCGTCGACCTGTTGCCGGCCGTGCGCGATCAGGTCGCCGGCCGCATCCCCATCCTCATCGACGGCGGCGTCCGCACCGGCGTCGATATCGTCAAGGCGCTCTGCCTCGGCGCCAGCGCCGTCCTCGTCGGCCGCCCCCAGATCCACGCGCTTGCCGTCGCCGGCATGCCCGGCGTCGCGCACATGCTCCAGATACTGCGTGTGGAGCTGGAAGTGGCGATGGCGCAGCTCGGCTGTCCCGACCCGTCCAGCCTCACCGGCGACCGGCTCTTCACCCCGCCGCGCTAGGCGATGCCCGGCACCGCTATGGGCTGGGGAGCGGTCGCCTCGAAGCTCGCGACCGGATAAGCGCAATAATCGGCGGCATAATAAGCGCTGGGGCGATGATTGCCCGAATCGCCGAGCCCGCCGAAAGGCATGTTGCCCGCCGCGCCCGTGGTCGGGCGGTTCCAGTTGACCACGCCCGCACGCGCATGGGCGGCGAAACGCTGCCACAGCGCTTCGTCGGCGCTGACCAGCCCGGCGGACAGGCCGAAGCGCGTCGCGTTGGCCGCCGCGATGGCGGCGTCGAAATCGGGCACGCGCATGATCTGGAGCAGTGGCGCGAACAGCTCGGCATCCTCAACCGCGACGCCTGTCACGTCGACGATACCCGGCCGGACGAAGGCTTCGGAGCGTCCTGTAACCGGCGCGAACGGGCGGATGACGCGCGCACCGCGCGCCACCAGCGCCGCCGCGCCGTCGAGCGCCACGCGCGCAGCCCCTGCGTCGACCAGCGGCCCCATGAAGGCCTCGCCCTCCTCGTTCCACGCCGCGATCCTGAGTTGATCGGTAAGCGCCACGACCTGCTCGATCACCGCATCGCCGGTCGCACCTTCGGGCAGGATCAGCCGGCGCGCGCACGAGCAGCGCTGACCGGTGGTGATGAACGCCGAATGGATGACCATTGATGCCGCATCGGCAGGCGAATCCCAGACGATCAGCGGATTGTTGCCGCCCAGTTCGAGCGCGAGGATGACATGCGGGCGATCGACAAAGGCACGCCGGAAATGAGCGCCCGCCGCTGCGGAGCCGGTGAACAGCAGCCCATCGATATCCGCCGCGACCAGCGCCGCCCCGGTCTCGCGAGCGCCCTGCACGAGGTTGAGAACGCCTTCGGGCAGCCCTGCGGCGATCCACGCCTCGACCATCAGACGGCCCACCAGCGGCGTCTTTTCCGACGGCTTGAACACCACCGTGTTCCCGGCAAGCAGCGCGGGCACGATATGCCCGTTGGGCAAATGCCCGGGGAAGTTATACGGGCCGAGCACGGCCATCACGCCGTGCGGGCGATGGCGCAGCACCGCGCGACCAAAGGGCTGGAGGCCGTCGCGCTCGCCGGTTCGTTCAGCGTGCGCGCTGATCGACACCTCGACCTTGGCGATCATCGACGCGACTTCGGCCCGCGTTTCCCACAGCAGCTTGCCCGTCTCGCGCGACAGCGCCTCGGCCAGCGCCTCCCGACGCTCTCCGAGAATCGTTGCATAACGGCGGGCGAGCATGATGCGCTCTCCGAGCGGCCGGGCGCCCCAGCCCGGCGCCGCCGCCCGCGCCGCCGCAACCGCGGCCTCGCACTGCGCTGCGCTGGCGACCTCACCCTGCCAGACGATCTCGCCCGATGCCGGATCGGTCGAGGTCAGCGCCTCGCCTTCGCCTGCAACCCAGGCCCCGCCGATATAAAGCTCGCTCATAATCTCACCCTGACAATCATGCCGTCTTCAACCTTCAGCGCGCGCGCCGCTTCCGCGTCGATCGTCGCGCCATCCTCGCTCAGGCTCACCGCCGCGCGCACCGCCCTGAACGCACCGATCGAATCGGTCGACAGCAAGCGCGGCGCGCCTTCCACCCGATCGGCGACCGAGACCGCGAAGGCGCGCGTGTTGCGCAGGCTGGCGATATGGTCGCGCCGGCACGTCACCGTCGGACCGCCGTCGAAAATATCCACCAGCCTCGACAGCGCGAAACCCTCGCGTTCCAGCATCGCGAGCGCCGCCTGCCCGTCGCGGTGGACGCGGCCAACGGCGTCGCGCGCTTCGGGCGCGATCAGTTCGAGATAGATAGGGTGCCGCGGCGCGAGATCGAGGATGAACTGCCCGTCGGTCGACATCACCATCGCATCCGCCTCGTCGAATGGCAGGCGGAAGAATTTCGAGGCCACGCCGTCCCAGAAGGGGCAGGATGCGCCGTCCTGCCCGAACCAGCCGCGCAGCTCGGCCATCACCGTTTCCGAGAAGCGCAGCGGATCGGCGCCGATCAGCATGTAGCGCGAGGCCGCGAGCAGGCTCCCCGCGCCACCCGCACGGCGTTCGGCGCGGACGAACAGCGATCCGACCTCGCTCCACCCGCCGCATTCGTTGACCAGCACCAGCGCCTGATGATCGAAACGCGTCCCGATGGCCGGCGAATATTGGGCCAGCGTCATCACGCGGAACGAGAAATGCGGCCGTTTCAGCCCCACTGCCGCGCGCACCGCCGCGACCCCGTCGATCCTTCCGGTCCCTGCATCCTCCAGCAACAAGGTGTACCAGGCCTCGGCCGGCGCGACCTCGCCCGAAAAGCTCGCCGCCGACAGGTCGAGCCTGTCGGCGAGCGTCGCTTTGTCCTCGGGCAGGCTGGTGAAGCCCCGCCCGGACAGCCGGGCGAGCTCCATCAAGGCATCGATGTCGGACGGCCCGGCGGCGCGGACAGCGAGCATCAGGCCGCCTGCAGCAGCGACGCCCGCGCCATTTCGCACGCCGTCGCCAGGCGGCTCACCGCTTCCTCGATCTCGGCATGGGTGATGAGCAGCGAGGGCAGGAGCCGCACGATATTCTCGCCGCCGCCCGCGACCAGCAGGCCCGCATCGCGCGCAATGCCCATGAAGGCACGGTTGTTGGGGACGAGCTTGATGCCGATCAGCAGCCCCTTGCCGCGAATGTCGACGATCACGTCGGGATAGCGCGCCCGCAACTCTTCGAGGCGGAGGAAGAAATCGGCCGAGGCCGCGCGGGCATTGGCCAGCGTCTCTTCCTTCGCGATTTCCTGGAAAGCGACATTCGCGACCGCCATCGCCAGCGGATTGCCGCCGAAGGTCGATCCGTGGACGCCCACGGTCATGCCGCGCGCGGCCTCCGCCGTCGCAAGGCATGCGCCGACGGGAAAGCCGCCGCCCAGCGCCTTGGCCGTCGTCATGATATCGGGCGCTGCGTCCTCGAACCATTCATGCGCGAACAGCTTGCCGGTGCGCCCCATGCCGCTCTGCACTTCGTCGTGGATCAGGAGCACACCATGCCTGCGCGTCAGGTCGCGCACGCGGCGCATCCATTCGCCGGTCAGCGCACGCGCGCCGCCTTCGCCCTGCACCGGCTCCACGATCAGCGCCGCCGTCGTCGGGCGCGCGATCGCCTCGGCGATGGCATCCTCGTCGTCGATGGTCAACTGGACGTAACCGGGCAGGCGCGGGCCGAAACCCTCGACATAGGAAGGATTGCCGGCCGCGTTGATCGCCGCATAGGTGCGGCCGTGGAACGATCCGGCAAAGCCGATCACGTCGATCCGCTCGGGCTGGCCGCCCACCGAATGATAGCGCCGCGCGGTCTTGAGCGCGCATTCGACGGCCTCGGATCCCGAATTGCCGAAGAAGGCGACGTCGGCGAAGGTCGCGTCGGTCAGCCGCCGCGCCAGTTCTTCCTGGCCGGGGATGCGGAAGATATTGGAGACATGCCACAGCTTGTTCGCCTGCTCGGTCAGCGCGGCGACGAGCTTCGGATGGGCATGGCCCAGCGCATCGGTCGCAATCCCGCCGACGCAGTCGAGATAGGTACGCCCCTCGGCGTCGGTCAGCCAGACGCCCTCACCCTTTTCCACCGCCACTGGCGCGCGGCTGTAGACGCCCATGATGCGATCGTCGGTCATCACTCTTCCTCCGTTCCGAAATCGACGCGGCCGATGCGCTGCGGCGCGATCAGCGTCTGGATGCGGCCCGCAAGGCGGCGTTCGGCCGCCGGCACAAGCCTCGCATAATAGTTGAGATTGACGGGGCCGATCCCGTGCTCGGCGCTGAAGCTGCCGCCATAATCGTTGCACGCGGCGTCGAAAACGATCGCGCGCGCCCGCTCGGCCACGACGGGATCGAACGCCCCGGCGCCGGCAGGCCAGACGAGATTATAATGGAGCCCGCCGTCGCCGATATGCCCGAAATCATGAAGCTCGAGAATTGGCGCGGCCGCCGCAAGCCGCGCCGCGACGTCTGCGCGAAACCGCATCACGTCACCGCGCTTCAGTGCGATGTCGCAGCCGATCACCTTGCCTTTGGCGCGCAGCCCTTCGGGAACGGCATGGCGGATCGCCCACAGCCCCTCGCGCCGGTCGATCGCGACATCGCTGACCGGGGCGTCGTCGCCGTCCATGTAGGGGGTAAGGCTCGCCGCCAGCGCCTCCTCAAGCATATCCTCGCTGAACGCGCCGCCCGCCGACAGCTCGATCAACACCGCATAGCGCGGCACACCCGCCGCAAAAGGATTGCGCAGCCGCGCGACATGCCCGAACGCCGCATCGAGCGCGGCATGGGACATGCCCTCGAACGCGGTCAGCAACGTGCCGAAATCGGCCTCGAGCCTTTCGAGCAGCTCGATCGCCACCTCGGGCCGGTCGAGAGCGAGCATCGCGGTCACCACCGCCGTCGGGCGCGGCTGGAGCGCCAGAGTCGCGCGCGTCACGATACCCAGCGATCCCGCGCCGCCGACCCAAAGCTGCTTCAGGTCGAGCCCGCTATTGTCCTTCCACAAGGCGCGGCCAAGCTCGACGATCGTCCCCTGCCCGTCGGCCAGCACGACTTCGGCGGCCAGCAGGTTGCGCCGCACGTCGCCGTAGCGCAGCAGCCGCGCACCGCCGGTATTGGCGGCGACCATCCCGCCGATCGAGGGATCCGCGCCCAGATCGATCGGGAAGAACAGCCCGTGGCGCCCCGCAGCTTCGTTGAGCGTCGAGAGCGCGACGCCCGCATCAACCTCGGCGCTGCGATTGAGCGCATCGATCACCGGCGCGCGGTTGAGCCGCTCCAGACTCAACACCACCTCGCCCTTCGCCAGCCCCGCTCCGACCAGTCCCGTGCGCCCGCCCTGCGGGACCAGCCGGATTCCTTCGGCCGCCGCCACGCGCATCAGCGCAGAGACTTCAGCCGTCGACCCCGGGCGCACGACTGCCAGCGCCGCGCCGCCGCCCTGTCGTCCGTCATTGTCGTAACGCGCGAGATCGTCGGGCGCGCGCAGCAACTGCGCATCGCCGACGATCGTCGCGAACGCGTCGAGCGTCATGCCGCCTTGGTCATCGCAAAAATGCCCGTCGCATTGCCGCTGTCGAAAGCGAGGTCGAGCGCACCTGTGGCCGGGTCGATCTCGCGCGTGATGAATTCGTAGAAGGAACCCGGCACTTCGCGCTTCTCGGCGCCCGTCGCGGTCCGGAAGCTCCGCAGCACCGGATCGGCGCGATAGGCGGTCTGGCGCACGCGCCCGCTGGTCGAGACTTCGACACGGTCCTTGATCGGGCGCCCCATCGCGCGCTCGCGATCGGCCAGCGCCTCGACATCCGCGACGCGATCGGTCGCATGGTTGAAGGCATTGCCCTCGGTCGCGATCCACGCCGCCTCGGGCGATTGCGCCAGCAGCGCCTCATAGTCGGCGATGGTCGGCTCGACATGCTGGCGATCGAACGCCGCGAGAATCTCGGGCAGCGCGACCTCGGCCAGCGCGAAAGGCGCATCCTGCCCGGCCGAGAAGAGATTGAGCATGCTGAGCGCCGCCGCGCCGAGCGGATCGCGCGATGCGCCGAACACGCGGTCTGCCGCAGCGCCGAAGGCCGAATCGAACTGGTCGACATGCAGCTCGCTCAGGAAATATTGCGGGATCGCCTCGGAATAGTCGCGGTGGCAATAGGCGCGGCCGGTCATCTTGAGGCGCGGCAACGGATAAGTGCCGGCCACCGCATAGCCCAGCGGCTCCAGAATGCGGCGGAAGGCATCCTGCCCGCCAGGCAGCGCGCCCGTCGGCCGGTCGAGGAAACGGATGGTGCGGATGGCGCCATGATCGAAGTTGACGCGCTCGCCTGCGGCGATGCGATCGGCGACATAGGCCGCGCCGGTCGGCACGACCTTGAGCAGCGCATCGAACAGGCATACGCCCAGCGCGGTCGCGAAGCCCGCACGCGTCACCTGGCCGTCGCGTTCGGCGACGATCGCGTCGTCGATGACGATCGTCGCCAGCAGCCGCTCCGCCGCCTCCGCGCCAATCCGCCCCTGCACCAGCCGTTCGATGACTGCCATGTCCCATTCCTTCGATGAAGATCTTGAGGACCGTGCTTTTGGATTGGACAGGCGACCAACACAAACATAATGACTTCATCTGTTGATGACGAATCGGAATATGTAATGAGCGACAGTCGCCGTCGACTCCTGCCGCCCATGGGCGCACTTGCGAGTTTCGTTGCCGCAGCGCGTCATGACAGTTTCTCACGCGCAGGCGACGAGGTCGGGCTGACGCAAAGCGCCGTCAGTCGCCAGATCGCAACGCTTGAGGATTGGCTCCAGATCAGCCTGTTCCAGCGCAGCGGACGGCGCGTGACGCTCAGCCCCGAAGGTCGTGCCTATGCCGACGCGATCACCCCGGCGCTCGACCGCATCCGCGCGGCGACCGCCGCCGCCATCGCGCGCCAGCCCGACAAGGAGCTGAATATCGCGACCTTGCCCAGCTTCGGCATGCGCTGGCTTGCCCCACGCCTGCCACGCCTTACCGAACGCCACCCCAATGTTGTCGTGAACTTCGCCGCGCGTTCCTTCCCCTTCAGCTTCGCCGACGAGCCCTTCGACGCCGCGATCCATTTCGGGTTGCCAGACTGGCCCGGCGCGCGCCACGAACTGCTGTTCCGCGAACAGGCTATCCCGGTCTGCGCCCCCGCCCGCCTTGCCGAGCAGCCGATCGCAAAGCCCGAAGACATCCTTTCCTGGCCGCTTCTCGTCCAAAGCTCACGCCGCTCCGCATGGAGCCAGTGGTTGCGCGTCGCGGGCGCCGACGCCGAACCACCCGCGCCCAGCGGCTCGTTCGAGCATTTCCTGATGCTCGCGCAGGCTGCGGCAGCGGGAAGCGGCATCGCGCTGATCCCGCGCTTCCTGATCGAGCCGGAGCTTGCTGCGGGCTCACTCGTCTCGCCCTTGCCCGTCTCGCTCAGTAACGAGGAAGCCTATTATCTCGTCTATCCCGACGACCGGCCGACCTCGCCCGCGCTGGCGCAGGTCAGCGCGTGGATGATTGGGGAAGCGCACGCCGACGCATCTTAAGCTGCTGCAAATCATCGGCTGGACAGCCGCCTCCGATCATGAGACGAATGTCCAATAGATGATCGGAGACGGCATGGCGACGACGCGGCGGGCGATACTAGGCATGATGGCGGCGGCTCCGGCCGCGCCGGCGCTGGCGAAGTCCAGGCAAGAGCCGCCGCTGTCCGTCCCCGTCGCGCTCGACGATCCCGCAATCCGCATCGTCGAGAATATCTGGATCCCGATGCCCGACGGCGCGCGCCTCGCCGCCCGTCTTTTCCTGCCCGCCGATGCCGATGCGAAGCCGTGCGGCGTGGTGATCGAATATCTCCCCTATCGCAAACGCGAGGCCTATCGGTCGCGCGACGATTTCGTCGGGCCGGCGCTCGCAAAGCGCGGTATTGGCTTCATCCATGTGGACATTCGCGGCACGGGCGATTCCGATGGCGTGATGATCGACGAATATATGCCGATCGAGCAGGCCGATGCGCTCGACATGATCGCGTGGATCGGCCGCCAGCCCTGGTGCAACGGCAATCTGGGCATGCGCGGCATATCCTACAGCAGCTTCACCGGGCTGCAGGCAATCTCGAAGGCCCCGCCTGCACTCAAGGCGATCGTCTCCTCCTGCGGGACGGAGCAGCGCTATCTCGACGACGTCCATTATCGCGGCGGCTGCCTGATCCAGGACCAGTGGGGTTGGGCGATGGAATGGCAGGTGGTGATGCGCGCGCCCCCTGATCCGCAGATCGTGGGCGAGGACAAGTGGCGCAGCATGTGGATGGACCGGCTGGCGGTCACCCGACCGGTGAGCATCGATTGGAACGCGCACCAGACCAACGACGCCAAGTGGCAAAGCGGGTCGACGACCAACTATGGCAAGATCACTGCCGCCGTCTTCAACCTCGCCGGCACGCTCGATTCCTATCTGCCTTCGGCGACGCGCATGATGGAGCGCGCGCCGCAGGCGCCGCAAAAGGCACTGATCGGCCCCTGGGCGCATAGCTGGCCGGGTTATGCGCAGGCCCCCGATCACAAGGGCGAGCCCGCCTTCAACGCCAATGGCGTCCCCGGCCCCGGCGTCGACTGGCTCCCCGTGGAGGCACGCTGGTGGCGTCACTGGCTGAACGGCGAGGCCAACGGGATCATGGAGGAACCGCGCTTCTGGGCGTTCCGCGCCGATATGCCGCAGGGCTACAGCTACCCGCGCGATACGATCGGTACATTCGTTTCCGAAGCAAACTGGCCGTCGCCGCGCATTGCGCATCGGCGCTTCCACCTCAACGCCGACGGCCTCGGCGACGCTGCGGGCGAACCAAAGCTGCTGCGCCACGCGACCAATCTCACCATCGGCTTCGCCAATCGCACCTCATGCAGCGGCGGCGCGCCCGGCGATTGCTGGCGCGAACAATCGGGCGACGACGCGCTTTCGCTCTGTTTCGATTCCGCGCCGCTCGCGGAAACGCTCGACATTATGGGCGAACCTGTCCTGAAACTGCGAGTCCGCAGTGACAAGCCAGTCGCAAAGCTCAATGCGCGGCTCACCGAAGTGACGCCCGACGGCAAATCGCATTTCGTCACCTACGCGCTGCTCAACCTCACCCACCGCGATAGCCACGAGAACCCCACGCCGCTGGAACCGGGCCGCGATTATGAGGTGACGCTGAAGGGCCAGTTCGCCTGCCACCGCTTCTCGCCCGGCAACCGCATCCGCATCGCGCTCAGCGAGACATGGTGGCCCGTCGCATGGCCCTCTCCCGAACCGGTCGCGCTCGATATCACGGCCGGCATCTCGCATCTGCTGCTGCCCGTCCGTCCCGCAACCGAGGACGACGCCCTGCCCTTCGCCGTGCTTCGTCAGGTGTACGACACGCCGGGTGCCGAGAAGGCTCCCTATTTCGACCGCCTCGGCGGCGTCGCGGTCAGCGGCGAGCCCGGCAGGCGCCTCTTCGTGATCGAGGAAGGATCGACGAAGATCGAGGAAGAGTTCGTCCCCGGCCCCGACACCTATTATGGCCAGGCCTATCGCATGCGCCGCACGATCCGCGAGGACGATCCCAACAGCGCCGAGATCGAAGCCGAAGGCTTCAACACCTATCGGCGCGGCGACTGGCGCATCAAGCTGCGCGCCTGGTCGCGGACCAGATCGACCCCCACCGCCTTCCTCTGCGAGGAGACGTTCGAGGCGTGGGATGGCGACGCCAAGGTCTTCGACAAGCGCTGGGAAAAGGCCATCCCGCGCAATCTCGTCTGACCGCCCACCGTCATTGCGAGAAGGCGGAGCCGACGAAGCAATCCAGTTTTCGATGCCCGAGATTCTGGATCGCTTCGCTACGCGCGCGATAAAGATCAGACGGGATAGGGATAGTCGGTCAGCACCGGACCCAGCGCTTCCTTGAGCGGCCCGAGCCAGGGCTCGAAATGCGTGTGCTGGTTGAGCCCTTCACGGAAGATCGGCCTGCGCACCTGTTCGGAGCTTGCGGTGCGGACCGCGCGGTCATTCTCGTGGAAGCGCAGGCACGCCTCCTCGAACGGCAGCCCGATATGATCGAGCAGACGCCGCACCTCACCCTCGGTGTCGGCAACCATCGCCTCATAGTGGCTACGGTGGACGCGCCCGGGCAGCACCGCGTCGACGTGCGCCATCAGCGCGACATAGTCGGCATAATAGCGGCCCATCTCGGCCAGATCGTAGGAGAAGGCCTGCCCGCGCGCGAAATGCTGCTTGAAGTTGGAAAAGCAGCAGGCGAGCGGATGACGGCGCGCATCGATGATCGTCGCATTGGGCAGGATCATGTGAATCAACGGCACGTGCAGCCAGTTGTTCGGCATCTTGTCGATGAATAGCGGCCGCGCTGTGCGCCGCTGCACGCGCGTGCGATCGAGATATTCGGCGCCGATCGCCGCAAGCTGTTCCGCGCCCAGATCGAGCAGTCCGGCAGGATAATCGTCACGCTCGCCCCCGGCATGATCGCGCGCGAGGGCGCGGATATCGGGCAGTTCCTGCGTGCCTTCAACGGTGCTGTGCGATGACAATATCTGCTCGATCAACGTCGATCCTGATCGCGGCATGCCAAGAATGAAAATCGGATCGCGCGACTGCTCACCCTGCCCGGCACGCTCCGCAAAAACCTCGCTCGTCAACAAGGCCCGCGATCGCTCGACGCGCGCGGTCGGCGGCACATGGTCGATCTCTGTGCGGCGCAGGCGATTTCCCTCGGCATAATGGCGGAACGAGCCTTCCCAGTCGCTCGCATCCTCCAGCGCCTTGCCTAGCGCGAAATGGAGATGGAAGCGATCCTCGGCCGCCAGATCGCCGCGTCCCAGCGCCGCTTCCATCGCCTGCACATCGTCCGCGTCGAACCGCGCCGTCTTCAGGTTGGCGAGGCTCCACCACGCCTCACCCAGCCGGGGCTCGAGATCGATCGCGCGGCGATAGGCCGCGATGCTGTCGCCCTGTCGGCCTACGGTCTTGAGGCTGTGGCCATAGCTCATCCAGATCTTGGGCTGGGCCGGGCGTGCGGACAGCACCTGCTCGAACAGGTCGACCGCCGCGTCGGTCTCGCCGATCATCGTCAGCGCCGCCGCCTTCAGATTGCCATAGGCGGGATTTGCGGGCTCCTGCTCGATCAGCCGATCGAGCTCCGCGATCGCCTCGGCCGGGCGGTGCTGGCGGTAGTGGACGAGCGCGAGATTGAAGCGTGCCGGCGCAAAGCCCGGCGAAATCGCCAGCGCATGTTCGAGCAGCACCCGCGCATCGTCATAGCGACCGATCCGTCCCGCAACCTCGGCCAGCATGCGCAATGCGGCGATATCGCCGTCATCCTCGCGCAGATGCGCCTTGAGCAGCCGCTCGGCGACCGGGATATCGTTGGCGACCAGCGCCTGCGCCGCCTGCTGGAGGCGCGGATGATGGACGGAAGCGCGCATCTCGCCTGCTTGCGCGGCTTCCATGCCCTTCATGTCGCCCGCCAGCGCAAGCTGCGCCGCGAGCAGCCGCCAGCTTTCGACGCCCGCCGGATCGCACCGTACCGCTTCGCGCAGCGCGCTTATCGATTCGCCGACCTTGCCCTGCGCGGCAAAGGCGCTGCCGAGCAGCGCCAGCGTCGGCGCATGGCCAGGGGCAAAGCGCAATATCTCGGTCGCCTGCTCGACGGCGAGCGACGGCGACCGTGCGAGCAGGCCACGGGCATGCGCCAATGCCTGCTCGATCGAAGTCGTCGTCGCCGTCGTCATGCCTGCTCCCTGTCGGACAGGCGTCGATCCTGCACCGATTGTCCCGCCCGGCTCAAGCCGCGCGCGTCAGCCTGCGCCACAGACCGCGATCGGCGAGGATCTCGCGCGCCGCATTGTGGCCCGGAGCGCCGGTCACCCCACCGCCCGGATGCGCACCTGCACCGCACATGTAGAGCCCCTTAAGCGGGCCGCGATAGGCGCCGTTGCCGAGGATCGGGCGCGCCGCCCACAACTGATCGAGCGACATGTTGCCATGCATGATGTCCCCGCCGGTAAGGCCGAACTTGCGCTCAAGGTCGAGCGGCGAATGGATCTGCCGCGCAATGACCGAAGCCTTGAAGCCCGGCGCCCAGCGCTCGACCGTATCGATGATGAGGTCGGCGGCTTCCTCGCGCGCATCGTCCCAGCTCCGGCCGTCGGGCAGTTCGGGCGCGAACTGCTGGCAGAAGAGGCTGGCGACATGCTGCCCCGGAGGCGCGAGGCTGTCGTCGACGATCGACGGGATCAGCATCTCGACGATCGGCGCCTTCGACATGCCGGTCTGCTTCGCGTCGGTATAGGCGCGGTCCATATAGTCCAGCGTCGGCGCGATGATGATGCCCGACTGGAGATGCTCGCCCGGCTCGGGCAGGCACGAGAAGCGCGGAAGCTCCGACAGCGCGACGTTCATGCGGAAGGTGCCGGAGCCGACCTTGAACGCCTTCACGCGGCGACGGAATTCAGGAGCGAGGTCGCTCGCGGCGATCAGCTTGTCGTAGAGCAGGCGTGGGCCGACGTTGGAGATCACCGCGTCGCCCATCACCTCGGCGCCGCTCTCGAGCTTCACGCCCACCGCGCGGCCGCCATCGACCAGCACCCGTGCGACCGGCGCCTCGATCGTGATTTCGACGCCCAGTTCCTCGCACGCCTGGCGCATCGCCTGGGTGATCGCGCCCATGCCCCCGATGGCGTGGCCCCATGCGCCCTTCTTGCCGTTCACTTCGCCGAAGACGTGGTGGAGCAGCACATAGGCCGAACCGGGCGTATCCGGGCTGGCAAAGTTGCCGACGACGGCGTCGAAACCGAACGCGGCCTTGACCGCTTCATTCTCGAACCAGCTGTCGAGGAAAGTGCGCGCCGACTTGGTGAAGAGCTCCAGCACGTCACGCTGCTGCGCGAGGCTGAGCTTGGTCAGCCCCCGGCCCTGCTTGGCGGCCGCGATCAGCGTGTGGATGCCGTCGCCGATATTGGGAGGCGACTGGAGCGCGAGGTCGCGTAGCACGTCCGCCACCGTATCGAGCGTCTCGTAATAGCCCGGCAGCGCATCAGCATCATGCTGCGAGAAGCGACGGAACTCGGCTTGCGTCCGTTCCAGTCCGCCGCCCAGCTTCAGATAGCGCCCGTCTTCCTGCGGCAGGAAGTTGGAGATCGGGCGCTCGACGATGCGCAGGCCGCGTTCGGCCAGCTTCATGTCGCGGATCACCTTGGGCTGCAGCAGGCTGACCGTGTAGCTCGCCACCGAATTGCGGAAGCCCGGATGAAACTCCTCGGTCACCGCCGCGCCGCCGACGATCGGGCGGCGTTCGAGCACGCGCACCGACTTGCCGGCGCGCGCCAGATAATAGGCGCAGACAAGCCCGTTGTGGCCGCCGCCGATAATCACTGCATCATATTTCTTGGTCACTTGGCGGCTCCGTAGGCATGGCTCCAGCCCGGCTTGGGCGCGCGATGCTGGCGCGCTTCCGGGATGGCGTGGCGAATCTTGCGGCAGAAATTACGAAGCGCGACTTCGTCCTGGCTGAGCGGCCCGACCGAGAAGCTCTCGGACGACATGCCGTCCTGCACGCGCTCGATGAGCGTCGTGTCCTCGGCGTTGACCTGGCGATTGATGCGCCAGTTGAGATAGCGCGCGGCCTGCATCTCGCGGCGATCGTCGGGGACGGCATAGGCGATTTCGCGGATCAGGCATTCAGTGGGCGAAATCGGCAGCCACTGCATGAAATCGACCTGATCGGGATAAATGTCGAACGCGACGTTCGGCCACAGCTTGAAATAGGTCCACAGCCGCTGGCGATCCTCGGGCAGATGGTCGACATGCGGCAGGTAGCGCTGATAGGCGCGCTCCGACGCATTGTTCGACGTGCGGTCGACCAGCGGCCCCCACATCTTGTCGACGTGCTCGGTCGCCTCGACGCCATAGCCGTTGCCCATCAGGCGCTTCAGCCCCGGATGCGCCACCGCGATGTGCAGGCCGTCCGAATAATTGTCGCCGACATTCTTCCAGTTCACGCGGCGCGGGCGCAGCGTGACGCGGCCGAAGGCGCGCAGATCCTCGAAGCGGTAAGGCTCCACTTCATGATCATAGGGCTTCATCATCTCGGCGATCGAAGGCCCGCCGCCTTCCAGCCGGACGAAGATGAAGCCGCGCCAGATTTCCAGCTCGACCGGGGTCAGGCCGTGCTTGGTCATGTCGATGCCGTAGGTCTCACGCATCGGTACGCCGGTCAGGCGGCCGTCGAGCTCATAAGCCCAGGCATGGTAGGGGCAGATCAGCTTCTTCGCGCAACCCGAAGGGCCGTCGACCAGACGCGCGCCGCGATGGCGGCAGACATTGGTGAAGGCGTTGACGCCGCCTTCCTTGGTGCGGACGACGACGATGCTCTCGCCGATATATTCCAGCGTGTGGAAGTCGCCGTGGTTGGGAATGTCGCTGAGATGACAAACCACCTGCCACGACGGGCGCATGATCTGCTGAATCTCGGCGTTGAAGAAATCCTGATCCGAGTAGGTCCAGGCCGGGAGACTCCATCCCTCGTCCGGATCCACATTCTGCCGAATCTGCGCGAGCGCCATTGTGCGATACTCCCCATGCCTTGTTAGACACTCGTATAACAAGAATCAGGGGTGTGCAAGCACGCTCTTCGATTCAGCAATTGAACAGGCGTGCCGCCGTTTCCTGGCATAGCGCTATGCAGCGCTCCTTGGGCGTGCGCTCTTCGGACAGGTAGAATTCGATCCACAGCCCATCCAGCACCGCCGAAAGGATCGCGATCGAATCGGCCATGGGCGGCGCACCCTTGCTCTGCGGAAGCCGGCTGACGACTCGCTCCATCAACACGCGCTGGCGCTGGTTGAAGTTGACGCTGACCTGAGCGAAATCCTCGCGGCTGCGCACAAGTTGCCAGAAGACCATCCATGCACCGATCACGTCGGGGCTCGCCCACTCCTTGGAGAAAGCGGCGCTGAAGAAGCGCGTGAGCGCGGCGCCGGGGTCATCGCCGATTTCGCCGATCTCGGCTTCAAGATGCGTGATCAGCTGTTCGCACAGCAGTTCGTAGGTCTCGAGGAGCAGATTGTCCGGATTGCGGAAATAGTGGCGCAGCAATCCGTGCGAAACGCCGGCCTGCCGGCAGATCTCGCGCCCCGTCGTCCCCTTCGGCCCAAGCCGGGCCAGACAGCTCACCGTCACCGCCAGCAGGTCCTGCCGCCGCTCCAGCGGCGGCTGGCGCTTCGCCCTGATCCGCTTCGGACCATCTCCGACGACGATATCGGTCTCGATCATCAACTCATCCCCCGGCACAGGGGCCCAACTGCCCCGACGCTAATCCATAGAGCAGATAGGGACCGCTTCCCCATTGTGGAAGTCACTGGCTCGCCGCGCGCTGCGGCGGCCGAAATAGTAGACGAGCGCGCCCGTCCCCAGCAGGATCGCCGTCATGCCGATGATCTTGGCGATGGCGAGCGGCTTGTTGGCCTCGTCGGGGGCCGGGAATGCCGCCAGAACGAGCGCGACGAGCGTCGTCGTCAGCCCGACGCAGGCGATGGCGATCGATGTCGCGCTCCCTCCCGGCAGGCGCGTCACTTCGGGGCCGGCCGGTTCGCGCTGGAGGCGGATGACCGAAAGGAAGATGCCGGCAAAGGGCAGGAAGGCGGCAATGATCCCCATGCTGACCAGCACGTCATAAGCGCCTTTCACCCCCGTCCCTGCCTGCCCCAATATGCAGAACAGCGCCCCCAGCGCGCCCTGCAGCAGCAGCGCGACATAGGGCGTGCCGTAACGCGGATGCACGCGCGCGAAGACCGGCGGCAACATACGATCGATGCCGACCGAGAAGGGAATGCGCGCGCAGGACGACAGGAACCCGCTCGCCGCCCCCAGATTACCGATGGTGATCAGCAGCGCCACGGGAATGACGAGCCAGCCGATGCCGAGCTTGTCCGCCGCCACAGCACCGGCCTGGATCAGCCCCTGCAGGCTGTTCACCTCGGACGACGGCATCACGACCAGCACCGCGAGCGTGCCCAATATATAGCAGAGCACGATCACCACGCCCGCGATCGGCAAGGCGCGTGGAATGGTGCGCCTTGGATTCTTGATCTCCCCGCTCATGAACGATGCCGTCTCGGCGCCCGACAGCGCGAAAGCGATCGAGGCCCAGAAGATCATGTGCTGGATGTCGAAGGTCGGCACCATTGCGGCGGCCGAGAATTGCGTCACCGAGCCGAACCGGCTCCACACGAGTGTCGCCAGCACGACCACGACCAGTACGGGCAGCCACATGCCGACCGCGCCGACATTGTGCATCCATTTGCCGAAACGCAGCCCGACGATGTTGAGCCATGTGATGAAGGCGAGCGCGATCAGCGAGAAGCCGACGAAGAACATGGCGTTGTTATGAAGATGGAGGAATTTGTCGCCGCCGATGAACAGCGCGTTGCCCGCGTCGAAATAGAAGACAGCCGGAAAATAGGGCAGGTTGGAGGTGAAATAGCTCCACCCCGCCATGAAGCCGACAAAGGGCCCGAAGGCCTGCTTGGTCCAGATGTAGAGCCCGCCTTCCTGCGGGTAGCGTGACGACAGCTCGACGATGGCCAGCACCAGCGGCAGGTAAAAGCCGATCAGCGCGCCGATCCACACGAAGATCGCGCTTGGCCCCATCGCCGCCGCAGTCGCGATCCAGCGAAGGCTGACGCCGGTAACAATGTAGAAGAGCGCGAGGTCCGCGATGCCCATGACCTTGGGCGGGTTGTGCGCACCTCCCGCCATCAGGCTGCTCGCCGCCCCTTGGTGTCGCGCAGCAGTTGCATCGCGGCGTTATGCCCCGGAGCTCCCGTTACACCGCCGCCCGGGTGCGCGCCGGCGCCGCAGAGGTAAAGCCCTTTCACCGGCATGCGATATTGCGACCAGCGCGGCACCGGACGCATCGAGAAAAGCGCGCCGGGATGGAGATCGCCGTGGAAGATATTGCCCTCCGTCAGCCCGTAGGTCCGCTCCAGATCCAGCGGCGTCAGCACCGTCCTGCCGATGATCTTCTCCGGCAGATCGGGCATGTGCCGCGTGATCTGGCGGATGATCGAATCGGCGAAGGCCTCGCGATGATCATCCCATGTTCCCTCGCGCAGGCGATAGGGCACGAACTGGATGAAGCAGGTCATCATATGATGGCCCGGCGGGCAGAGACTGTCATCGACCAGGCTGGGGATGACGCAGTCGATCCAGAGCTGCTCGGGAATGTCGCCGAAGCGCGCGATGTCGGCGCAGCGTTGCGCGCCTTCCAGCGTCGGCGCGATCGACAGCAACGATCGTTCGAGCGGCCCGGCATCCCTGCCGCGCCCGATGACCGTAGGCTCGCCCGACAGTGCCAGATTGAGCTTGGCCGCCGGCCCGCTCATCTTGATCGCCTCGATGTCGCGCCGGAAATCCTCCGGCAGATGCTCGGGATCGACGAGGCTGAGGAACGTCCGCTTGGGATCGGCATTGGACAGGATCGCATCTGCAGTGAAGCGCCGCCCGTCGGCCAGAGTCACGCCCCTGGCGCGCCCGCGATCGACATCGATCCGCGCAACCGGCGCCTCGGTCAGTATCTCAGCCCCGAAGCCGCGCGCGGCGGCCGCGATGGCGGCGCTGATCGCCCCCATCCCGCCCATCACATGACCGTTGAAGCCCTGGATGCTGTGATCGCCGCCCGACAGCAGGTGAAACACCATGCCCACCGCCGAGCCCGGCTCATAAGGGCCGCCATGCTTGCCGTAGACACTGTTGGCGAGGATCATTCGCTTGGTTTCTTCGGCCTCGAAATGGCGGTCGAGGAAATCGCCCAGCGATCCGGTGAGGAAGGTCACCATCTCGCCCATCTCGCCGCCGCTGATTTTACGGAAACGCTTCGCGATGCGCAGCCCCTCGCGGAGCTTGTCGAAACCCTTCGCGGCAAGATCGGGCGGCGGCTGGAGGAAGAAGGGCTGGAGATAGGCGGCCAGCGCCTTGAGCTTGCGGTCAACCTCGAGGAACGCCGCGCCATCCTTCTTCGAGAAGCGGCCGATCTCCTCCGCCGTCCGCTGCGGATCGGACCACCAGCGAATGATCCGCCCGTCGCCCAGCGGCACGGTGAGGATCGGATCGCAGGCGACCATCTTCAGGCCGTGCGACCCCAGATCGAGATCGCGAATCACCGTCGGCATCAGCATCGATGCGATGTAGGAGGTAAAGGACACGCGGTGCCCCGGAATCACTTCCTCGGTCACGCAGGCACCGCCCACGATCTCACGTCGCTCCAGCACCAGCACCGATCGCCCGGCACGCGCCAGATAGGCCGCCGCCGTCAGGCCATTATGCCCGCCCCCGACCACGATCGCATCATAGTGATTCCTCTGCCCCGCCATGCGATCATCCGCTCCGTCATAAACTCATCACGACATGGCTTGCCCGAAAGGTTCTTATGAGGCAAGTGTCTAATAACAACCTCGGAGACTCGACGACAATGACTGAGCCGGAGAGCAATGTTGCCATGGAACGCTCGCTCGACAGCGCCGCTTATCTGACGCCGGAGGCCTTCGCACGCGACAAGGAAACGATTTTTACGCGCGACTGGTTCTGCGCCGCCCGTGAGGAAGAGCTGCCCGAACCCGGCGACCATCTCGTGCTCGACGTCACGGGCGAGAATATCTTGCTGGTCCGCGCCCGCGACGGCGCGCTTCACGCCCATTACAACGTCTGCCGCCACCGCGGCGCGCGCATGTGCGATGCCGGCAACGATGCGCGCTGGGGCGTGAAGCTCGATGCCGGCGTCGTTGCGCGCAACATGATCCGCTGCCCCTATCATAGCTGGTCCTACGCACTCGACGGGCGCCTCCTCGCCGCGCCGCACCTGCAGGACGCGCCGGGCTTCAACAAGGCGGACTATTCGCTCTATCCCGTCGGCGTCGCGACCTGGGGCGGCTTCATCTTCCTCAATCTCACGCCCGCAAGCGCGCCCGATTTCGAGGCGAGCCTGGGTGAGGCGCCCCGCCGCCTCGGCAATTATCCGCTCGCCGACCTGCGGACCGCAAAGACGCTTCGCTATGAGCTCGCCACCAACTGGAAGATCATCCTCGAAAATTATAATGAATGCTACCACTGCCCCGGCGTCCATCCGGAGCTGTGCGAGGTCGTCCCCGCCTTCCGTGAACGCGGCGGCATCGATCTCGACTGGGAAGCCGGCATCCCGCACCGCGCGGGCGCGGTCACCTACACCGCCACGGGCACGACCAGCCGCGCTCCCTTCCCCGGCCTCTCCGACGAGGAGCAGGTCCGCCACAAGGGCGAGCTGCTTTATCCCAATCTGATGTTCAGCGTGTCGATGGATCACGCCGCGGCCTTCCTGCTCTGGCCCGTCGCCGCAGATCGCACGGTCGTCGAATGCCGCTTTCTCTTCCACAAGGACGAAATGGCGAAGCCGGATTTCGATCCTTCTGACGCCGTCGACTTCTGGGATCTGGTCAATCGCCAGGACTGGGCGGTGTGCGAGCGCGTCCAGTCGGGCATCGCGGCCGGCGTCCACACCCATGGCTATTATTCGCCGATCGAGGATTACAGCCTCGATATCCGTCGCTATGTGGCAGAGCGCCAGGGCGGATGAAGGGACGCTATTCGGCGCTCGCCATCGCGCGCCACGCTCTGACCGGCAACAAGGACTGGCCGGAAGCATGGCGATCCCCCGAGCCAAAGCCCGCCTATGACGCGATCATCATCGGCGGCGGCGGCCATGGCCTCGCGACGGCCTATTATCTGGCCAAACGCCACGGGATCACCAATGTCGCGGTGCTCGAGGCAGGCTGGATCGGCGGCGGCAATACCGGCCGCAACACCACCATCGTCCGGTCCGATTATTACTATCCCCAGAGCGCCGCCTTCTTCGATCATTCGCTCCGCCTCTACGAAGGCCTGTCGCGCGAATTGAACTTCAACATCATGTTCAGCCAGCGCGGCCAGCTCGTCGTCGCGCACACGCGACACGAGCTGGATTTCCAGCGCCGGCTGGTCAACGCGATGGCGCTAAACGGCGTCGACATGAAGCTGCTCAGCCGCGAGCAATGCTATCGCATCTGCCCGATCCTCAACGACAAGCCCGACGCGCGCTATCCGATCCTCGGCGGCATGTGGCAGGGCCGCGCCGGAACGGTGCGCCACGACGCCGTCGTCTGGGGCTATGCCCGCGCCGCCGACCGGCTCGGCGTCGACATCATCCAGCAATGCGCGGTCACCGGCATCAGCCGCGATCCCGTGACGGGCGCCATGACCGGGGTCGAGACGACGCGCGGGGCGATCCGCGCCAACCGTGTCGGCGTCGCGGTCGCGGGTCATTCGAGCGTGCTCGCCGATATGGCGGGCTTCCGCCTGCCGCTGCGCAGCTATGCGCTCCAGGCCTTTGTGACCGAACCGATGAAGCCGGTGCTGAACACCATCGCTTCGTCAAACCTGCTCGGCTGCTATGTCAGCCAGTCGGACAAGGGCGGCCTGGTGATCGGCGGCCACGCCGACGCCTATGCTTCCTATGCCCAGCGCGGAAACCTGCCGACGATGGAAGCGGCCCTCTCGGCACTCGTCGAGTTGATACCGTCTTTCGGCCGCGTGCGCCTGCTGCGCCAATGGTCGGGCATCGTCGACTATGCCTATGACAGCTCGCCGGTACTCGGCAAAAGCCCCGTGCCCGGCCTCTTTCTTAACAGCGGCTGGGGCGGCGGCGGCTTCAAGGCTATTCCTGCGGGGGGCGAGACCTTCGCTCACACGATCGCGACGGGCGAGCCCCATCCGCTGATCCGTGCCTTCTCGCTCGACCGTTTCCGCGATCTCGCGCTGGTCGACGAAGCGGCCGCCGCCGGGATTTCGCACTGATGCTGTGGATCGACTGCCCCTGGTGCGGCCGCCGCGACGAGGACGAATTCGTCAATGGCGGCGACGCGCATATCGACCGGCCCGAGCCGCCCGAAACCATCTCAGAAGACGAATGGGCCGAATATCTGTTCTACCATGACAATCCCAAGGGCCTGCTCGCCGAACGCTGGGTTCACAGCTATGGCTGCCGCCGCTGGTTCCACGCACTGCGCGACACCGCCAGCCACCGCATCCTCGCCACCTACCGCCCCGATGCGCCCCGCCCGGACATGAAGGCATGAGTGGCTTCAGGCTTGAATGCGGCGGATCGGGTATCGACCGCGCGCGTCCGATCTCCTTCCGCTTCAACGGACGGACGCTGCGCGGTTTCGAAGGCGACACGCTCGCCTCGGCAGTATTGGCCAACGGCGTCTCCGTCGTCGGGCGCAGTTTCAAATATCATCGCCCACGCGGCATCGTCGGCACCGGCTTCGCCGAGACCAATGCCCTCGTCCAGCTTGGCGAGGGCGATCGCCTCATCCCCAACATGCCGGCGACGCTCGCCCCCCTCCGCGACGGGCTGGTCGCCGAAAGCCCCACCGGCTGGCCCTCGACGCGCTTCGACCTCGGGCGGATCAACGACAGGCTCTCGGCGCTGCTGAGCGCCGGCTTCTACTACAAGACCTTCATCTGGCCGAACTGGCACCTGTTCGAACCCGTCATCCGCCGCGCCGCAGGCATCGGCCGTGCGCCCGCCCTGCCGGATCCCGACCGTTACGAAGCACTCGAACGCCATGTCGACATCCTCGTCATCGGCGGCGGTCCCGCGGGCCTCGCTGCAGCCGAAGCAGCGGCAGCGGCCGGCGCCGAAGTAACGCTGATCGAAGCCGATACTCACCTCGCGCATGACGCGCCGGCCGGCATATCGGTGCTGACCCGAACCACCGCGCTCGGCTATTATGACGGCAATTTCGTCACTGCGGTCGAGGACGTAGGCAGCGGTGCGCTGCGCCAGCGCCTGTGGAAATTCCGCGCGAAGCAGGTCGTGATCGCCACCGGCGGCTTCGAGCGACCTCAACTCTTCGCCAATAACGACCTGCCCGGCGTGATGCTTGCGAGCGCGGTCGACACCTATGTCCGGCGCTACGGCGTAGCGCCGGGCCGCGAGGCGCTGTTCGCCGCGATCGACGACACCGCCTATGCTGCGGCCTTCGCCGCACATGATGCCGGGCTCGCCGTGCGCGCCATCGTCGATCCGCGCCGCGCTTCCGCTGCCCTCGCCGGCGAAGCGCGCGCGCGCGGCATCGCACTCCACGAACAAAGCCACATCCGCGAGGCGATCGGATCGTCGTGCGTCCGCGCCGCGCTGATCGAGGGCGCCGCCGGCCAAAGGCGCATCGCCTGCGATCTCATTGCCGCGTCGGGCGGCTGGTCGCCTGCCGTCCAGCTCTTCAGCCAGTCGGGCGGAACGACGCGCTACGATCCGGCGCTTGGCGGCTTTGTTCCCGATCGCGCGGCGCAGGCGACGCACATCTGCGGCCTTGCCGCCGGCATCCGCGACCTGAACGACGCTGTCGCCAGCGGCTATGCTGCAGGCACCGCCGCAGCACGCGGCGATGCTCCCTCGCCTGTCGCTCCCCTGTCCGGCCCAGCCTTCCCCACTCTGCCGCGCGCCACCAAGCCCAAGCGCGTCTTCATCGACATGCAGACCGACGTCTCGCTCGCCGATCTCGAACAGGCGACGCGCGAGAATTATCGCTCGGTGGAACATGTGAAACGCTACACCGTCTGGGGCATGGGCGTCGATCAGGGGCGGCTCAGCAGCAGCAACGGCGTCGCCGCACTCGCGCAGATCCGCGCCGAGGATCCCGCCCGCCTCGGCACCACCAAATACCGCCCGCCCTTCGCGCCCGTCGCCATCGCCACGCTCGCTGCAGATCGCCCCAACGGCAAGCTGTTCCACAGCTGGCAGCATCTGCCCGCGCACGACTGGCATGTCGCGCGCGGCGCCGAGTTCGAGGATTTCGGCTATCTGCGCCCTTCGCATTATCCGCTCGCCGGCGAGACGATGGAGGCCGCGTCGCACCGTGAATCGCTCGCCGTGCGCAGCAATGTTGCGATGATGGACTCCTCCTCCTTCGGCAAGATCGAGTTGAAAGGCCCAGAGGCCGGGCGTTTTCTCGATCTCATCTCGGTCGGGCGGCCGAGCACGATCCCCGTCGGCAAGACGCGCTACAATCTTCTCTGCGACGAGCTTGGCATCCTCCTCGACGACGGCGTTATCGCGCGGCTCGGCGAGGATCATTTCCTCCTCAACGCCAGCAGCAGCCATGCCGCGCGCGTGCGCGGCTGGATCGAGGATTGGCATCAGTGCCAATGGCCGCTCGATTTCGTGACGCGCGACGTCAGCGAGGAATGGGCGGTACTGACCGTCGCCGGCCCACGCGCCCGCGACGTGCTGCAAGCGGCCGGCTGCAGCATGCCCGACGATTTCCCGCATTTGTCGCTATGCGAGACCGCGATCGGCGGCCACCGCGTTCGCGTCCAGCGCGTCAGCTTCACCGGCGAATTGAGCTATGAGATCGCGGTTTCCGCGCCTCGTGCAAACGAGCTGGCGGATATCCTGTGGAACGCTGGCCAGCTCTTCGGCATGATTCCCTTCGGGCTCGAGGCGCTCGATGTGCTGCGCATCGAGAAGGGCTTCATCCATATCGGCACCGATACCGACGGCGCATCGATCCCCGCCGACATCGGCTGGGGCAAGCTCGGCCGGCGCGAGGGCGACTATCTTGGCAAGCGCTCGCTGCTTCACCCCAGCGCGACCGCGCCCGGCCGCCGCCAGCTGGTCGGTTTCGAACCGCTCGACGACCAGCGCCCCCTGCCCGTTGGGGGGCACATCGTCGGCGGCGCACCGCATCCCAGTCAGGGCTTCGTGACGAGCAGTTGCTTCAGCCCGACGCTCGATCGCGCCATTTCGCTCGGTCTCCTTGCCGATGGACGCAAGCGCCATGGCGAGACGGTGACCATCTGGTCAGGCGGCGTGGAGCGGCATGCACGCGTCACTTCGCCCCGCTTCTTCGACCCGGAAGGGGCAAGGCTCAATGTCTGACATCATCCGCTTCCGCATGGGCGAGCCCGGCGAGCTGTACCGCCTGACCTTCGATCCCGATCGCGACCCCGCTTTCACGCAGCACCTCACCGATCTGCTCGGCGCACCGTTGCCGACTGCGGACCGGCCAACGCGTGCCGGTCTGCTGATCATCTGGCAGGGGCCGAACGACTATCTGATCGCCGGCCTCGGCGACAGGCGCGCCGCACTCGAAGCCGCGATCGTCGGCCGCCCCGCGCTGCTCGGCGATGCCGCCGCCGGCATCATGGCCTTCGACCTCACCGGCAGCGAGCTGCGCACGCGCCTCGGGCAGGACCGCCCCGCCCCCGGCCTCGCATCGCGCGTGACACGCCTCGCCGCGCTGCGGATGACCGTGCTTTGGCACGATGCCGAGCTGTCGGCGGTGCGCCTCTTCGTCGATCGCTCCTATGCCGAATATGTCCGGCAATGGCTCGTCGAGCGCTGGTGCGCGGTCGACCAGACGGGAGAGCGCTAAAGCGTCAGGAACCAGAGCGCGACCAGCGGCGCGCTGCCGGCCTTCAACGCGTGCGTCCGCCAGGGGGGATTATAGACCGCTCCGCCCGCCGGAATATCCTGCCAGACTTCATCGTCGCCCCGGAAGGCGCCGGGGGTGAGGAACAGATACAATTCCTCGGGCGCGTGGCGGTGGAGCGGATAGAGGCTCCCCGGCGCCATCGCCGTCGCGCCGAACCAAATCCGTTCGCCGGCGGCGATGCCGTCATCGCCGACGATGTCCGCCGTCGCATAGCCGGCGTCGCCTGGATACCATTTGAGGCAGGGCGCCAGCGCGGCGAAGGCCGCCGCGACGCCGCCTGCCTGTTCAAGCCCTGTCAACAGCGGCGCGACGCTCGACGCAAATGTGTCGTCGCGCATATCGCCCACATCAAGGCGAACGGTCGCCGCCATCCGACGCACCTCGGGTTGCGCCGCGTTGGCGGCCGCTTGGCTCACCCCGTCCAGCAGCTCCGCAAGCGCCGCCTGACGGTCGGCCGCCATCGGCTCAGCTCAATTCCTTGAGCGGCGTTGCCGCATCGGCCAGCGCCGACGGGTCGGGCGACAGGCCTTCGACGACCAGCCTGCGGCCCTGGACATAGTCCTTGGTCGCGTTGACGCAGTCGAGCGCGATCACGCGCCCCTGCTTCAGATAGACGAGCGAAAAGCTCCTTGTCGCCGGATCGCCGCGCAGCACGGCGCTGTTATGCCCGGTCGAAAGCCCGACGGTCTGCAGGCGGATGTCATACTGGTTCGACCAGAACCACGGCACCGCATCATAGGCGACATCCTCGCCAAGGATCGACTTGGCCGCGATCGTCGCCTGATCATTGGCATTCTGCACCGATTCCAGCCGGATCACCGCGCCGTCGGCAAAGCGATTGGCATGCGCGGCGCAGTCGCCGATCGCATAGATGTCGGGCAGCGACGTTCGGCATTGCGCGTCGACGAGTACGCCATTGCTCCCTTCTGCCCCCGCCGCGATCAGCGGTTCGGTCGCAGGCACGATACCGATGCCGACGATCACCATGTCGGCCGGCACCACCTCGCCATCGCCGAGCCTGACGCCGGTCACGCGCCCGCCATCGCCCTCGATCGCCTCGACCGCGACGCCCAGCCGCATATCGACACCATGCGCGCGATGCTCGTCCTCGAAAAAGCGCGAAAGCGGCTCGCCCGCGACGCGCGCCAGCACCCTGTCGAGCGCTTCCAACACCGTTACCTGCTTGCCGAACTTGCGCAGCACCGCCGCCGCTTCGAGCCCGATATAGCCGCCGCCGACCACGACGACCCGCTCGACCGTCGGAAGCTCGGCGATCATCCGGTCCACGTCAGCGCGCGTGCGCACTGCATGGACGCCGGCAAGATCATGCCCATCGCAGCTCAGGTGACGCGGACTTCCCCCCGTCGCCCAGATCAGCTTGCCATAGCCAAGCGTCGCCCCGTCCGCGAAGCTCAGTTCGTGCGCCGCCGGATCGACCGCGACCACGCGCCGGCCCGACATCATCCGCACCTGCCGCTCTTCCCAGAAGGCCGGCTGGCGGATCAATATGCGCTCGAACGCCTTCTCGCCCGACAGATAATCCTTGGAGAGCGGCGGCCGCTCATAAGGCAGCTCGGGTTCGTCGCCGACCATCGCGATCGTGCCCGCGAACTTGGCCTGCCGCAGCGCGACCGCCGCCTGCGCGCCGCCATGCCCCGCGCCGACGATGACGATATCGGCGCGCTCGCTCATGCCTTCAGCCTCGCTGCGTGCCAGGCCAGATGATCGTCCATGAAGGTCGAGATGAAATAATAGCTGTGATCATAGCCCGGCTGCAGCCGCAAGGTCAGATCGATACCCGCCTTTGCGCAGGCATCGGCCAGCAGTTGCGGACGGAGCTGCTCGGCAAGGAACTGGTCCGCCTCGCCCTGATCGACGAGCAGCGCCTTTGCGCGCGCCCCATCCTCGATCAGCGCAGTGGCGTCATGCCGCCGCCACGCCGTGCGATCATCGCCCAGATAACGCCCCAACGCCTTTTCGCCCCAAGGCACCTGCGAAGGCGCGACGATCGGCGAGAAAGCCGAGATCGAAGCGAAGCGCTCGGGAAAGCTGAGCCCGATGGTCAGCGCGCCATGCCCGCCCATCGAATGGCCGGTGATGCCCTGCCGCCCCATATCGACGGGGAATTCGGCGGCGACAAGCGCGGGAAGCTCGTCGGTCACATAGCTCCACATCCTGTAGTTGCGGCCATAGGGCGCCTGGGTGGCGTCGACATAGAAGCCCGCGCCCTTGCCGAAATCATAGGCCTCGTCGTCAGGCACGTCGTCGCCGCGCGGCGACGTATCAGGCGCGATGAAGATCAGGCCATGCTCGGCGCAGGCGCGGCGATACTCGCCCTTCTCGGTCACATTGGCGTGGGTGCAGGTAAGCCCCGACAGATACCAGACGACCGGTAGAACCGCGCCCGGCGCATGATCGGGCACGAACACCGAGAATGTCATATCCGTCCCGGTCGCAGTCGAGGCATGGCGATAGACGCCTTGAACCCCGCCATGGCTCCGGTTGGTCGAAATCACGTCCATTCAGTCACCTATCGGAAGACGACGGTCCGTCGCCCATTCAGGAAAACGCGGCGCTCGGCTACCCAGCCGACCGCGCGCGCCAAGACTTGCGCCTCTATGTCGCGGCCGATCCGCGCAAGGTCAACCGCCGTCGCGCGATGATCGACGCGCTCCACCGCCTGCTCGATGATCGGGCCTTCGTCGAGGTCTCCGGTCACGAAATGCGCGGTCGCGCCGATCAGCTTCACCCCGCGCTCATGCGCACGCTCATAAGGCTTGGCGCCCTTGAAGCTCGGCAGGAAGCTGTGGTGGATATTGATGCAGCGCCCGGCAAGCGCATCGACCAGCTCCTGCGACAGGATTTGCATATAGCGCGCGAGCACCAGCAGTTCGGCGCGCTCGCGCTCGAACAGTTCGATGATCGCCTGCTCCTGCGCGTCCCGCGTCGTCGCGCTGACCGGCAGATAATGGAAAGGCACGCCATACCAGTTGGCGATCGGCTCGAGATCGCGGTGATTGCCGACGATCCCGACGATGTCGACGGGCAGCACCCCGCTCCGCCAGCGGTGGAGCAGGTCGGCCAGACAGTGCGACCCCTTCGACACCGCGATCAGCAGGCGCGGCCGATGGTCGATGCAGCACAGGTCCCAGTCGAGCACATAATTTTCGGCAACCGGCGCGAGCACCGCACGCAGCCCCTCCTCGCTGTCCGGGAACTCCGTGCCCGTTCCCATAAAAGTGATGCGCATGAAGAAGCGGCCGGTCTCCAGGTCGGCATATTGCTGGCTATCGAGGATGAAGCCGTCGATCCCCGCGAGCCGGCCGGTGACCGCCGCGACGATCCCGACCCTGTCCTCGCAGGACAGCGTTAGAGTCCACCCGCTGTGCGGCACCTCAATACACCACGACGGATCGGATGGATTCGCCCTTGTGCATGAGATCGAAGCCCTTGTTGATCTCGTCGAGGGTGAGGACATGAGTGATCATGGGATCGATCTCGATCTTGCCGTTCATGTACCAGTCGACGATCTTCGGCACGTCGGTGCGGCCCTTGGCGCCGCCGAACGC
>NZ_JBYTEN010000025.1:0-53797 GCF_058790595.1 Sphingomonas sp. EU05-FHT14C10 | reverse complement strand
TGCGCATTATCGCGACCTCGCGATAACAGATCATTCACAACAATCTGGACGCGGCGATGCAGGCCGCGAACATCACCAGCACGACCGGCACGCTCAACGGCCAGGCGAAGGCGGCTGCGCGCAGCGCCTTCGAGTCCGCCAAGCAGCGGTTCTTCAATCACCTCATCACCGCGATGCAGACGCCATCGCTGATCGCCAGCATCGCGCGCGACCTGGAAGCCGGGCACAGCGCCGTCGTCCAGATCGTCTCGACCGGTGAGGCGTTGCAGGAACGGCGGCTGGCCGACATCCCGACCGAGGAATGGGATGACGTGCGCGTGGACGTGACGCCCCGCGAATACGTCCTGTCCTACCTCGAACACAGCTTCCCAGTGCAGCTCTACGAGCCGTTCACGGACAGCGAGGGCAACCTGTCCTCCCGGCCTGTCACGGACGCCGACGGCAACCCCGTCGAGTCCCGCGAAGCCGCCGAGCGGCGCGCCCGGCTGATCGAGCGGCTGGCGTCGCTCACGCCGGTCCCGGCCGCGCTCGACCAGATCATCCACCATTTCGGGACCGATATGGTCGCCGAGGTGACGGGACGCTCACGCCGGATCGTCAAGCGGCGCGGCTCAGACGGTATCGACCGCTTTGTCGTCGAGAGCCGGCCGGGTTCGGCCAATGTCGGCGAGACCGACGCGTTCCAGAGCGACGCCAAGCGCATCTTGATCTTCTCCGACGCGGGCGGGACCGGCCGCAGCTATCACGCCGACCTCGGGGCGCGGAACCAGCGGCTGCGGGTCCATTATCTGCTGGAGGCGGGCTGGAAAGCCGACAACGCCATCCAGGGCTTCGGCCGCACCAACCGCACCAATCAGAAGCAGCCGCCGCTGTTTCGGCCGGTGACGACCGACGTGAAGGCGCAGAAGCGGTTCATCTCGACCATCGCGCGCCGGCTCGACACGCTGGGCGCGATCACGCGCGGCCAGCGCCAGGCCGGCGGCCAGGGGCTGTTCCGGCCGGAGGACAATCTGGAATCGCAATATGCGCGCGACGCCCTGCGCCAGCTCTATCGGCTGCTTTTTGCGGGCAAGGTCGAAGGCTGCTCGCTGCTCGCCTTCGAGGAGGCGACCGGTCTCAGCCTACGCGACGACACCGGCCTCAAGGACGAGCTGCCGCCGATCACCACCTTCCTCAATCGTATGCTGGCGCTCACCATCGCCCTCCAGAACACGCTGTTCACCGCGTTCGAGGATTTGCTGACCGCGCGCATCGAGGGGGCCATCGCCTCGGGAACCTACGAGCTGGGCCTGGAAACACTTCAGGCCGAGAGCTTCACGATCGTCGACCGCAGCATCATCTATACTCATCCGGGCACCACGGCGGAGACGAGGTTGCTGACGATCGAACGCAAGGACCGCAATCGGCCGATCACGCTGGACGACGCGCTCGACCGGCTTTCGGAGCCACGCGCGGTCCTGATGGTCAACGCGCAGTCGGGCCGCGCGGCGGTGCAGATACCGACGCGCGGGCTGCTGCTCGACGATGGCAGCATCGAGCGGCGCGTGCGGCTGGTCCGGCCGATGGAATCGACGCCGATGCCGTTGGAGGCGATGGCGCAGACGCAATGGCGCGAGGCCAGCCGCGCCGACTTCGCCCGCGCCTGGGAAGCCGAGCTGGCCGAGGTGCCGGAGTTCGCCACCAGCACCATGCACATCGTCACCGGCTTGTTGCTGCCGATCTGGAAGCGCCTGCCGAACGAGTCCACCCGCGTCTATCGCCTCCAGACCGATGGGGGTGAGCGGATCATCGGCCGCCGGGTCTCGCCGGCCTGGGTGGCGACGGCGACCGCCAACGACGACGGCCCGCGTCTCGATCCGCAGGCGGCCTTCGCCGCGCTGATGGACGGGCGCACCGTGCTCGACCTGGCCGAAGGTCTCCAGCTTCGCCGGGTGCGCGTGATGAACGCCTACCGCATCGAGCTGACCGGCTTCACCGACGCCATGCGCGAGCGGCTGACCGCCTACGGCCTGTTCCACGAGATCATCTCGTGGTCGCTACGCATGTTCGTTCCCGTCGACGCGGGCGGCGTCGCGGTGCTGGAGCGGCTGATGAAGCGTTGGCCGCTCCAACGCATCGCCGATCGGGCGGCCGCGTGATGGGCCGGCTGTCGGACCAGGCAGGCGAGTTGGCGCACCGTCTCGGCGATCGGGCCGAGGCGGTGTGCCGCCGCTACCTGTCGAAAGGATGCCGCGAAGGCCGCTACTGGATGGTTGGCGACGCGCACAATACGCCGGGGCGCAGCCTCTATGTGCGGCTTACCGGCTCGGAGGGCGGCCGCGGTGCGGCCGGCAAATGGACCGATGCGGCGACCGGCGATCATGGCGACCTGCTCGACATCATTGCGCTGGTCTGCGGCCATATGCAGCTCGGCGACACGCTGGACGAGGCCCGGCGCTTCCTCAGCCTGCCCGACCCCGAGCCTTGCCCCGAGGGTCCGCGCCGCCGGGGCGAACCGAAGGCGCCGACCGGCTCGCCGGAATCGGCGCGGCGCTTGTTCGCCGCGTCCCGGCCTGTCCGGGGATCGCTTGTTCAGGCGCATTTGCGCGCGCGGGGGATCACCGATCTGCGGGCCGACGATCCGCTGCGCTTCCATCCGCGCTGCTACTACACCCCGTCGCGGAAGGATTTGCCGGGGACACGTCGCGCATGGCCCGCGATGATCGCCGCCGTCACCGATTTGGACGATACGATCACCGGCGTTCACCGCACCTATCTGGCCTCTGGGCTCGACCCGGCCGCACCGACGAAGGCACAGGTGGCCACGCCTCGGCGCGCGATGGGTTTCCTGCTCGGGAACGGCGTCCGCTTTGGCGGGGCGGATGCGGTGATGGCAGCGGGCGAAGGCGTCGAGACCATCTTGTCGCTGCGTCAGGTCGTGCCCGCTGTGCCCATGATCGCCGCTCTGTCCTCGGCCCACCTCAGCGCCATCCTGTTCCCGCCCGCACTTCGGCGCCTCTATGTCGCCCGCGACGACGATCCTGCCGGCGATGCGGCGTTGGCGACGTTGACCGAGCGGGCGGCGGCGGCCGGGATCGAAGTCGTGCCGCTTTCGCCCATACTCGGCGATTTCAACGACGATCTGCGCCTGGTCGGGCCTGAGCGGATGTGCGCGTCGCTCGCCGTGCAGCTTGTCCCCGAGGATGCCAACCGTTTCCTGGCCATCTCCGGCTGAAGGCCGGAAGGAGGGCGGAGGGCGTCGGTTCGGGATTCGGGGAAGACCCGGCCTGTCGGCCCGTGATGACGGTTCGATCATCGCAAGAGGACCGCGCCATAGCGGCCTTCTTGAGAGGCGTTCGGGACGACAGCCGCCCCGGCCCGGCAACGGCGGTCTGCGACTAATTTCCGCCGCGGCCGCGAGCGGCCGCTTTGCATCGCGAGACAAATTAGTCGTCGCCCTGCCGTCCGGCGCTTCGCTTGGCCCCCACCCGCGCCAGAGGCGCGCGATGGCGGTGCAAGCCCGGTTCGCCCGCCGTCTTTCGACGCCTGCGAAGGCCGCGATGGTCGCGGTCAGCCGATGAAAGGCGTCACCATGACAACCGACAATCCGCTCCCCGAACATGAACCCGAACACGAGGCATCCGCCACCGCCCACTTGCTTCAGGAGATGGCCCTATACGGATACCGGCCCTTCGACGACGAGCCCGACGACCGACCGCTTCCCGACGACCGCCAGGCCGAAGGCGCAATCACCGACATCTTCGATGCGATGATCTCGTGCCTGATCGACACCCGCCTCGAACCCGACCTCGAAGACCTGCTCTGGAACATCACCAACGTCTTCCACCGTGCCGGCGAACGGATCGAGCGCGACCTGGACAGCAACGAGGTCGCCCAGAAGCGCAGCCAGCAGGAACAGGACGGCTCGGAGGTGAAGTCGGTCGAGCTGGAGCGGCTTCTGCGCGAAGGCGCGACCATGATCGAGCGCCGCAACGCGATGGAGTTCTTCCGCGACACCTGCGCCGACCAGTTCCGCACCCATTTCCTGAAAGCCTGGACGCCGCGCTCCGGCTCGAAGGTGAACCACAGGGCGCTGACCTCGGCGGTGATCGCCAGCCGCGACTTCATCAATGCGCGCAAATGGGCCGACAAGCAGGTGCTCGTGCCGCCCGGCACCCGCATCGCGGTCTCCTCGGGACCGGCGTTCAACGACGTCGATTTCATCTTTGCGACGCTGGACCGCATCAAGGCGAAGTTCCCCGAGATGGTGCTGCTGCATGGCGCGACCCCCACGGGCGGCGAGAAGATCTCCGTGAAGTGGGCCGACATTCGCGGCGTCCCCACCGTGCCGTTCAAGCCCGATTGGACCAAGCACAAGCGGGCAGCGCCGTTCAAGCGTAACGACGAGATGCTGTCGGTGATGCCGAAGGGCATCGTCATATTCCCCGGCACCGGCATTCAGGACAATCTGCGCGACAAGGCCAAGGTGATGGGCCTCAAGGTCTGGGACTTCCGAGATCGGGACGGCGCGTGAGCGCCGCCCGCCCGTGCTGCGGCCGACAGCGCAGTGAACCGCCCACCGGCCTGGTGCATGGCTGGGCAATTTTCCAGGAGGGGATTCCGGCTTCTGTCCCGCGCGCACCACCCGGCTCTTTGAGGCGCGATCCTTGGTCTGACCGATGGCCTGGCACCATCAACCCGTAAAGGGTCCGCTACGCGAGCGTGCGGCCTTCAGGCTTCGCCTGTGCGGTGATTGCGGCCATCCGCCCGACGCTTCGGGCGCCTGTCGAGCGGGGATGGTCCCCGCTCCGAAAGACAGGAGCCGGATCAATGTCCCTGGAAATCGCTCAAACGCACGCCTGGAACCTCGCCCGGACGCTGATGACCTGCATCGTCGTCATCAGGATCGCCGACCAGATGTTCGGCGTCGTCGAATCCCGCGAGTTCGACGGCGACACCGCCACCATCGTTCACGAATATGATCCTTTCGCATGACGATCGGCGAACCGATCACATAGCGAGCGCAAGGGCGGCCGTAATGGCCGCCCACTTTCATTTGCGTTCAGAAATGGATGAACCGACCGTGCGGGGCGAGCTGCTGGATCAGGTCGAACTCGTCCCGGTTGGCTGTCAGCACCGGCAGGCCCGCTTTCGCCGCCGTCAGGAAGATCAGCGCGTCGTTCAGGGCCTCCTTGCGCTGATGCCGCTGCCAGTTCTGCACGCGGGCGAGCGTGCCTGCGATCAGCCCCGCCTCGGCCCAGACGTCAGGGTCGGGCGTCAACAACCGTGTGGCCGGGATGTTAGCGATGACCCCCGCATAATAGTCGCGCAGCGCCTTCCAGCCGGCATGAGCGGGATCGGCATTGGCGACGCCGGTGCTCAATTCGCCGACGCAGACCGAGCAATGGAACAATAGCCCCTGCACGACGAGCAGTTTCACCGCCGCCGGCAGAGTGCCGGCGGCAGCATGGATATAGACATTGGTATCGACCATGACCGCCGCCCGCCCGCCGCCGACGAAATCGGCGGCCGCGACCAAATCGTCGGGCCGACGCGGGACGAACTGGCGAAGATACTTATCCGGCTTGATGCGCCGCAGATGCGCGCGCAGGTCAATAGTCAAGCTGGTGATCCGGGCCGAGCTTACCGTAGTTTTTCTTGAGATAGGTCGCGACCGGATCGGGCTGGGCCAGCATCGCCAGCGCCAGCAGACCAAGTTCGGTCGGTTTGGTCGCACCGCTCTCGCGCTTGGCCGCCTCGATCAGCGCCTTGGGCGCGCGGAAGCTGACATGCTCGGTCGAGTCCCCGTCCAGCAGGCCGGCGCGGCGCGCTTCCTCCATAACCACCGACGCGCCCGTGATGCGCCCGGTCGCGCGCGAACGCGCGCCCTTGGGGGCGCCACGCTTCTCCGCGCTCTTTCCACTTTTCGACGTTGCTGCACTGGCGACCATGATCGACTCCTTATGTGTGCAAGATAGTATCATCTGTCACACAAATCAAGGCGGCCGACAGAACTGCGCCGGCCCTCTCGCACCCCGGTTAGGGGACCGCCGCGATCGCCGACGGCGGCATTCTACCCGTCGGCGCACGCCCGCAGCCTGTCCGCCTGGCCATCATCCCGATGCCGCAGACGGGCACCCCTGTCGCTCCCTTAGTTCGGATGCGCACGACCAGCCGTCTTTCCTTCCCGGCTCCTGAGCGGATCGCCGGGCCGTGCCGGGATTGCGCCATTGGAATCCTGAACCGCGCCTCTTTCCCGTCGAAATGCCCACCGTCCGCGAAGGGCGGCGGTGGGGTGACAAAGGCGTTGGACCACCCTCGGAGGCGGCCAGGCCGACCAGTCTCGCGTCACCGCGAACGACGCTGCGCCCCTGCATATCCCTCCAGGTCGCTTCGCCGAAGGAACAGCCCCTTCCGACTGACTGATCCCCTAAGCCCGTGCGGTTTTCGCCAGCAACCCCCGCGGCATCCGAACCGTGTTGGCGCTGAAGCGCCTGCCCGCACCACTTCGGGCCTTGGGGGTCGAGGTCTCCGCTGCGCGTCGATGCCAGCGCCTCCCGCCGGTCTTTGCCGGGTCTCGTCGGAGGGGCGGTCCCTCGGACTTGAAGCAACGGAGACTTAAAATGCAGAACATCGTCATCCTCGCCGGCAACATCGGCCAGGCCCCGGAAAGCCGCACCACCCAGGGCGGCACCACCATCACCCACTTCACGCTCGCCACCTCGCGTCCCCGCTACGCGGAGGGCAAGGTTCTCCGGGACGAGAACGGCTACCGCGTCCAGGACACCGAATGGCACCGCATCACCGCCTTCAACGGCCTCGGCAAGACCATCCAGGATCATTGCGAGAAGGGTATGAAGGTGCTGGTTCGCGGCCGCATCCACTACACCAAGTGGACCGACCAGCAGGGCGTCGACCGCTACGGCTGCGAGGTCATCGCCGAGACGGTGGACTTCCTTAGCCGGGGCAAGTCCGGCCAGACGGGCAATAACGCCACCGACGATCTCGACGACGACGACATCCCTTTCTGATCCGGGGCGCGAGAGGCCCGGCGGCTCCCCGCCGCCGGGCTTTTTTTCTTGAGACATCGCGCCGCGTTGCAGTTATACCAAGACGACTATAATAGTCGTTTTCATGGCGTATAGTTCTCGCCTGGTGAACGTGATCGCACATGATCACTTCCCGCCAGGTGCGGGCCGCACGCGCGCTTCTCGGTTGGACACAGGAGATGCTTGCCGACAAGGCCCTCGTCGCACTGACCGCGCTCAAGCGCGTAGAGTCGGTAAGCGGCCTGCCCGTGCGCGAGGAAACCCGGCACCAGGTGGTCAAGGCGCTGGAAGCGGCCGGCGTCGTTTTTCTCGACTCGGACCGAGGCCAGGGCGTGATGGTGGTCAGTGAGGCGGCGAACAAAGCCGCAAGTAAAAACCGGCGGCGTTAGGCGGACTATCCTTCGTCCATGACGCGGCCATAGCCAACCCGGTGTGATTACTTCGGTCCATTATGGTGTATATCTTGTGAGTCAGCAGGCGCAGGAGGCTATGGCTGAAGGCGGAGCGAGGCGATGGCGATAGCCGCTTTCGAGGATCGCGCGCCTGACGTGCTCCAAGTCACCGATTATGACGAACGCCACCACCGGACCTACTGGCGGTTGCTCGACGCCGCGGAGGAAAATGCCGATTGGCGCGAGGTCGTGCTGATCGTGTTCGGGATCGACCCGGTAGCCGAGCCGGAGCGCGCGCGCCTGGTTTACGACTCCCACCTCGCCCGCGCCCGATGGATGTGCGAGGCCGGCTATCGCCACTACCTGCCCCCGGACCAATCGTAAAATTGGGATTCACGCTGTTCGGCTAGAGCGTGGAATATCGAGCCAAAACGCTGACTTGAATCAGCTATGCGGCTGTCCGGACAGCAGGCCTTCACAGCCGATACTTGCCTGAGAACATCTCCCGACGCGCTCCATAGAGGGCCATGCTTGGGAGGGATTCGATGCCACCTGAGAGGGACTGGCGCGCGCCCCTGGACGAAGCCGGGGACGACGCGCTGCAATATTCCGACATCGCCATCGGCTATGTCAGCCGGAACACGCGCTATCGCATAGAATACCGCCGCGCCCTCGGCCGCGTGAAGCGCGGCGCGACAACCGCCGACGAGGCAACGGCCGATCTCGTGCGACGCTGGGGGATCAGCTTCTACGCCGCGCCGACCGCCGCCTACGATCCGAAGCTGGCCGTCGCGCGGCCCGATCTTTCGCCGGACAACATCGTGCTGGCGCCATCGCTCGACGGAATCGGCGCGGGCCAACCGCTCGACCTGAAGATGCTCGGCGCCGTGCGGGCGCGCATGAAGATCGGCGACTTCCTCCATCTCATTCTCGCTGACAGCGACGGCGATGAGCGTATCTGGATCTCGGGCTCGCTCGATCTTCCGCTGGCGATGATCCTGCCGCTCGGGCGCGATCCCTTCGCACGCCTCGCGGCCGCCGAGCGCCTGTCCCGCCGCTTGCTTGGCGTTGCCGCGGGGCCGCCGGCTCTGCGGCCCACGCCCTTCCGCCGCCAGCATCTTCTCACCCTGTTGCAGGTGCTCGACGGCCACCAGGCGGGCGCCAGTCGCCGCGAGCTGGCCGCCGTCCTGATCGACGCCAGCGTCCACGACTACAGCGCCGCCGAATGGTCCGACAGTCGCCAGCGCAAACGCATCAACCGATGGTTCGCCGAGGCCGTCGAACTGCGCGACGGCGGCTATCTGCGCCTGCTGCGCGGCGCGTGAACGGGGACATTTCCGAGCGCCTAGGTTCTGTCCATTCACCGCATAGGGGTCGGTTCGCCACCATCACCTCCTGTCCGCCGACCCCGCATTTCGGAGCCGGCCAACATCTGGAGGATCATCATGGCCGAGCCTGTCACCGCCACGACGCCACGCTATCTCAAGACGCCCGATGCCGCGATCCATCTGGGCCTGTCGGCCCGGACGCTGGAGAAGCATCGCTGCTTCGGCACCGGGCCGGTCTTTCGCAGGCTCGGCGGCCGCATCGTCTATGCCATCGACGATCTTGACGCCTGGGCGGCGCTGGGCACCCGGCGCTCGACGTCCGATCCGGGCAACGGCGTCGTCCATCCCGCCAAGCCGCTGCCCACCGATTGCGTGCGGCGCTGAGCGATCCATGCACCCAATCCGCTCTCATTCCGGCCGCGTCAGCGGGGAACGAACACAGCTTGAGCTGTTTCGCTCCAAGCCCGGCGATCTCGCGCCGCGCGATGCCCAGGACTTGATGGCGTGGCCGTTCTTCAGCCTCGCCAAGACCAGGCGCACGACGCCGATCGACTTTCGCATGGGCGCGACGTGGATCTCCGTCGAGGCGGTATTCGAGCACGGCATGGCGACCATTTGGGACGCCGACGTGCTGATCTGGGCCGCCAGCCAGCTCGTCGCCGCGCGCGACGCCGGCCATCCGACATCGCGGCTCATGGTGACGACGCCGCATGAGATATTGGCCTTCACGCGGCGCGGCACCGGCAAGGCGAGCTACGAGCGGCTGAAAGCCGCGCTCGACCGCCTGCAATCCACGACCGTCGCTACCTCGATCCGGCAGGAGCATCAGCGCCGGCGCCACCGCTTCTCCTGGATCAATGAATGGCGCGAGCTGGCCGACGGCAACGGCCGCGCCCTCGGCATCGAATTGATCCTGCCCGACTGGTTCTACGATGGGGTGCTCGACCGCGCACTCGTCCTGACGATCGACCGCGCCTATTTCGACCTGACGGGCGGCCTGGAACGCTGGCTCTACCGCATCGCGCGCAAACATGGCGGGCGGCAGAACGGTGGCTGGAGCTTCGATGTTCCGCATCTTCATCTGAAGTCCGGCGCGCTGTCGCCGCTTCGCCGCTTCGCCTTCGAGCTGCGCGCCATCGTCGCCCGCCAGTCGCTTCCCGGCTACGTCCTCACCCTCGAAAACACGCTGGGCCGTGACCGGCTGAACTTCGCGCCGATCCCGCCCGATCCGCTCCACGCCGCGATGCGCCGCGTCGGCCTCAAGCCTGTGGAAAACTGGCCATGAGGTTCGGACGATCAGGAACAGCCGGAGTCGGACCATCAGGAACGCCGGACTCGGACTTTCGGGAACGCGCGCACCTTCCAAGCGCCTGCGATTCCTTGCTGAATCCAGCCCCTTCTAACCATGCTAATAGAATCGAATCCTTCGGATTCTTGCTAACCGCGCGCGCGGCTGTGGCCAGCCTGCGTCCGGCCGCGCGCGCTCGATCGGGCAGCGCCCCGTCCGAGCCTGGAACCGATTTCCCACCATCCCCGGAGATCACCGATGAACGATGACCGCCCTCGCGGCGTCCGCGTCGGCGGCGCGTTCAGCGCGCTCGCCCGCGACGGACTCACCCATGTCGAAGTGACCTGGATCGAGCAGAGGCTGGAGCATTGGATACGCTTCGGCCGCGTCTCGCAGGATCGCATCCTGAGCCGACGAACGCGCGTCGTCAGCTTCCGGCCGGGCGCGGTCTTCGCCTTCGTCCGCTGGGCCTCGAACGACTTCGGCACCATCGCCTCGCGCATCGACGTGGTGCGCGCGGTGGCGTCGGGCGAGCCCTACACCACGCTCCCGTTCGTGCGGCCCGGCGGGGAAATCCTGCTCAAGATCCAGGGCTGGCCGAATGTCCAACAGGCGCTCGCCGCCATCGACGCGGTGGAGGCGGCCGGCGTCGATCCCTGCGACGCCGCGCCCGATCACTGGCGGCATGTCCACCAGCGCATCACCGCCGGTCATCAGCCGCGCCTCTACACGGCGGAGCGCCATAGCGCCTGGCTCAAGCGGCGCGAGATCGAGCAATGACTCCGCGCTTCTATGGCATGGCCACCGTCATTGCGGCGTCCGCAGCCGCCGTTTCGTTCGTCGCGGTGGCGCTCGCCGATCCGGCGCCGTGGCTGATCTGGAACGCCAGCGCCAGCGCGCCGATCGGCCTCTACCGCATCCATTTCGACCGCGATCCGCACGTAGGCACGCTGGTCGCCGCGCTGCCCCCCGCCGGCCTCGCACGCTGGCTTGCCGAGCGGCGCTATCTGCCTGTCGGCGTCCCGCTTCTGAAGCATGTCGCGGCCAAGGCAGGGCAGCGCATTTGCCGGACCGGCGACGTGGTGAGCGTCGATGGGCGCACCGTCGCCATCGCTCAGACGCGCGATAGTCGCGGCCGGCCGCTTCCGATCTGGCACGGCTGCCGCACGCTGCGAACTGGCGAGTTGCTGCTGCTCAACCCGGCCGTCCCGGACAGCCTCGACAGCCGCTACTTCGGCCCGCTTCCGGCATCCGCCGTCATCGGCCGAGCAACGCCGCTCTATCTGCGCACGCCATCGCCCATCGCCTTCACCCGTCAACCCTGAGGAGAGTGACCATGCCCGTGAACATCTTTGAACCCACCGACAATGGCTATGCCGGCCGCGTCCGGCTGTTCGCCATCAACGAGGCGATCGTGGTCGTTCCCGCCGAGCCAAGCCGCGTCGAGGATGCCGCCGACTATCACATCCATCTCGACGACTCGGACGGTCCCATCGTCGGCTTTGCGCGCAAGCGCAGCAGCGAACTGGCCGGCGATTACATCGCGTTGGAGATCGAAAGCCCGCTGTTTCCGCGCTGGCTCAAGCCCAAGCTGTTCCGCGCGGATGCCGAAGGGCGGACGTTTCGGTTGGCGTGGCGGCACCCGCGATCCGGCCAGGACCGCGCCTGATGGCGTTCCGGCGTCCCGGTTCGCCGCGCCGTCGGATGGTGGCGCTGGCGCTGCTCGCCGTCACGGTGGGCGCGCCGGTCGCCATTCGAGCCGCACCTGCCCACGCGCAATCGGACGCATCGTCCCCCACCGCGACGATCGGCCGTTACGTCGCAGACGCGGCGCGGCAGTTCGCCCTCCCGGAAGCCTGGATATGGGCGGTGATGCGCGCGGAGAGCAACGGCGATGTCCGCGCCGTCTCGCCGGCCGGGGCGATGGGCCTCATGCAGATCATGCCCGCGACCTGGGCAACCCTGCGCGCACGCTATCGTCTCGGGTCCGATCCCTTCGATCCGCGCGCCAACATCATGACGGGCGCGGCCTATCTGCGCGAGATGCACAACCGCTACGGCAACGCGACGGCGATGCTGGCCGCCTACAATGCGGGGCCGGGCCGCTATGACGAATATCTCGCGCGCGGCCGCCCGTTGCCCGCGGAAACGCGCGCCTACCTTGCAAAGCTGACAGCGATCACCGGCGGCTCGGGTGACGCCCAAATTGCCGTCGCGCCTGCTCCCGATCCGCTCGCCTGGCGCCGCGCCGCGCTATTCACCGTGCGCTCGGGCGTCACCGCGACAACGCCGCCGGATACCGCAAGCGATGATGCCGCCGCGCAGACCGCGCGTCGCCCGGCCGACCGCACTGGCGTTACGGTGGCCGCGACCACGCCGCCTTCGACCGGCCTGTTCATCCCTCTTTCCGGCTCGCCCGCGCCATGAGCGGCTGCCGCGCACTCTGGCGAGCTTCGTCGCGGGCTTTCGTAATGCCGGAAGGAGGCAGGCTTCGGGTTTGGCAGGGGAAGGAGCGAGGGCAAGATAAAGGGCGGCAATGTGCGTTGCCATTTCGCCCCGGTCGTAGCCTTGATTCTCAAGGCTTTTGGTCATTGCTGCGCAATGTGTGCGGGAAACCCGCACTGTGCGGCGCTGGCCGAAACCCAGCCGCCAGCAGGCATTTCCGCACTGTGCGGAGCGCCGCGCCATGAGCGGCGACGACGATTTCCGCATCCGGCCTGGCCGCATCCGTTCGCGCGGCGGCCAGCGCGCGCTTCCGATCGTCGCCCAGGCGATCGCCGCCGCGCAGCGCGCCGGCGGCCATGTCTCGCGCCGTGGCCGGATCATTGCGCCTGGCCGCTCGACCTTCGGCCGAGGCCGCGTCGCCAGCCTGCGCGCCACCCATCGGCTCGGCCACCGATCGCGCCAGGTCGTCGTCAAGGCGCGTGTGATCCGCCACGACGGTCACGCCTCGCTCGCCGCCCACCTCAATTATCTGCAACGCGATGGCGTCACCCGCGACGGCGAGAAGGGCGTGCTGTTCGGCGCCGAGGGCGAGGGGCTAGACCGCAACGACTTTGCCGCGCGGTGCGAGAACGACCGCCACCACTTCCGCTTCATCGTGTCGCCTGAAGACGCGCCGCAGATGGCCGACCTCAAGACCTTCACCCGCGAGCTGATGACGCGGATGGAAAAGGATCTCGGCACCCGGCTCGACTGGCGGGCCGCCGAGCATTGGAACACCGACGATCCCCACATCCATGTCATCGTGCGCGGCGTTGCCGAGGACGGCCAGAACCTCGTCATCTCGCGCGATTACATCAGCGAAGGGATGCGCGCCGTCGCGCGGGGGATCGTCACCCGCGAGCTGGGGCTACGCAGCGACCTCGACATCCATGCTTCGCTGGAACGCCAGGTCGAAGCCGAACGCTGGACCGAGATCGACCGCGACCTCGCGCGCACCCAGCAGCGCGATGGCGTCATCGACATGGCGCCCGAGCCGGGCGTGCGGCCGGACGGCGACCATACGCTGCGGATGGGACGGCTGCGCAAGCTGGAACGGCTCGGCCTCGCCAGTGAGATCGCGCCCGGCCAGTGGACGCTTGCGGACGACGCGCAGCCGGCTTTGCGCGCGCTTGGCGAACGCGGCGACATCATCAAGCGGATGCACAAGGCGATGACCGACCGCGGCATCGACCGGGGCGCCGCCAGCTATGTGCTCGAACCCGATCCCGCGCAGTCCGTTGTCGGCAGGCTGGTCGATCGTGGCCTCCATGACGAACTGAACGGCCGGGCCTATGCGATCGTCGATGGGGTCGACGGGCGCACCCACCATGTCCAGCTTCCCAACATCGAGGCGACGGGTGATTGCCGGCCGGGCGCCATCGTCGAGCTACGCCATTTCACCGACCGCAAAGGGCGCGATCGGGTCGCGCTCGCCGTCCGCTCGGACATGGACCTTGACGCGCAGGTCAACGCGCCGGGCGCCACCTGGCTCGATCGCCGCAATCTGGCAGGCGACGGCCGCGATCTCGGCGGCGGCTTCGGAACCGAAGTGCGCGCCGCGATGGAAGCGCGCGCCGAGCATCTTGCGGATATGGGCCTGGCGCGGCGGCAGGGCCAACGCATCATCTTCGCGCGCGGCCTGCTCGATACGCTCAAGCGGCGCGATCTGGACGCGATGGCCAGGGAACTGTCGGCCGAGATCGGCCTGCCGCACGCGCCGTCCAAGCCCGGTGAATATGTCGCTGGCACCGTGCGCCAGCGCCTGACGCTCGCCTCGGGCCGCTTCGCCATGATCGACGACGGCCTGAGCTTCCAGCTTGTGCCCTGGTCCCCCTCGCTCGACCGCCAGATCGGCAAGCACATCTCCGGCGTCATGCGCGGCGATGGTGGTGTGGACTGGTCGTTCGGTCGCGGGCGGGGCCTGGGGCTGTGACAAGGAGATAGAAGATGCCCGCCACGAAGATTCTCTGGGGCCAAGTCATCACCGTTTTCGCGATCGTCCTCGCGACGGTCTGGATCGCGACGCAATGGACGGCGGCGGCGCTGGATTACCAACCGCAACTCGGCCCGCCGTGGTTCATGCTGGGCGACTGGCCGATCTATCCGCCCTACGCCTTCTTCATCTGGATGTTCTTCTTCGACGCCTACGCGCCGAAGATATTCGAGACCGGCGCGTGCATCGCGGCCTCGGGCGGCTTCCTTGGCTTCATCATTGCCATCGCCATGTCGGTGCGCCGGGCGCGGGAGCTGAAGAACGCCGAAACCTATGGCTCGGCCCGCTGGGCGGCACGCCAGGAGGCGGAGGCGGCGGGCCTGCTCGGGCCGAACGGCGTCATGCTTGGCCGGCTGGGGCGGGACTATCTTCGCCATGACGGCCCCGAGCATGTGCTCTGCTTCGCCCCAACAAGGTCGGGCAAGGGCGTCGGCCTGGTCGTGCCGACGCTGCTCACCTGGCCGGGCTCGGCGATCGTCCACGACATCAAGGGTGAAAACTGGACGCTGACCGCCGGCTTTCGCGCGCGGCAGACGCGCGTGTTGCTGTTCGATCCGACCAATGCCGCATCGGCCGCCTACAACCCGCTGCTCGAAATCCGCAAAGGCGCCTGGGAAGTGCGCGACGTGCAGAATGTCGCCGATGTGCTGGTCGACCCCGAAGGGTCGCTCGAAAAGCGCAACCATTGGGAAAAGACCTCCCATGCGCTGCTGGTCGGCGCGATCCTCCATGTCCTCTATGCCGGCGAGGACAAGACGCTGGCCGGCGTCGCCGCCTTCCTGTCCGACCCGCGCCAGCCGATCGAATCCACTCTGCGCGCGATGATGACCACCCCGCATCTGGGCGAGGCCGGCGTCCATCCTGTCGTCGCCTCGGCTGCGAGGGAATTGTTGAACAAGTCGGCCAACGAACGATCGGGCGTGCTTTCGACCGCCATGTCGTTCCTGGGATTGTATCGCGATCCCGTCGTCGCCGAGGTGACGCGCCGCTGCGACTGGCGCATTGCCGATCTGGTCGACGATGCGCGGTCCACCACGCTCTACCTGGTCGTGCCGCCGTCCGACATTTCGCGCACGCGCCCGCTCATCCGGCTCATGCTCAATCAGATCGGGCGGCGCCTGACGGAAGATCTGAAGCCCGCAAGCGAGCGCCACGAGCTGCTCATCATGTTCGACGAGTTTCCGTCCGAAGGCCGGCTGGATTTCTTTGAAAGCTCGCTCGCCTTCATGGCGGGCTACAAGATCAAATGCTTCCTCATCGCCCAAAGCCTCAATCAGATCGAGAAGGCTTACGGCCCCAACAACGCGATCCTCGACAACTGCCATGTGCGCGTCTCGTTCGCCACCAACGATGAAAGGACGGCGAAAAGGGTCAGTGACGCGCTCGGCACCGCCACCGAGATGCGGGCGATGAAGAATTATGCCGGTCATAGATTGTCGCCCTGGCTCGGGCATTTGATGGTCTCGCGGTCGGAGACCGCGCGGCAGCTCCTCACGCCCGGCGAGGTGATGCAGCTCCCGCCCGACGACGAGATCGTCATGGTCGCGGGCGTGCATCCGATCCGCGCCAAGAAGATTCGCTATTTCAAGGATCGCCGCTTCACCGAGCGGGTGCTGTCGCCGCCGGACCCCAAGGTTGGCGTTGGGCAACCGCGACCCGACGACTGGAGCGCCTTGCCGCCGGTCGCTGCGCAGCCCATGCCCGATCCGCCTGACGCCGAAGCGCCGAAGAAGCCGAAGAAGAAGAAGGCCGGCAAGAAAAAGACCGATGCCGATGACGACGCGGCGAACGCGGACTTGCGCCGCGAGCCGGAGATCGAGCGCCATGTCGACATCGCGCCGCCCCCAAGCCCGGCGCCCGCCAATGAGTTCGAGCTGGACGAACCCGATACCGATACGGCGCGCCAAGCCACCGTGCGACGCCACATGCAGGATATGGCGCAGCAGGCGTCGCTCGATCCCGACGACGGCATCGAGCTATGACCACCAAGACGCCGTTCTCGGTCTATCTTGACCCGGAGGTGATGCAGGCGCTCGCCGCCTACGCGGATCGCCGCGGCAAGTCGCGCTCTCTGGTCGCCGAGGCCGCCATCGCATCCTTCCTCTCGCCCGACGCCGACGAACAGCGCGAGGCCGCCATTGCCAAGCGGCTTGACCGGCTCGACCGCCGCCAGACCCGGCTTGAGCGTGATGTCGGGATCGGCGTCGAGATGATCGCGCTGTTCGTCCGCTTCTGGCTGTCAAACACCCCGCCGCCGCCCGAAGCGGAACGGGCCGTCCTGCGCCGTCAGGGCGGTGATCGCTACGACGCCTTCATCGAGGCGCTGGGCCGCCGACTCGCCAAGGGTCCGAAGGTCAGACAGGAAATCGGCGAGGACTTTGCGCCCCAGGAAGAATAAGCAAACTACGCCAGTTCTTGTATCTCTGCGCCAGACTACGATGACCGCATTTCTTTGTTGAATCCCGATTTCTTCTGCCTTTCTTGATGTGTCCCTGATGTCGGGCGGCGGTTCGCCCGGCCCAATTCAGGGGCCATCTCTTGTCCATCCACCCGATCCGATCCGAGGCGAATGCACGCGGCGCGCGAATGCTGCGCACCGCGCTCGGGCCGTCGATCGCTGCCTGGCTCGATGATGCCGCCGTCATCGAAGTGATGCTGAACCCGGACGGCCGCCTTTGGGTCGATCGGCTGGGCGAGGGGATTTCCGATACCGGCATGATGCTCGCCGCCGCAGACGGCGAACGGATCGTGCGCCTGGTCGCCCACCATGTCGGTGCCGAGGTTCACGCGCGTTCGCCGCGGGTCTCGGCTGAATTGCCCGAAGGCGGCGAGCGGTTCGAGGGGCTGCTCCCGCCCGTCGTCGCCGCCCCGGCGTTTGCGATCCGTAAGCCGGCCGTCGCCGTGTTCACGCTCGATGATTATGCGGCGACCGGGATCATGTCGGCCGCGGAAGCGGCGGCGCTGCGGCATGGCGTTGACAGTCGCGCCAACATCCTCGTTGCGGGCGGCACCGGCAGCGGCAAGACCACGCTGGTCAACGCGCTTCTGGCCGAAGTCGCCAAGACGACCGACCGCATCGTTCTGATCGAGGACACGCGCGAACTGCAATGCGCCGCGCCCAATCTCGTGGCGATGCGGACCAAGGACGGGATCGTCTCGCTGTCCGATCTCGTGCGCTCATCACTGCGCCTGCGGCCCGACCGCATTCCCATCGGCGAGGTGCGCGGGGCCGAGGCGCTCGATCTCCTCAAAGCCTGGGGCACCGGCCATCCGGGCGGCATCGGCACGATCCATGCCGGCACCGCGCTCGGCGCGCTGCGCCGCATGGAGCAGCTCATCCAGGAGGCCGTCGTCACGGTTCCGCGAGCGCTGCTGGCCGAGACCATCGACCTGATCGCGGTCCTGGTCCGCGACGGCCACGGCCGGCGCCTCGCTGAACTAGCCCGCGTCGAAGGGCTCGACGCCGCGACCGGCGACTACCGGCTGACCTCTCTCACACCCGCACCCCAAGGAGACACACCATGATCCACGCCTTGTCGGGCCGCGCACGCCGCGCCGCGCTCGCCGTAACCGCCAGCTTCGTCGCCTTGACCGCTGCCGTTCCTGCCTATGCCTCCGGCTCCTCCATGCCGTGGGAAGCGCCGCTGCAAAGCATCCTCGAAAGCATCGAGGGGCCGGTGGCGAAGATCGTCGCGGTCATCATCATCATCGTCACCGGCCTGACGCTGGCGTTCGGCGACACCTCGGGCGGCGCGCGGCGCATGATCCAGATCGTTTTCGGCCTCAGCATCGCGTTCGCGGCCAGCTCCTTCTTCCTCAGCTTCTTTTCGTTCGGCGGCGGGGCGCTGATCTGATGGACGCTGACAACTCGATCGCGGGCTTCTTCGCCCCCGTCCACCGGGCGCTCACCGAGCCGATACTGCTCGGCGGTGCCCCCCGTGCGCTCGCCATCGTCAACGGCACTCTGGCGGGCGCCATCGGCCTCGGCCTTCGCCTCTGGATCGCGGGCCTGGTGATCTGGGCGATCGGCCACGCGATTTCGGTCTGGGCCGCGCGGCGCGATCCGCAGTTCGTGGACGTAGCCCGGCGGCACCTTCGCTATCCGGCGTGGATGCGGCCATGATGTCCTTGCGCGAATATCGCAACAAGGCCGCGCATCTGGCCGACTTCCTGCCCTGGGCGGCGTTCGTCGGCGAAGGCGTGGTGCTCAACAAGGACGGCTCGTTCCAGCGCACCGCGCGCTTTCGCGGTCCCGATCTCGACAGCGCGACGCCGGCCGAGCTGGTCGCCACCACCGCGCGGCTGAACAATGCGCTGCGCCGCCTCGGCTCGGGCTGGGCAATCTTCGTCGAGGCGCAGCGCACGCCCGCGCTCAACTACCCGGGATCGGTGTTTCCCGATCCGGTCTCGGCGCTCGTCGACATGGAGCGGCGCGAACAGTTCCGCGAAGCGGGCAGCCACTTCGAGAGCGCCTATTATCTGACCCTGTTGTGGATGCCGCCCGCCGAGGAAGCCGCGCGGGCCGAAGGCTGGCTCTACGAGGGCCGCTCGACGTCCGGGGTCGATCCGTGGGAGTTGCTCAAGAACTTCGCCGACCGCAGCGACCGCGTGCTGGGTCTGGTCGACGGTTTCGTCCCCGAGGTCCGTTGGCTCGACGATGGCGAGACCCTGACCTACCTTCATTCAACGATCTCGACCCGGCGCCAGCGCGTGCGCGTCCCCGAGACGCCCATGCACCTCGACGCGCTATTGGTCGACGAGCCGCTGACCGGCGGTCTCGAACCCAAGCTGGGCGATCATCATCTGCGCGCTCTGACGGTCGTGGGATTCCCAAGCCTCACGTTTCCCGGCCTGCTCGACGAGCTGAACCGCCTGGCCTTCGAGTATCGCTGGTCCACCCGCGCGATCATGCTCGACAAGACCGATGCGACCAGGCTGCTGACGCGCATCCGTCGCCAATGGTTCGCCAAGCGCAAAAGCATCGCGGCGATCCTGAAAGAGGTGATGACCAACGAGGCTTCGACGCTGCTCGACAGCGATGCCTCGAACAAGGCGGCCGACGCCGACACCGCCCTGCAAGAGCTGGGCGCGGACTATGCCGGCATGGCCTACGTCACCGCGACGGTCACGGTGTGGGACCGCGACCCGGCCATCGCCGCCGAAAAGCTGCGGCTGGTCGAGAAGGTCATTCAGGGCCGCGACTTCGCCGTCATCCCCGAGGGCATGAACGCGATCGAGGCATGGCTGGGGAGTCTCCCCGGCCAAGTTTACGCGAATGTCCGCCAGCCACCCATCTCCACGCTCAATCTCGCCCACCTGATCCCCCTGTCAGCGGTATGGGCGGGGCCGGAGCGGGACGAGCATTTCGGCGCTCCCCCCTTGCTCTACGGCAAGACCGAAGGCTCGACCCCGTTCCGGTTTTCCCTTCACGTCGGCGATGTCGGGCACACGTTGATCGTCGGCCCGACCGGCGCGGGAAAATCGGTGCTGCTCGCGCTGATGGCGATGCAGTTTCGCCGCTACGAGAACGGCCAGGTCTTCGCGTTCGATTTCGGGGGCAGCATCCGCGCCGCCGCGCTCGGCATGGGCGGCGACTGGCAGGACTTGGGCGGCGGTCTTTCCGGTGACGACGATGGCGGCGTCCAGTTGCAGCCGCTGTCCCGCATCGACGATCCGGCGGAGCGCGCCTGGGCGGCGGAATGGCTGGCAGCGATCTTCGCATCCGAAGGCGTCGCGGTCGATCCGCAGGCCAAGGAGCACATCTGGTCTGCGCTCGGCTCGCTGGCGTCGGCGCCGATGCCGGAACGCACGCTGACCGGACTGACCGTCCTGCTACAATCGCAGACGCTCAAGCAGGCGCTCGCCTCTTACTGCATCGGCGGGCCGTGGGGCCGGCTGCTCGATGCCGAGTCCGAGAGGCTTGGCGAGGCGTCGGTTCAGGCGTTCGAGACCGAGGGCCTGGTCGGCGCCGGGTCTGCCGCGGCCGTGCTGTCCTATCTGTTCCACCGGATCGAAGGCCGGCTGGATGGTTCGCCGACGCTCATCATCATCGACGAGGGCTGGCTGGTGCTCGACAGCCCGGCCTTCGCCGCGCAGCTCCGCGAATGGCTGAAGACGCTCAGGAAGAAGAACGCTTCCGTCATCTTCGCCACGCAGAGCCTCGCCGACATCGAGACGAGCGCCATCGCGCCGGCCATCATCGAATCCTGCCCGACGCGGATATTCCTGCCCAACGAACGCGCGGCCGAACCGCAGATCGCGGCCATCTACGAGCGGTTCGGCCTCAACGCGCGGCAGATCGAAATCCTCAGCCGGGCGACGCCCAAGCGCGATTATTACTGCCAGTCGCGGCGCGGCAACCGGCTGTTTGAATTGGGGCTGGGCGAGGTCGCGCTGGCCTTCGCCGCCGCCTCGGCCAAGACCGATCAGCTCGCCATCGCCGAGATCATCGAAACCCACGGCGCCCCCGCCTTCGCCGCCGAATGGCTGCGCCATCGCGGCTGCGCCTGGGTCGTCGAGCTGTTGCCGGACCCTGTGTCCGACCGCGAGCCCGAACTCCCGCTCACGCCAGATATGGAGATCGAACCATGAAACTGCCTGCCATTCGCCGCGCCCTCATGGCCGGCGCTCTCGCTACGATGGCGACCCTGCCGGCGATCGCGCCGATGCCGGCCCATGCACAGTTGGGCTTCGGCGGGATCGTCTATGACCCGACGAATTATGCTCAAAACGTGCTGACGGCGGCCCGCTCGCTCCAGCAGATCAACAACCAGATCCAGCAAATCCAGCAAGCCGCGACGAGCCTCGTCAATCAGGCGCGGAACCTGGAGTCGCTGCCGTTCAGCTCGCTCCAGCAGTTGCAGCAACAGGTGCAACGCACGCAGCAACTTCTCGGGCAGGCACAGCGCATCGCTTACGACGTGCAGAACGTCCAGCAGGCGTTCACCGACCGCTACAAGGGCGCGGCGCTGACCGGCGATCACGCGCAGATGGTCGCCAACGCCAATGCACGCTGGGAAGATAGCGTCGGCGCGTTCGAGGACGCCATGCGCGTCCAGGCCGGCGTCGTCGGCAATATCGAGGGCGAGCGCACGACGATGAACGGCCTGGTCTCGGCCAGCCAGTCGGCGACCGGCGCGCTTCAGGCGACGCAGGCGGGCAACCAGCTCCTGGCGCTGCAATCGCAGCAGATCGCCGACCTCACCGCCGCCGTGGCGGCCCAGGGCCGAGCGCAGGCGCTGCAATCCGCCCGGCAAACCGCCGAGGAAGCCGAAGGCCGTGAGCGGTTCCGCCGCTTCATGGGCAACTGAGGCCGGGCGATGTCGCGCACGGCGAAGATCGCGGGGGTGGCGGCGCTGGCCGGCATGATGATGGCGGTGGCGATCCTTGCGGCCACCGACGACCGCGAGCCGTCAGCCGCGCCACAGGCAGCCGCAGTGGCGGACGAAGGTCACGACCGGCTCGCGCGCGAACTGGATCGCTGCGCCACGCTCACCATGCCCGATAGCGGCTGCGAAGCAGCCTGGGCCGCAAACCGGCGCCGTTTCTTTCACCAGGCCATGCCCGCGCCCGGGCACCCGAGCGACGGGAACATGCCGACCGATGCCGAAGGCGTCGCGCCATGAACGACACCGGCGTCATCGACACCTTCCTGTCGGTCTTCAGCACCTACATCGACAGCGGATTCGGGTTGCTCGGCCACGAAGTCGCGTTTCTCTCGACCACGCTCATCGCCATCGACCTGACCATCGCCGGCCTGTTCTGGGCCTGGGGCGCGGACGAGGACGTGCTTCAGCGGCTCGTCAAGAAGACGCTCTACATCGGCACCTTCGCGTTCATCATCGGTAACTTCCAGAACCTCGCCACCATCGTCTTCGAGAGCTTCGCCGGGCTCGGCCTCCAGGCGAGCGGCGGCGGCATGTCGATCGCGGACTTTATGAAGCCGGGCACGATCGCCGCCACCGGCCTTCAGGCGGCCAAGCCGCTGCTCGACGCGGCAGGCCAGTATTCCAGCCTCTGGGCCGTCTTCGCCAACCTCGCGCTGATCCTCGTGCTGCTGATCGCCTGGCTGATCGTGGTGCTGGCGTTTTTTATCATCTCCGTCCAAGTCTTCATCACGCTGATCGAGTTCAAATTGGTCACGCTCGCCGGGTTCGTCCTGCTTCCCTTCGCCTTCTTCAACAAGACCGCGTTCATGGCCGAGCGCGTGCTGGGCCATGTCGTCTCGACCGGCATCAAGGTGTTGGTGCTCGCCGTCATCACCGGCATCGGCACGACGCTGTTCAATCAGTTCACCAGCGCCAACCTCGGTGTCGAGCCGGACATCAATCAAGTCATGGCGATCGCGCTCGCAGCACTGTCGCTGCTCGGCCTCGCTATCTTCGGCCCCGGCATCGCCAACGGCATCGTCTCGGGCGGCCCCCAACTCGGGGCGGGCGCCGCGGCAGGCACGGCGCTGGCGGCAGGCGGCGCTTTGGTTGGCGGCGCTGCGCTCACGCGCCTCGGCATGGGCGCCGCCGGTTCCGCTATGGGCACGGCCGGCCGGATGACCGCCGCCGCCGCGCGCGGCGGTGCGCAGATGGCGGGAGGTGCTACGAGCGCCTACAGCCTCGGCTCCCTCGGCAAGACCGGCGCCGGCGCCGTCGCGGGCGGCATGGCCGCAGCCGGTCAGGCCGCGGCGGGAAGCGCGGCCAATGCCGTCTTCTCGCCGCTGCGCAACGCGGCCGCCAAGGGCGGCGCGGCGATGAAGACCAGCTTCCGTTCCGGCGCGCGTGGCGGCTTCACCGCCACCGGCGGCACCATCACCGGCGGCCCTGCACCCGCTGCCACCACCGCCGCGGCCGGTTCAGTCCCTGCTGCCAGCGCCTCCGGCGCCCCCGCCTGGGCTGCTGCAATGAAGCACCGGCAGTCCGTCACGCACGGCGCCACCATTCTCACCCACACGATGAAGGCCGGCGACAGCCACGGCGGCGGCGGTGGCCCCGACATCAAGGAGAAGGACTGAGCCCATGTTCCGACGCCCGACAATCCGCTACGGCCAGATGCCCGAACCCGTCACGCCCTATCAACGCGCCGTGCAGGCGTGGGACGATCGGATCGGCTCCGCCCGCGTCCAGGCGAAGAACTGGCGCCTCGCCTTCTTCGGCGCGCTGGCCCTCGCCGGCGGACTCGCAGGCGGTCTCGTCTGGCAGTCGGCGCGCGGCACCATCGTTCCCTGGGTGGTCGAGGTCGATCGGCTGGGCCAGGCCCAGGCCGTCGCGCCCGCCGAGGCCGGCTACCATCCAACCGATCCGCAGATCGCTTTTCACCTCGCCCGCTTCATCGAGGAGGTGCGCTCGATCCCCGACGATCCGATCGTGGTGCGGCAGAACTGGTTGCGCGCTTACGACTTCACGACCGACAAGGGCGCGGCGGCGCTCAACGATTACGCCCGCGCCAACGACCCGTTCGCGCAGATCGGCAAGGCGCAGGTCGCGGTGGACGTGTCGAGCGTCATCCGGGCCTCGCCCGACAGTTTCCGCGTCGCCTGGACCGAACGCCATTACCAGGACGGGAGCCTCGCCGCGACCGAGCGTTGGTCGGCCATCCTCACGATCGTCGTGCAACCGCCGCGCACGCCCGACGCGCTGCGCAAGAACCCGCTCGGCGTCTTCGTCAACGCCCTCAACTGGTCAAAGGAGCTGTCGCAATGACGCATGTGCCTTTCCATCGCGCCGCCTCGGCGGTCCTGCTCGCGTCCGCCGCGGCGCTCGGCGGGTGCGCCACCACATCGGCGAATCCACCCGCCATCTCCTATGACAATCCGCCGGCCGAGGTCGCTGCAACGCTTGCGCCCGAGCCGCCCAAGCCGGTCAAGGTGGTGACGATCCCCGAGCCTTTGCCACTGCCTGGCCAGTTGAAGCCGGTGGCGCAGAGCACGCCAACGACCGAGCCGGCCGATCCCCGCAAGCGCGTCAGCGCGGCCAATGCGGCGGCGCGGATGCAGCCCGTGCGCGACGGTTTCCTCAATTCCATCCAGCAATATCCGTGGACCGACGGCGCGCTCTATCAGGTCTATGCCGCGCCCGGCCAGGTGACGGACATCGCCTTGCAGGAAGGCGAGAAACTCGTCGGGCCAGGCCCGGTCGCGGCTGGCGATACCGTGCGCTGGATCATCGGCGATACGACAAGCGGCGCCGGTCCTACCGCGCGCGTGCATATCCTCGTCAAGCCCACCCGGCCCGACATCACGACCAACCTCGTCATCAACAGCGACAGGCGCACCTACCATCTGGAACTGCGCGCCACGCCCGCTACCTACATGGCGTCGGTCTCCTGGATCTATCCGCACGATACGCTGCTTGCGTTGGCGGGCCGGAACGCGGCGGCGGTCTCTGTCGCGCCTGTGGCGACCGGGGTGAACGTCGCCGCGCTCAATTTCCGCTACCGCATCGACGGCGACCGCGCGCCGTGGAAGCCGCTGCGCGCCTTCGACGATGGCCGACAGGTCTATATCGAGTTTCCAGCCGGGATCTCGCAGGGCGAGATGCCGCCGCTGTTCGTGATCGGCGCGGCCGGCAGTGCCGAGCTGGTCAACTATCGCGTCCAGGGCCGCTACATGGTGGTGGACCGCCTGTTCGCGGCCGCCGAGCTGCGCCTGGGCGACAAGCACAGCGAACAGCGTGTGCGCATCGAGCGCGACGACGGACGAAAGGGGCGGCCGTGAGCGATCCCGCCGATACGCCCGCACCGGAAACGGGAAGCCCGCAAGCGCCCGCATCCGATCCGCAAGCCTTTCAGCTTCGTGGGCCGACGCCGCGCGTCATGCGCCTGTCGCGTAAAGCCCTGGCTGTCCTTGGCATCACCACCGGCCTCTGCATCGGCGGGTCGCTGATCTATGCGCTTAAACCGGCAGGCCATCGCGAGGCCAAGGAACTCTACAACACCAATGGCCGCGCAACGGCCGAGGCCATCACGTCAGCGCCGAAAGACTATACGCAGGCGCCTCGGCTTGGCCTGCCGCTTCCCGGCGATCTTGGCCGGCCCATCGTTTCGGCACAGCAGCGCGGCGAGAACGTGCCCGTGTCAGCGATCGGTTCCTCCGGCACGCCGACCGATCCTCGCGCGCAGGCGGCGGAGGCTGCTCGGCAACGTATCATCCAGGAACGCGACGCGGCGCGCACCAGTTCGGTGTTCCTGGGCCACAGCGCACAGAATGCCGGCGCGGCCGTGCAGCCTGCCACGATCGCGCCGGATCAGGCGGCGGCGCCGCAAGTTGGCGGTGCGGCGCAGGGAGACCAGCCCGCCAAGCGCGCCTTCATGGCGCAGGCGTCCAACCAGCGCACGGTTAGCGTCGAACGGCTTGCACCGCCCGCATCGCCCAACATCATCCAGGCGGGCAGCATCATCCCGGCCGCGCTCATCACCGGCATCCGTTCCGACCTTCCCGGTCAGATCACCGCCCAGGTGACGGCCAACGTCTATGACAGCATCACCGGACGCATCCTGCTCATCCCCCAAGGCGCGCGGCTGATCGGCGAATATGACAGCGACATCGCCGCCGGCCAGACCCGCGTGCTGCTTGTCTGGGACCGGCTGATAATGCCCGACGGCCGCTCGATCGTTCTCGAACGCCAGCCCGGCGCCGATGCAGCGGGCTTCGCCGGGCTACAGGACCGCGTGGACCAGCATTGGGGCAACATGCTCAAAGCCGCCGCCATCTCGACGCTGCTCGGCGTGGGCGCCGAGCTGGGCGCGGATGGCGACGACGATCTCACCCGCGCCCTGCGCCGGGCAAGCCAGGACACCATCAACCAGAGCGGCCAGCAGATCGTGCGGCGACAACTGGACGTGCAGCCGACGCTCACCATCCGGCCGGGCTATCCGTTGCGCGTGGTCATCACGCGCGACCTGGTGCTCGAACCCGTTGGAGGCACACAATGACGAAATTGAAGCTGGGGCCGCTGGCCGATGACCGGCCGGTCAAGTTCACGGTGGAACTGCCCGCCGCCGTCCATCGCGATCTCGTTGCCTATGCCGCCGCACTCGCCGCCGAGACCGGGGAACCGCCGGCCAAACCCGACAAGCTGGTCGCGCCGATGCTGACCCGGTTCATGGAGACCGATCGCGCCTTTCGCCGGCATCGCGCCCAGGCGAAGTGAGGGAGCGTCCGCCCTACTTGCCCAGGAAACGCTTGAAGCGATCCCGGCCATCGGCCTCGGTGACGGCCTGTTCGGCATTGGCGCACTCGTCGCCGCGCACCGTTCCCTGCGCGCAGCCTGCCACGATCCGGCGCCCTTCATCTAGATGCGCCGCGAAATATTGCGTGCTGCGTGCCCCGGGGGGCGCCGGGGCGGCAAGAGGTGGGCCGGCGACGGCCCTTGTCTGACCGACAGGAATAATCACCGGCCGTAGGACGATGCCCGCCCCGAATCCGACGATTAGTGCTATCAGCACGATGATGAGTGTCTTGCCCTGCGTCATGGCGGTCCCAATTCTGATTGCTGAGGCGGAGGATGCGACCCCGACAAGGGCGGTAGCGAATAGCGGACGGCCACAAAATCGAGGAACCGACGCAACACCGCATTCTCATTGTCGTCGCGCCAGTAGCCCGAGAAACCGACTCGTATGTGGCCGTTGGTCTCGTGAACTTCGCGAAACACAACACCCGGCACCTGGATGCCGAGCGCTGATTCCGCAACGATCGACATGTGCCCGCCCGGCGCGATGGCGCTCAGCACCGTTTCACGGCTAACGTCGTTCATGTCGATCTCGGGCGTGTAGCCGGGCATCCCGAGCTTGCCCAAAAGCATGTTGCGCGTCTCTGGGCCGGGATCTCGTTCGGTCAACAGGAAGCGTTCGCGGGTCAGGTCGGTCCAGTGGATGCGTTCGCGTTCGGCCAGCGGATGGCCTTCCGGCATCGCCACCAATATACGCTCGCTCCAGAATGGGCGGCTCATCAGTCCCCGGTAAGGCGCTTCGCCAATCATGATCGCGATGTCGAGCAGGCCGTTCTCTATGCCGGCCAGCAGCATATCGCGGTCTCGTTCGAACCCGCGCACCCTGACATCGGGATAGCGTTCGCCGAACTCGGTCACGGTCGCGCGCAAATTGCCAGCGGAGAAAGAGGTGTAGAAGCCGATACCGAGATTGCCGACATGACCGTCGTTCGTGGCGCGGACCCAAGCGTTTAGTTCCTCGAACTCCCTTACGATGCGCTGTGCCGTGCGCAGATAGATCATACCGTTCGGCGTCAGCGTAGCGCCGCGCGTCATGCGGTTGAAGAGCACCATGCCTAGGCGCTTCTCGATTTGCAGGATGTGTCGGCTGAGTGTGGCTTGCTTGATGTTCAGATTGCGGGCCGCTCGGCTGAAGCTACCTGCCTCATCCGCTGCGATCAAATAGCGAAGTTGACGAAGTTCAGTCAAATATTTTCCTATAATTATACGTAATAAATCGCGGAACTATGGCTTATTTTTAAAGTTGCCTTATGTTGAGCGGAATAAGTAAATTTAGTCACTTTTCTTTATCCATATTTGGAACCGGCCGAGATAAAGATAGATTACCGGCGTCGTGTAGAGCGTGAGCAACTGACTAAACACAAGTCCGCCGATTATCGCATAGCCGAGCGGTTGACGCAGCTCCGAACCAGTGCCGGTGCCGAGCGCGAGCGGAATGCCAGCCATCAATGCCGCCCCCGTCGTCATCAGGATAGGGCGGAAACGCAAGAGACACGCCTCGCGAATGGCTTGGGCTGGCGTAAGATGCCGGTCTCGCTCGGCGACGATGGCAAAATCGACCAGCATAATGCCATTTTTCTTGACGATGCCGATCAATAGGATGATCGCGATGATGCCGATCACCGAAAGATCCATATTTCCCATCCACAGCGCAAGCAGCGCCCCGACGCCGGCCGACGGCAATGTGGACAGGATGGTCAACGGATGAATGAAGCTCTCATATAAGATGCCGAGAATGATATAGATTACGACGAGCGCGGCGATAATAAGCACGGGCATCGTCGACAGAGATGCCTGGAACGCCTCCGCATTACCCTGGAACGCGCCGGTCACTGTCCCCGGCATGTTAATCTCATCTGCGGCACGGTTGATGGCGGTGACAGCCTCCCCTAACGCAACACCAGGCCGAAGATTGAACGACAGGGTAACAGCCGGAAATTGGCCCTGATGCGTTACCGATAATGAGCCAATGTGGGAGGTATCCACTTTCACAAGCGCGGAAAGCGCTACCGGAGTGCCCGTCAGCGGAGACCGCACATAGAGCCGATCAAGCGATGCAAGCGTGCGCTGCAGTGACGGCGTCGCCTCGAGAATGATCGGATATGTACTGAGTTGAGTGAAATATTGCGTGACCTGTCGCTGTCCGTAGGCATCGTTGAGCGTATCGTCGATCATTTGTGCCGAAATCCCAAAGCGCGAGGCCTGGTCCCGATTGATGTCCACGGTGAGCAGTGGCGCTTCAGCGAGAAGGTCAGTGGCAACGTCCGCGAGTTCCGGCAGTTCGCGCATTTTCTCGAGCATCTTCTGCGTCCACGTAGTCAACTCGATGTTATCGGCGCTCCGCAAGGTATATTGAAAACTGCCGCGCGAAGAGCGGCCGCCTACGGTGATGTCCTGTGTCGCTGACATGGAGAGCTTGACGCCCTGGACTTTTGCAATTTGCGGTCTCAAACGATCGATAATCTGGGATGCTGTTTTCGTGCGCTCATCGCGCGGCTTGAGAACGATATAAAAGCGAGCGGTATTCGCAGTCTGCGCATTGCCGTTGCCACCGGTGCTCCCTGTCCATGAGGCAACTCCCTCGACACCAGGGTCCTTGAGAATGACATCGCCGAGCAGGCGTTGGAGACGCTTCATCTCCTCGGGCGACACCTCCTGAGCGGCCTCCGCCAAGCCGCCGATCAGGCCGGTGTCCTGAATTGGAAAAAAGCCTTTGGGTATCTGGATGGCCATGACCACGGCCAGCATCACCGTCAGGAAGAACACGCCCAGGGTGGCCGCCTGATGGCGCAGCACAATGTCAAGCGTGCGTTGATAGCCGGACAGCATCGTGTTGAAGAACGCTTCGAGAGCGCGGTAGACGCGGCCGTGACCCGCGGGCTCCTCCCGGCGCATGAAGCGCGAGCAGAGCATCGGCGCGAGCGTGAGCGACACCAGCGCTGAGACTGCGATCGCCGCCGTCACGGTTAGAGCAAACTCTCGAAACAAACGGCCGACAATTCCACCCATCAGCAAAAGCGGGATGAAAACGGCGACCAACGAGAAGCTGATGGATAGCACTGTAAATGCGATCTCGCGCGAGCCTTTCAGCGCAGCTTCAAAGGGTTGCACTCCATTTTCGAGATGACGGTAGATATTTTCGACGACGACAATCGCGTCATCGACGACGAAGCCGACAGCTATCGTCAAGGCCATCAGAGACAGATTGTCGAGACTGAAGCCAAGCATATACATGGCTGCGAACGATCCCAGCAGCGCGAGCACGATCGTGACGCTCGGGATCACCGTCGCCCAGATATTGCGCAGGAAAAGCAGGACCACCATCACGACGAGACCGATGGTCAAGAGGAGCGTAAACTCGACGTCGTGCACCGAGGCGCGGATGGTGGTCGTTCGGTCCAGAACGGTGTGGATCGTGATGGCCGGTGGGATGTCGACTGTGAGGCTGGGCAGTTGCGCCTTAATCCGGTCAACGGTGTCGATGACGTTGGCGCCTGGCTGCTTATAGATCGTGAGAAGGATCGCGGGCTTATTATTGTCATAGGCCGCCGCGGTTCGATCGGATGCGGCGAAAACTGCCTGACCGACGTCGTTGACTCTGACAGGGGCGCCGTCACGGTAAGCGAGTACGACATCATCGAATTTTTTTGCTTCGGTGATCTGGTCGTTTGCGCGAATTGTGAAGCTCAGCTTGCCAGTGTCGAGTGCTCCCTTGGCACTCTCTGTCGTGGCGCTGGCAAGGACGGGCCGTATTTCCTCGAGTGTCAATCCGCGCGAGGCGAGCTTGGCTGGATCAACTTGGATACGGATCGCCTGCTTCTGCTCGCCGCCGAGCGAAACCTGGGCCACGCCGGGGACTTGGGAGATTTTCTGGGCGAGATAATTGTCGGCATATTCATTGACGCCGGTCAGCGGGATGGTGTCTGAACTTGCCGAAAGGACGAGGATGGGTGCGTCGGCCGGATTCAGCTTCTTATAGGTCGGCGGCGTCGTCATCGATTGCGGCAAGGTCTTGGATGCGGCGTTGATCGCCGCCTGCACATCCTGCGCAGCGGAATCGATGTTGCGATCGAGATCAAATTGAACCGTGATGGATGTCGCGCCCAGAGCGCTAACCGATGTCATCTGGGTAACGCCCGCGATTTGCCCGAGTTGGCGCTCCAGCGGCGTCGCAACTGATGAAGCCATCGTCTCAGCGCTCGCTCCGCTAAGCGTCGCGGTGACTTGAACGGTCGGGAAATCCACCTGCGGCAGCGGAGCCACGGGCAGGAGCGGAAATGCGGCAATGCCGAGGAACGCCAAGGCCGCCATCAGCAATGTCGTTGCGACTGGCCGCGCGATGAATGGTGCGGAGAGATTCACCTAACGCCCTCGGGCCTTGGCGACATCGATAACGTGGCCCTGATCTGTACCTGCGCATTGCGCTTCAGCTTGAACTGTCCCGCCGTCACAACACGCTCACCCTCGCGAAGACCCGACGTGATCACCGTCAGATCGCCACTCGACGGCCCGGTCTTGATCTGTCGGGTTTCAGCCGTGTTATGCCCTGTCACGAGCCATAGAAATAAGCCCTTCGGCCCTCGTTGGACCGCAGCCGATGGAACCACGACGACATTGTCGAGTGTCTTGAGCAACAAACGCGCGTTGACGAACTCACCAGGCCAGAGCCGTTCATCATCATTGGGGAAGATGGCTTTCAGACGAATGGTATCGGTGGCCTGATCGACCGTACCGTCCACGAGGAGGAGCCTTCCGGTGCCGAGGGGACGCAAATTGTCCTGGTCCAATGCCGTCACTTCAACCGCACCGACGGCCAAAGCGCCACGAACGTCGTCGAGGAAGCGCGCTGGCAAACTGAACAGAACTGCCGACGGCCTGATCCGCGTCAGCACGGCGATCGGCTGTGCGTCGGATACATGCACCAGGTTGCCAGGATCGACCGAGCGAATACCAATCCGTCCGTCGTTTGGCGCGCGGATTGTCGTGTAGGAGAGTTGCGTTCGCGCCGTCTCGATCGCGGCTTCGTCTGCGGCAATGGATGCTTCCAGTTGATCGACTGTCGCCTGTTGATGGTCGACGGTTTGCCGCGCTATCGCCTCCAACAGGACCAATGCCTTATACCGCTCGAGATCTTTCCTGGCGGAAACGAGCAGCGCGGTATCCTGAGCTTTTTTTGCCAGAGCCTGGTCGAGCGCAGCCTTGAACAGGCGTGGGTCTATCCTCGCGAGCACATCGCCTTTTCTTACATTCTGTCCTTCGACGAATACCACGTCCTGCATTGTCCCATCGACCTGGGGCCGAATGCCGACGGTCAAAGATGCCTGAACGATGCCAAGCCCGGTTTGATAGACAGGTACATCCTGTCGACTAGCAACAGCGGTGCTTACCGGCACTGGCGTGTGTGTGGGGAGCTTGCTCTTGGGACTCGCCAAATGCCAGTAAGTGACCGCCCCAATTGCAAGGAGAGCGGTAATCGCGCAAATGAGAACGATACGACGTTGTCGGATAGGGCGGCGCCTAGCAGGCGGATTCACTATTGCCCCACCGTGTTGCCAGAGTCCACCACTATGCTTATGGCAACGAACAAACCGATGATCGTTTTGACGTCATGAGCAAATTTACGCATAGTAATTCTCCGCTATGCCGTACAAGATGCCCCCAATAATCTTGGGCAACAAATGCGAATTTCTCACCGTTAGCCCAATCTAAGTTTATGGTCATAATGACTTGCCATCTATTCTCTTTGAGAGGATGACGCGCCTTTGAAGCGGCTACGCGGCATAGGCTGCGACATTGCCGCTGTGCCTCAGCCCGGCGCCCCGACATCGGTGTCGAAGCCAGTCGGGCAGCCAAAAGAGAGGCGGCTTAGCCGCCATTGCCGGTCGGCGGAGGCAGGGTGTCGACAAGCTGGTCGCCGCCGAGCGCACGGTAGACGGCAACTAGGTTGGTGGCGCGCACCAGCCGCGTGTTGGCGACGGTGCGGCGTGCCTGATACAGCGTCCGCTGAGCATCCAGAAGGTCAAGGTATGTGTCGATTCCGCGCTGGTAACGCGCGGTGACCAGGGTCAGCGTGTCGGCGGCGGCGGCCTCAAGCCTGGTATCGGCGGCCAATTGATCATCGATCGTCGCGCGCCGTGCGAGGGCGGTGGCGACATCGCTGAACGCGGTCTGGATCGCCTTCTGATACTTGGCTGTCGCCGCGTCGCGCTCGGCCTTCGCAAAGGCCAGATTGCCGCGATTGGCACCGCCGTCGAAGATCGGCAGCGTTGCTTGCGGGGCGACCTGCCAATTGAACGCGCCACCGGTGAACAGCGCCGACAAGGCGGTGCTTGCTAGTCCGGCGACGGCGGTCAGCGAGATGGTTGGGAAAAAGGCGGCACGGGCGGCACCGATGCGGGCGTTGGCGGCGCGCAGCGCATATTCCGCCTGGACGACGTCGGGCCGTCGTAGCAGAATTCGCGAATCGAGCCCAGCCGGTATCGCTGCCCGCAGCCCCTCGACCGTTTCGATCGCCGCCGGCAGGTCCGCGTCGGCGACCGGCGCGCCGACCAGCAGGTCGAGCTCGGCACGATCCTGCGCGACCTGCGTAGTCAGTTGCGCCTTGTCCGACTGCGCCTGCGACAGAATGGTCTCGGCCTGACGCAGATCGGTGCGCGGGGCGAGCCCACCCGCCAACCGCACTCGGGTGAGTTCAACGCTGCGTGTCGCACTGTCCTCCGTATCAACCGCGATGGCCAGCAGGCTGCGATCGGCGGCAAGGGTCAAGTAGGTGACGGCAACCTGCGCCACCAAGGTCAGCCGTGCCGACCGCAGCGCTGCTTCGGTCCCCAGATATTCATTGAAGGCGGCCGTGCTCAGGTTGCTCAACCGTCCGAACAGGTCCACTTCGAAGCCGCTGAGACCGCCGTCGAGCGCGTAGCTCTTGCCGGGAAGGTTGTTGCTGGCGCCGCCCGCTTCGCCATGCCGGACGTCGGCACCGGCGGTGACGTCCAGCTGCGGCAGTATCTGCGCTTGCGCCACTCGCGATTGCGCGCGCGCCGCCGCAACATTTGCGAGTGCCACGCGCAGGTCCTGATTGTTGGCCAGTGCCTGGCCGATGATCGCTAGCAGATGCGGATCGCGGAATATTTCGCGGTAGCTGACCGCCGGCAGCGCTGCTTCGTCGGCTCGCAGGTCTGGTGCGCCAGCCGACCACGATGGCGGGATGGCCGGATCAGGCCGGTGATAGGCCGGCGCCAGGCTGCACCCGGCGAGAGCGAGAAGTGCGGGGAGGCCTGCGGTCATGCAGTCGCTCCCTTGGAGCCCATGGAATCTCACTTTTTTATGGGATCCGGAATAGAGCGCCCTTTCCCTTTCTCGGCTACGATGAACTCCAGGAACCGTAGAGGCTTCGTTGCGCTGGGATTCCAGTGAGAATGGATCGTGCCGGCAGGAACATACAAGCTGTCGCCCGCGCGCAGCGTTACCGCGGGCCTCCCCTCCTCCTGCCAAACACCCGTCCCTGACACGACATAGAATGTGATCGCGGCCGGATGGAGATGTCGGGGGTTGATCCCACCAGGAGCGTATTCCGTCTCGTAGACTGCGACCTCCAAATTTTTTGTGCCGGGTAATACGGTCTTCAGCAGCGGAGCATGCGGTATCACGCCATGCTTTTCTTGGCTCACAGCCGGACCTGCCTGAAGCAGGCACAGGACTCCGATCGCCGCGGCGCCGATCCTTATGGGATTCGATATCTTCATCATCTGACGGTTTCCCGGACGCTGTCTTGGTGAAGCACTGTATTGAGCAGGCTTATCGTTGATCGTTGCACTGATGGTTGGCCGAACTGCGAGTAGTCACGCGGATCGTATCCTCGCGGTGTCCATAACTATCTGACCATCCGACCATCCCAGCATTTGGATTTGGCTCATCGTCCAACCGAACCGCTGAGGCCAACTGCGCTGCCGGTCTGAGAATGCCACCAATCGTGCCAAGGCCAGTCCCACCCGTGGTGCATAGGCCCTCGTGGGACCAGGCTTGCAATGGCCACCACTATGATTGCGGCTGCAAACAAGCCGATCGCGATTTTGATACCGGGAGCGAATTTACGCATAGAAATCCTCCGCCTCTGGGCCTAAGATTACTCCGATGAACGTGGGCAGCAAACGCAAATTTCTCACGGTTAGCCCAACATATATTAGGGGTTGTCATGCGTCGCCAACTACCCTCTTTGAACGGTTTGCGCGCCTTCGAAGCGGCTGGACGGCATGGCAGCTTCAAGGCGGCAGCAGAGGAATTGAATGTCACGTCAACGGCCGTGAGCCATATGGTGCGACTTCTGGAAGATCATCTCGGGTTCGGGCTCTTCCATCGTCGTCCCAACAAGCTCGAATTTACCGAACGAGGTCGGGCTTTCCAGCCAGGCCTTACAGACGCCTTCGATGCAATCTCGCGACTCACCGAGCAGGTGACCATGATGCAGGCAGGGCCGGTGCTCACCGTAGGAGTTTCCCCGGCCCTTGCTTTGCACTGGCTTATTCCGCGGTTGACGAACTTCAATCGCAACCATCCCGATGTCGAGGTGCGAGTCTCTACCGGCGGTGCAATGCATCCGATGCGCGACGATTGGACATGCACCGTGCGGCGCGGCACTGGCGACTGGCCTGGCTATGCTGCCGAGGAAATCTTCGCGTCAACACTGATACCAGTCTGCACGCCAGCATTAGCGGCAGACTTGCGGCACCCTCGCGATCTCAGCAGTGCCACCTTAATCGTCGTTGCTCATTTGCGTGAACAATGGACCTGGTGGTTCGAAGCGGCAGGCCTGCATGCGTCGATCCAGCCTGCCAATGAGGTGTTGTTCGAGAGTTCCGCAATGGCAATTCAAGCCGTTCTTGATGGAGTAGGAATCGCCGTCGCACAACTCCCCTACGTCAGTGACGCGCTGGCGGCAGGCCGCCTAGTTTCTCCCTTTCCCATCACCGAGCGCAAATATGAAGACTGGTATTTGGCCTATCGGCCGGTGCGTAAGAAGGATCCAGCATTATTGGCGTTCCGCGAGTGGCTGCACAGTGAAGCAGAGTTGCAACGCCAGGCATATAAGGAGCTAAGTTCGGCACAACCGCTTACGGCTGCATCGCACCCTAAAAAGCCCACGTCGGCGGTTACATGGTGATCTCCAGAAGGGGTACGAATGGAAAATCTCGAATCCCCATCTTCTAAGCCACCTTCCTTAGCGGAGATCGCTTACGTTTCTGTTCGGTACGGCAATTTCGCGTTAGGTGGCGGAAGCGCCGGCGTGGCGGTCATGTACCGGGAGATATTCCATAAGCGTCATTGGCTCACCAATGACGAGTTTAATCTTATTTTCATCCTGGCTCGGCTCGCGCCCGGTACAAACCTCTTTGCTTTCGGAACGGGCGTGGGCTGGACATTGCGCGGCATTCTCGGTGCCGTAACCGCATTGTTGGCGGGCTCCATTCCCTGCAGCCTAATAATCTTCGCCGCGACGGCATTGTTCCGTGATTTGCAGCACAACCCTTGGGCGCAACCCGCCATCCACGGCGCTATCGCCGCCGCAGTTTCAATCACCGTCAAAGCCGGTTGGGAGATCGCCCATTCCCAATTACATGGTCGGGCTAAGCCTCGCGTTGTCATCGTCGCGATTACAGCCTTCGTGCTTTACACCTTTTTTAGCGTACCCGCTTTCGATGTTCTATTGCTAGCCGCACTGGCAGGCGCAGCCGCTCCACGGGACGCCGATGAACTTATTTGAACTCTATATTGTGTTCCTGCGCGGGTCCTTGACAGCTTTTTCTGGACTGGCGTCATTGCCAGTAATCCAAGATAGCCTAGTCACTCATAGCCACGTCCTCACTACCGCGCAGTTGAACGAAGCGCTCATGATTACGCGGAGCATGCCAGGACCCGTGGGATTATATTTTGTCAGCGTCGGTTACTTCGTCGCTGGTATTCCGGGCGCGATCACTGGCTGGCTGGCAACGATTACACCTGCATTTCTCATCATTCCAATGACCCACTTTGTTGGACGAAAGATGAAAAACCCGCGTGTACGCTCAGTCTTAGATGCTGTCATAACCGCAAGCGCGGGCCTTCTGGTCGCTTCGGCCATCCCTCTCGCTAAAGATGCGCTCACGAATCCTGTCGATATAATAATCGCATTGGCTAGCTTTGCATTCCTCCTACGGACGAACGTTGACACACTTTGGGTTATTCTTGCTGCGGGCGTTATCTCAACTACTGTCCCCGCCCTCGGCGTTTTGCAGAGTCTCACCTAAGCCCGCGCGATATGTCTTAGTAAAATCATATCTGGGTTCAGGAAGCATTGATTATAGCCCGAAGATGACGACTGCTGCGCCATCAGAATACGACCGTAATTCGCAATTGGGCGTTAGCGGTACAATTCAGCGGTCCGCTGGGCCTGCCTGACAGGCGAGCCGGGTTACCTGGTCGAGGAAGTTCCGAGATGCGCGGAACGCCGCTGATGAGTCTCGTTGACTCTCTGGCATGATGAGAACATTCTAAGAACATTTAGCCGTTCACGAGTGTTCTGGAGTGCATGTCCTCGTCCGTAAACCCGCAGATTTCCGCGCTTCGCGAGCAGATCGCCCGGCTCGAATCGGCCGGCTGGCGCCATCGCGGCGTGCTGCCATTCGGCCTGGAGTCGGTCGATCGGAAGATTCCGGGCGGCGGCTTGGCGCTGGGTGCGCTGCACGAGGTCGCCGGTGGCGGCAACGGCGCGGTGCATGGGGCGGCGGCGGCCCTGTTTGCCGCCGGGATCGCCGCGCGCACATCCGGCCAGGTGTTGTGGTGCGTGACGCGCCGAGATCTGTTTGCCCCGGCGCTGGCCCAGGCCGGCCTGCATCCGGATCGGGTGATCTACGCCGAGGTGGGCGACGAAAAGGCGGTGCTGGCCTGCATGGAGGAGGGCTTGCGACATGGCGACCTCGCGGCCGTCGTCGGCGAACTCGCACGCCTGCCGATGGTCGCCTCGCGCCGCCTTCAGCTCTGTGCCGAAGAGACCGGCACCATCGCGCTTGCGATAAGGCGTTGGCGGCGCATGACGGAGGCGGCGGATTTTGGGCAACCGACGGCGAGCGCCACGCGCTGGCGCGTCACCGCGCTCCCGTCCGCGCCCTTGCCGGTCCCCGGCGTCGGCCGGGCTCGCTGGCTGATCGAGCTGATCCGCGCGCGTGCCGGGGAATGCGCCGATTTCGAGTTGGACGCCTGCGATGACCAGGGCCGTCTCGCTCTACCTGCCGACCTGGCCCACGGACAGGCTCCGGCGGAGCCTCGGCGCGTCGGCGCCACCGCCTGAAACCCCGCTCGTCCTGGTTGGCCGTGAAGGAAGACGGCGGGCGGTGACGGCTGCGAGCCCGGCCGCTCTGGCGCTGGGAGTCCATCCCGGCATGGCCGTCGCCAAGGCGCAGGCCCTCATCGCCGGTCTGGAAGTCCGCGACGCCGATCCTGCCGGGGATGGGGCCGCGCTCGAACGTCTCGCCGTGTGGGCGCTGCGGCGGTATTCGCCTGTCGTCGCCGCCGACCCGCCTGACGGCCTGCATCTCGACATGGCGGGCGCCTCGCATCTGCTGGGCGGCGAAGCGGCATTCATCGCGGACTTGTCGCGGCGCCTGGCCGATAGCGGCGTTGCCGCGCGGATCGCCATCGCGCCAACCTACGGCGCGGCCCACGCTCTCGCGCGGTTCGGCCCAGCGCCAGCCTTGATCGTTCCGCCGCGTGATCTCGAAATCAGCCTTGCGCCCCTGCCGATCGCCGCGCTGAGGCTTGATGCGGCGGCAATCGAGAGTCTGCGCCGGCTGGGCGTCGATACGGTTGGCGAACTGGCGGCGCTGCCGCGCGCGCCGCTGGCCTTGCGCTTCGGCCCTGAAGTCTCGCGCAGGCTCGACCAGGCAATGGGCCGCGCGTCCGAACCCTTCGAGCTGGTCGAAGCGCCCGAACTCATCCGGGTGCGCCGCGCCTTCGCCGAACCGATCGCGGCCCCGGAAACACTGGCGCGTTACACGGCCAAGCTCGCTCTACAGCTTTGCGAGGCGCTGGAGCGGCAGGGCCTGGGGGCGCGGCGGCTCGATCTGCTGTTCCACCGCGTCGATAACCGCATCGAGGCGATCCGCGCCGGCACCGCCAAACCTTTGCGCGACGCCAAACGCATGACCCGCCTGCTCGGCGACAAGATCGAGACCGTGGCGCCGGGCTTCGGAATCGAGCTGATGACGCTGACGGCGACGATCGCCGAACCGCTCCATTATCGCGCCAACGCCTCAAGCCTGATCGAGCCGGCCACGCCGGACTTGTCCGATCTGGTCGACACGCTCGCCAACCGTATGGCGCATGGGACGCTCTATCGCTGCGCCCCGACGCAGAGCGAAGTTCCCGAACGCAATGTGCGAAGGATCGAGCCTCTGGCGGAACCCGCGGGCGTCACCTGGCCCGCCGACTGGCCGCGGCCATCGCGCCTGATCTGCCCGCCTGCGCCAGTCGAGGCGATGGCGCTGTTGCCCGACCATCCGCCAGTCAGCTTCACCTGGGGCGGGATTCGCCATCGGGTGAAGCGGGCCGATGGGCCGGAACGCATCTTCGGCGAATGGTGGGTGCGCGACGGCGAACTGGAGGCGGTGCGCGACTATTTCCAGGTCGAGGACGAAGCCGGCGAACGCTTCTGGCTGTTCCGGCGAGGCGATGGCGAAGACCCAAACACCGGCGATCATCGCTGGTATCTGCACGGGATCTTCGCATGACCCGCTACGCCGAGCTGCAATGCGCGTCGCATTTCTCGTTCCTGCGCGGGGCCAGCAGCGCCGAGGAATTGTTCGCCAGCGCCGCGATGCTCGGGATCGAGGCGCTGGCGATCACCGACCGCAACAGTCTCGCCGGCATTGTCCGCGCCCACGAAGCCGCCAAGGCGACCGGCGTGCGCCTGATCGTCGGATGCCGACTGGTCCTTGCCGACGGAACGGACGTGACCGTCTATCCGACCGACCGCTCGGCCTATGCGCGGCTCTGCCGGATGCTGTCGATCGGCAAGGGCCGGGCCGGAAAGGGCAAGTGCGAACTGCATTGGGGCGATCTCGCTGAATGGGGCGAAGGGCTGATCGCCACGCTCGCGCCCGATGCGGCCGACGACATCACCGCGCTGCGCCTGCGGCGGCTCGCCGATGGATTTCCCAGCCGGGCCTATATGGCGCTGACCCTGCGGCGGCGGCCGCGCGATTTCCTGCGCCTGCATGAACTGGTCAACATGGCGGCGCAGGCGGGCGTGCCGACCGTCGCCACCAATGACGTTCTTTTCCATGCACCCGAGCGCAGGATGCTTCAGGACGTGATGACCTGCATCCGGGAAGGCGTCACCATCGACGATGCCGGCTTCGCCAAGAACCGCCATGCCGACCGCTATCTCAAACCTCCCGACGAGATGGCGCGGCTGTTCCGCCTCTGGCCCGAGGCGGTGGCGCGCTCCGCCGACCTGGCCGAGCGTTGCCGCTTCCGCCTCGATGAGCTGGCCTACCAATATCCGCATGAAGTGGTCGACGACGGGCTGACCGCGCAGGCGACGCTCGAAAAACGCACATGGGAAGGCGCATCGGCGCGCTATCCCGAAGGCGTTCCCGACGAAGTGGCCGCCACGCTGCGCCACGAGCTGGGGCTGATCGAAAGCCTGGACTACGCGCCCTATTTTCTGACGGTCGACGCCATCGTGCGGTTCGCCCGCTCGCAGGACATCCTCTGTCAGGGACGCGGCTCGGCCGCAAACTCGGCGGTCTGCTACGTGCTCGGCGTTACCTCGATCGACCCGAGCCGGAATAGCCTGCTGTTCGAGCGTTTCGTCAGCCAGGAGCGGCGCGAGCCCCCGGACATCGACGTCGATTTCGAGCACCAGCGCCGGGAAGAAGTGATCCAATGGGTCTATGAAACCTACGGCCGGCACCGCGCCGCGTTGTGTTCGACCGTCATCCGCTATCGCGCCAAGGGCGCGCTGCGCGATGTCGGCAAGGCGATGGGGCTGCCCGAAGATGTGATCGGCCTCTTGTCCTCGCAGATATGGGGCTGGTCGACGGAAGGCGCGGAGCCGAAGCACGCCGAGGAACTGAACCTCAATCTCGACGACCGCCGGCTACGCCTCACGCTTGATCTCGCCCGCCAGCTCATCGGCACACCGCGTCATCTCTCGCAGCATCCGGGCGGCTTCGTGCTGACCGAGGATCGCCTGGACGAACTTGTCCCGATCGAGCCGGCAGCGATGGAAGATCGCCAGGTCATCGAGTGGGACAAGGATGATGTCGATGCCCTGGCGATGATGAAGGTCGATGTGCTGGCGCTGGGGATGCTGTCCTGTATGCGCCGCGGCTTCGACCTGCTGCGCGAGCATAAGGGCGTGGATCTCGATCTCGCGTCGGTCCCAGCAGAAGACCCCCGCACCTACGCGATGATCCGCAAGGCGGACACGTTGGGGACGTTCCAGATCGAGAGCCGGGCGCAGATGGCGATGCTCCCGCGCATGAAACCGCGCACCTATTACGATCTCGTCATCCAGGTGGCGATTGTCCGACCGGGGCCGATCCAAGGGGACATGGTGCATCCCTATCTGCGTCGCCGCGAAGGGCTGGAGCAGGTCGATTACCCGACCCCCGAACTGGAGCGCGTGTTGGGCAAGACGCTCGGCGTGCCGCTATTTCAGGAGCAGGCGATGCAGGTTGCGATGGTCTGCGCCGGCTTTTCGGCGAGCGAGGCCGACCAGCTCCGCCGCGCAATGGCAACGTTCAAACATACCGGCGGCGTGGTCAATTTCCGCGAGCGGCTGATGGGCGGCATGATCGAACGCGGCTATACCGAGGAGTTCGCCGACAGGACGGTGAGCCAACTCGAAGGCTTCGGCTCCTACGGCTTTCCAGAGTCGCACGCCGCCAGCTTCGCGCTGATCGCCTACGCCTCAAGCTGGCTCAAATGCTGGCACCCCGAGATATTCTGCGCCGCGCTGCTGAACAGTCAGCCGATGGGCTTCTACGCGCCGGCGCAGATCGTCCGCGATGCCCGCGAGCATGGCGTCGAGGTCCGGCCGGTTTGCGTCAACGCCTCGCGCTGGGACTGCACGTTGGAGCCGGCGGACGATCGGCTCGCCGTCCGGCTCGGGTTCAACCGCGTGTCGGGGCTCGCCAACGACCAGGCCGCCGCGATCGTCGCAGCACGGGCCGAGCGCCCCTTCGCTGATGTCGACGATGTATGGCGACGTGCTGGAGTGCCTGCGGCCGCGTTGGTGCGGCTCGCCGAAGCCGATGCCTTCCAGCCCGCCTTCGGCCTGGCGCGGCGCGAGGCGCTCTGGGCGATCAAGGCCTTGCGCGACGAGCCGCTTCCGCTGTTCGCGGCGGCGGCTCGTGACGACGGCAGGCCCGCACCGGAAATCGCCGAGGAAGCCGTGCGGCTGAAGGCCATGACGGCGGGCCGCGAAGTGGCCGAGGACTATCGCCATACCGGCCTGACCCTGCGCCGCCATCCGGTCGCCTTCCTGCGCGATGAGTTGGAGCGCGACCGCTTCGTTACCTGCGCCGCCGCCAATGGCTTGCGTGACGGCCGCTCCGTTCGCACCGCCGGCCTGGTGCTGGTCCGCCAGCGGCCGGGGAGCGCGAAGAACGTCACCTTCATCACCATCGAGGATGAAAGCGGCATCGCCAATCTCGTCGTCTGGCCGGACCTCTACGAGAAGCAACGCCGCATCGTGCTGACCGCCTCATTGCTCGGCATCCAGGGCCGGGTCCAGCGTGAGGGCGATGTCATTCACCTGATCTGCGCGCGGCTATTCGATCTGACGCCGCTATTGTCGAGCCTCGGCGAACGCGAGTTTCCGAAACCGGATGATCGCGGCGACGGCGCACGGTTCGGCATCACCGATGACCCGCGCGAGCGCCGACCATTGATGGTCAGCGCAGGCGAAGCAGAACGGCATGAAAGCGGACTCAAGCTGAAGTCCAGGAACTTCCATTGATCCCGCAGCGGACGTGGAGAGACGACCGGATACCCGCTCAACCCTCCGCGTGTGCGTTATGCCGCAAGACGTTCCACCTCCTCGCCCTGTGACTCCGCAACGGGCCGAGGTGTCAGGAAACGAACCAGTGCGGCCTTCCTGGAGCTGCGATCGAGCGCGTAATGCGTGTGTGATAGCTGCGCTCCGCTGAGCAGCGCGTCGATATATCCTGAGACCGTATCGGCCGCCATGACGAGCGCCGCATCGAGCGTATGGACATACCTGCTTGTAATCGACCCCGACGCATGGCCGAGCAGCGCCGCGATGGTGATCTCGGTGAAGCCCAGATCATTCGCCATGCTGGCGAAGCTGTGACGCAGCACATGGGCGGTAAGGTCCGCCAGTTCCGATCCCTCGAAGATCTTCGCCCAATGCCGGGGAAAGCTGCCGAACGGCTTGTCGCCGTTTCGCGTGCCGGGAAACACATAGGGGCTGTCGCCGCCCATATCCCGTTCGTCGAAATACTCCAGCACAGGCAAACCCATCGGCCGGACGGATTGGCCCTCCTTCGTATCCTCGAACCTGAAGCAGCTTCCCGCAGTATCGAGTTCGTCCTTGCGCAGCTTGATGATCTCGCTGCGACGGCAACCCGACATGGCGATCTGTCGGATCATCTCAACCGTGCGAGTGTAGCGTTCGTCTTCGGCAGCCTTGGTGAGGATGAGACCGAGCGTGCGATACTCGTCCTCGTTCAAGCGGCGCGAGCGCACGGCATCCTTCGGCTTGCGGACGCCATGCGCCGGGTTCACGTCAATTATGCCCAGCTCGTCCCGCGCATAGGTGAAGATGCCGCCCAGGAGGCCAACAGTGCGGCTGGCGACGCCGATGCCGCCGCGAACGATCGACTTGCCACGCAGCTTCTCTGTCTTGTGAACCCCGCGCGTCTTGCCCGCCATGATGTCCTTCATCATGGCCGTCACGTCCGCCTTGGTGACGTGCGTGACGCGCTTCTTGCCCAGAAGCGGGATGATGTGGCGGTTGATCCGGCCAAGGTCGGTGATCTTGGTGCTGGCCTTCTTCGGCCGACCGCCCTTCCCGAGGATGCGGCCGGCTTCGAGTTCCGCGATATAAAGCTCGCAAAGCTCCTTCACCGAAATCGCCTTGCGCGCGCTATTTCGATTTTCGAGCGGATCGTTGCCCTTTGAGACTTCGGCCAGGGCTTGAATTGCCAACGTGCGCGCCTGCTCGGCGGTGATCTGGCCGTGCCGGCCCAGCTTCATCCGGCGTCGCACATTGTTGGCGTTTCGGTAATCGACGAAGTAGGTCCGGGTGCCGGACGGTAGGACGAAAATGCCGAAGCCCTTCAGTTCGCCGCACCAGACGGTATATTGCTTGTCGCGTGGCTCGGACTTGTCCACGACGGTTTTCGTAAGTTTCGACATAAGCACCTCGCTAGCGCGGGTTCAAAAAACTCACCAAAAACTCACCACTGAATCGAAAACTGTGGGTGTCATTGGCGTAGCGCAGAGAACCCTGAAAGTCAAGAAACTACTGTTAAAACAGTATGTTAGCGTGCTCTAGCGTTGGGTTGGTAAGACCTTCGTAGTGGTGTAGTTCTAGCTCCGAAGGCAGAGGCCACAGGTTCGAATCCTGTCGGGTGCGCCATTTCCTCCGCCATTTTTGCGATCGTCGACCAGTCTGGTGCGAGGGAGCTGTCATTGTCTCCGAACCGGGCTCATCGGAAAATCGGGCCTGCGCGGAGCCTGACCTGGATCCTTCATCGCATAATAATGAACGGCCTCGATCCTCATTTCCGTCATCGACGTCGAAGCCAACACTCCACGATTGTCCTCCTTCAATATCTCTGCCAAGAGATCGATCCAAAATGGAGTAGATCATGGCCGACACCGAAGTCCTGATGACCCTGACCGCCGACATCGTTGCGGCGCATGTGAGCAACAACAATGTCGCGGTGTCGGATGTGCCGACCTTGATCCAGAGCGTTCATGCAACGCTGGCGACGCTTGGCGAAGAACCCAAGATCGAGGATGTGAAGCAGGAGCCCGCAGTATCGGTGCGTGCTTCGATCAAGCCCGATTATCTCGTCTGCCTCGAAGACGGCAAGAAGCTGAAAATGCTCAAGCGCTATCTGATGACCAACTATAAGATGACGCCCGACCAATATCGCGCCAAGTGGAACCTACCGGCCGATTATCCGATGGTTGCGCCCAACTATGCGGAGCGTCGCCGCACCCTCGCCAAGAAGATCGGCCTTGGCCGCAAGCCCGGTACGCGCGTCAAGAAATAGGCCGGGTCCGGCAGCCGCCTCCGGCGTGACGGTTCAAGCCGGCGCGCGTCAGGAGCGGATGATTTCGCCGTCTTCCTTGGTGAAGCTGTCCGACCGGTTTTCGAGCAGGTCCAGAACCGATTCCGAAGGGCGGCAGAGCTGCGTGCCCCGGGGCGTCACGACGATCGGGCGGTTCACGAGGATCGGGTGATCCAGCATTGCCGCGAGGATCGCCTCGTCGGCAACGTCCGGCCCCAGCAATCCGAGCGCGGCGGCGGGCGTCCCCTTTTCGCGCAGCAGATCGCGGGCGGCGGCGCTCATCGCCGCAAAAAGCTGCTCGAGGAGCGGGCGCGTCCAGCCCGCGACGCGATAGTCGACAATCGTCGGCGCGTATCCGGCCGCCTCGATCATCGCCAGCGCGTTGCGCGAGGTGCCGCAGTCCGGGTTGTGATAGATGGTGACAGGAAAAGGACCGGTCATGCCTGCGCCGCCTTCTTGGCGCGGGCGACGGCCGCCCCGCGTTCATACCAGCCGCGCGAGCGGTTCACGATGGCGACAACCGACAGCATGACCGGCACCTCGATCAGCACGCCCACAACGGTGGCGAGCGCGGCGCCCGACTGAAGCCCAAACAGCCCGATCGCCGTCGCGACCGCGAGCTCGAAGAAATTGCTTGCCCCGATCAGCGCCGACGGCCCCGCCACGCAGTGCGCCTCACCCGCCGCGCGATTGAGCATATAGGCCAGGCCGGCATTCAGATAGACCTGGATCAGGATGGGAATGGCGAGCAGCGCGATGACCAGCGGCTGCGCGACGATCTGTCTGCCCTGGAAACCGAACAGCAGCACCAGCGTCGCCAGCAGCGCGATCAGCGACACCGGGCCGAGCCGGGCCAGCAGCCGATCCAGCGCGGGCTGACCGCCCTTTGCCAGGAGAAAGCGCCGCGCAAGCTGCGCGATGACCACAGGCACGACGATGTAGAGCACGACCGAGAGCAGCAGTGTATCCCATGGCACGGTGATCGACGCGACGCCGAGCAGCAGGCCGACCAAGGGCGCGAACAGGACGACCATCAGCGCATCGTTGAGCGCGACCTGGCTGAGAGTATAGGCCGGCTCCCCGTCGCAGAGATTCGACCAGACGAAGACCATCGCGGTGCACGGTGCCGCGGCCAGCAGGATCAGGCCCGCCACATAGGAGGAGGATTGCCCTGTCGGCAGCAGGGGGGCGAACAGCCAACCGATGAAAAGCGCGCCGAGCAACGCCATCGAAAAAGGCTTCACCGCCCAGTTGACGAAAAGCGTGACGCCGACGCCGCGCCAGTATCGACGCACCTTGCCAAGCGCGCCGAAGTCGATCTTCAGCAGCATCGGGACGATCATCAGCCATACCAGCATGGCGACAGGCATGTTGACGCTGACGATCTCGGCCGAGCCGATCGCCGCAAAGACGCCCGGCATGAAATGGCCGGCGGCGATCCCGACGACGATGCACAGCGCGACCCAGAGCGACAGATAGCGCTCGAAGACGGTCATGCCTTGGCGCTCCCCGGGCAACAGGCGGCCTGATAGGTCAACGGCGCGCAAATCTCCGGCTGGCCGCCGCAGCAATCGGATATGAGGAAACCCAGAAGGCCGCGCATCCCCTCATAATCGGCGGAGTAGATGACGGATCTGCCCTCGCGACGCGACCGGATCAGCCCTGCATGGCCGAGGATGGTCAGATGCGTGGACAATGTGCTGGGTCGTACCCCCACTTCGCGGGCGATCTCACCCGCCGGCACGCCATCCTCGCCGGCCCGCACCAGCAACCGGAAAACGGCCAACCGATGCCCATGGGCCAGTGCGGACAAGGCCTCGACGGCTTCGGGCAGCAGCATCAGCAGCACGCCGCCCTGGGCGCGCAGGAGGCGATCGACGCCGGCTCGGGATGAGCCTCATCCTCGCCGTAAGATGTCGCTTCGCCACGCGTGAAGAAGGTTTCCCAGCGCACGCCTGCCGTGTCCGTCACCCAGCTCTTGTCCGAATTGGCATAGCAACAGGTCGTCGCGTCCTGATCGAAGGTCTGGCTGCCGGCCGCCTTCAGGCGCGCCGCAAGCTCGGCAAGCTCATCAGGCGCATCGACCTGGATGCCGACATGATCGATCCCCGTCGCGCGGGCGCGCGATGATATGGCGAAATTGACGCGCGGATCATCGAGCATCCACTTCGCATAATCGTCCTTCACGACGATGGGCGGCGTATCGAACAGCGTACCGTAGAAAGCGATCGCCTGTTCGAGGTCGGGCACGCTGACGTGCATGTGCAAACGCTTCATAGCGGCGACCTTCATTATTTCGATAATTCGATTATCTCCGAATTATCGATTCGACAAGCGGATTAGCGGCTGCGGGCGACAGGAGCCTTGCCCCCCGGCCGACCTTCATATGTCTTATATCGATGCGAGAAGGCGCGTAGGCTTCGGGCGACGAGGGTCGGAGTCGATAAGTCTGATCCAGATATTCAATTTCTCGGTCGCCGGAGTTTGAATCTACTGTTTCCCTGTCGGACTGCGGCGTGGCCGCCAGCCGGCGAGGCAGAGGATGGAGCAGAACATGGATGCCAAAGTCGGAGATGTAGCTGGCGGCTGCCCGTTCGGGCACAGCGCGGGCCGTGGCGGACGCCACACCAATCGCGAATGGTGGCCCGAGCGGCTCGACCTTTCGGGCCTGAACCAGCATTCGCCCCGATCCGACCCGATGGGCGCGGATTTCGATTATGCGGCGGAATTCAAGACGCTCGACCTCGATGCCGTCATCGCGGACCTGACCTGCCTGATGACGGATTCGCAGGATTGGTGGCCGGCCGACTTCGGCCATTATGGCGGGCTGATGATCCGTCTCGCCTGGCACAGCGCCGGCACCTATCGCATCACCGACGGGCGCGGCGGCGCGGGTGGCGGGCAGCAGCGCTTCGCCCCGCTCAACAGCTGGCCGGACAACGCCAACCTCGACAAGGCGCGCCGCCTGCTGTGGCCGATCAAGCAGAAGTACGGCCGCAAGCTGTCATGGGCCGACCTGCTCGTCCTTGCGGGCAACGTCGCGCTCGAATCGATGGGCTTCAAGACCTTCGGCTTCGGCGGCGGGCGCGCGGACACATGGGAGCCCGAGGAGCTTTACTGGGGCCCCGAGGGCACCTGGCTGGGCGACGAGCGCTATAGCGGCGAGCGCCAGCTCCACCCCGGGCTCGGCGCGGTGCAGATGGGCCTCATCTACGTCAATCCCGAAGGCCCCAACGGCAATCCCGATCCGATCGCATCGGCGCGCGACATCCGCGAGACCTTCGCACGCATGGCGATGGATGACGAGGAAACGGTGGCGCTGATCGCTGGCGGCCATACGTTCGGCAAGACGCACGGCGCGGGCGACCCCTCGTTCGTGGGTGTCGACCCCGAAGGCGCGGTGATCGAGGATCAGGGTCTGGGCTGGCGCAGCAAGCACGGCACCGGCATCGGCGCCGACGCGATCACCGGCGGCCCCGAAGTGATCTGGAGCCAGACGCCGACCAAATGGTCCAACTATTTCTTCGACAACCTGTTCAACTATGAGTGGGAGCTGACGGCGAGCCCGGCCGGCGCGAAACAGTGGGTGGCGAAGGATGCGCCCGCTGACATCCCCGACCCCTTCGATCCGGCGAAGACGCGCAAGCCGATGATGCTGACGTCGGACCTCGCGCTGCGTTTCGACCCGGCCTATGAGAAGATTTCGCGGCGCTTCCACCAGAATCCCGACGAATTCGCCGATGCGTTCGCCCGGGCCTGGTTCAAGCTCACCCACCGCGACATGGGCCCGAAAGGCCGCTATCTCGGCAAGCTGGTGCCCGCCGAAGAGCTGATCTGGCAGGATCCGATCCCGGCGGTCGACCATGCGCTGATCGACGAAGCGGATATCGCCGCGCTCAAGCAGAAGATCCTGGCGACCGGGCTTTCGGTGCCGCGGCTCGTCTCGGCGGCGTGGGCGTCGGCTTCGACCTATCGTGGATCGGACAAGCGCGGCGGCGCGAACGGCGCACGCATCCGCTTTGCCCCGCAGAAGGACTGGGACGCCAACAACCCCTCCGATCTCGCCCAGGTGCTCGACGCGCTTGGCGGGATTCAGGCGGACTTCAATGCGGCCGCCGGCGGCGGCAAGAAGGTGTCGATCGCCGACCTGATCGTGCTGGCCGGTGTCGCGGCGATCGAGAAGGCCGCGAAGGACGGCGGGGTCGAGGTGAAAGCGCCCTTCACGCCGGGACGTGCCGACGCGCTGGAAGCGCAGACCGACGCGCATTCGTTCGAAGCGCTGCGGCCCGTTGCCGACGGCTTCCGCAACTATTATCATCCGCTCAACTTCATGGCGCCGGAAGAAGCGCTGGTCGACAAGGCGCAGCTGCTGCGCCTCAGCGGCCCCGAGATGACGGTGCTGGTCGGCGGACTGCGCGTACTGGGCGCCAATAGCGGCGGCGCGAAGGAAGGCGCGTTCACCGACCGGGTCGGCACGCTGTCCAACGACTTCTTCGTCAACCTGCTCGACAGCGGGACCGAATGGGTCGCGACCGACAACAAGAACCGCTTCGACGGGCTCGACCGCCACAGCAGGCAACCCAAATGGTCGGCGACGCGTGTCGACCTGATCTTCGGATCGCATTCGGAGCTGCGCGCCTGGGCGGAAGTCTATGCCGCGTCGGATTCGAAGGAGAAGTTCGCGAAGGACTTCGTGGCGGCGTGGACCAAGGTGATGAACGCCGACCGGATCGATATCGCCTGACCGGCCGGCGACGGAAATGAAATGCGCCGCCGGCAGCAATGCCGGCGGCGCACTTTTTCCTCAGATCAGGCGAAGGAAACGGTGGTGCGGCGGCGGCGCATCGCGCCGCCGACCATGCCGAAGCCCGCGATGAGCATCGCCCAGGTCGTCGGCTCGGGAACCGACGAGCGGAAACGCTCCATCATTTCCGACGTCGACATCTGATAGTCGAGATTGCTCAACACATCGACGTTGAGGTTCCAGCCGAGGGCGTCGAACATCGCGAGATCCTGCGCGGTGACGATGCCTTCCTGGCAGAGACCGCCGGTCGGATCCATGATGCCGACCTGCGCTTCGGTGAGCTGGGTGCAGCTCACGCCATCATGGATACGGCCGCCTTCGCGCCAGTGTGAGGTCTGGAAGCCGTCCGGACCCGACGAGAAGCCCGAATTGTTGAGGAACTCGGTCGCGCCGCCGTCGATCGAGAAATAGGCGTAGCCGCCCCAGGTCTGGTCCCATACGCCGTTCTTGTAGCGGAACATGTCGGTGTTCGACGGCGTCGAATTGGCCGTCGTGTTCTGCGCGACGGCGCTGGTAAAGCCGAGCGCATGGCCCATTTCGTGCACCGCGACGCTGACAAAGTCCGATGCCGGGTTGCTGGCGTCGAAGCCGTCACGCGTGTCGAAGTCGAAGGCGCGCGCCGAGTTGAAGGTGATCGTCGCATCGATGGCGCTTGCCGAACCCGTATAAAGGCCGAGTGCCTTCTGCAGGGTGTTGTTGAGGCGCACGTTGGTGGCATTCATCGTCGGCAGGTTGGCGACGACGCTGGCATCGAGCGCGCTGGTGGCATCAGCCGTGAGGGCATTGCGCCAGGCAACCTGCGTCTTGGTGCCGGAAGCGCTCGACGTCTGGCCCAGCGTGGTCGGCGCGAAGCCGGCCGAGGTGAAGCCGACGCGGAAGTTGAGCGTCACGTCGTTGGTGATCACCGATTCCCAATATTTCGCAGCGACCGAGAAAGCGAAATAGGCGTCGGTTCCCACTTCGACGCCGCCGGTGTTGATCAGGTTGATCGTCAGCGCGTTGGCGCTGCTGGCCGAGCACAGGCCGAGTAGAGCCGCCGACCCCAGGGTCGTGAGTTTGAGCAGTTTCATGTGTGTCTCCCCATTGCGAGTCCGGCGCCTTCCCTGGCGCCGCCCTCGACCCCGGATGGTTATGGAAAAATTTACTTATATCAACAGGATAACCCGTCTCGATTCGAGAATTGCACAATTTGTAACAAAATGTTGCTGCGCGCCGCCCTGACGTCAGATTTGCGTTCAATCTGGACTTAAATTGGTACGATCGACCTCCTGCGCCGGCGCAAACCTGTCCCGACAGCCAGCACAATGCTTGCGAGCAGAGCGAATCACCGCTGCCCGGACGCAGGGGGCCGGCAACGGCACGCCTGCCGCGCCATTCGCTCTCCATGCCCCGATTGAGGCTTAACGACGGGAAAGCGGCTTGATCCCCGCAGCGATCCCTGCTTGATCCTCAAGCCCATGAAAGTCGACGGCAACAGGTTCAGGCGGAAGCGATTCGGCACCTTCCTTTCGGTGGTCGATCGCGCGGGCGTCACGGGGCGCCCGGTCCGCATCCTCGATATCGGCGGCACCGCCAGCTACTGGAAGGCGTTCGAGCCTTTGTGGGAGGGCCGCGCCTTCGACATCACCATCGTCAACCTCGGCGTCGAGCCGAGCGACGACGGCATCTATCATCTGCGCCCGGGCAATGCCTGCGCCATGCCCGAACATGCCGACGGCAGCTTCGACATCGTCCATTCCAACAGCGTGATCGAACATGTCGGCCGCTGGCCCGAGATGGTGGCGATGGCCGGCGAGGTCCGCCGCATCGCACCGCATTATTATCTGCAGACGCCCAATTTCTGGTTCCCGATCGAGCCGCATTTCCGCACCGCGCTGATCCACTGGCTGCCGGAGCAGACGCGCGCCGCAATGCTGACGGGCCGGAAGCGCGGCTTCCGCAGTGCCGCGAATTTCGACGAGGCGATCCGGCAGGTGCAGGACATCAACCTGCTGACCATGCGCCAGATGGCCGAACTGTTCCCCGACGCCGAGTTGGAGCGCGAACGCTTCGCGGGCGTATTCACCAAATCGCTGATCGCCAAGCGCTGAGAAGCGCTTTGCGGGCGGCGCCGGTCGATCCCGCCCGCAAATGGCGCTTTTCCGCCATGTTGCGATGAGTGCACATAACCATCCACAAGATATTGTGGGTGCATCCAAATTTTTGAGCGCGGGGCTGCGCTTTTGGATGGCGTCGGATTCCGAAAAGGCATATCGTTAACGTCTGGGCCGAACGGGGGATCGGGAACCGGATTGTCGCGGTCATCGCCAATCGAGATTCCTGCCCGCGCTTGTCGCGGGGCCACCACTGCGCCCGATAGTGTCAACCGCGTCCAAGGATAGCCCGATGCCGCTTCTCCAAGCCTCCAAGACCTACAAGCCCTTCGAATATCCGTGGGCCTTCGAGTTCTGGAAGCGTCAGCAGCAGCTCCACTGGCTGCCGGAGGAAGTGCCGCTGGGTGAGGATTGCCGCGACTGGGCGCAGAAGCTGACCGATCATGAGCGCAACCTGCTGACCCAGATCTTCCGCTTCTTCACGCAGGCCGACGTCGAGGTGCAGGATTGCTACCACGAGAAATATGGCCGCGTGTTCAAGCCGACCGAGATCAAGATGATGCTGACCGCGTTCAGCAACATGGAGACGGTGCACATCGCGGCCTATTCGCACCTGCTCGACACGATCGGCATGCCCGAGAGCGAATATTCGGCCTTCCTCCAGTATAAGGAGATGAAGGACAAGCACGACTATCTCGCCACCTTCGGCGTCGATACCGATGAGGATATCGCCAAGACGCTCGCCATGTTCGGCGGCTTCACCGAGGGGCTGCAGCTCTTCGCCAGCTTCGCGATGCTGATGAACTTCCCGCGCTTCAACAAGATGAAGGGCATGGGGCAGATCGTGAGCTGGTCGGTGCGCGACGAGAGCCTGCACTGCGAAGGCATCATCCGCCTGTTCCATGCCTTCTGCAAGGAACGCGACTGCATGACCGCGTCGGTGCGCGACGACATTCTCGACATGTGCCAGAAGACGGTGCGCATCGAGGACGCCTTCATCGATCTGGTGTTCGAGATGGGGCCGGTGAACGGCATGGCGCCCAAGGACATCAAGAAATATGTCCGCTACATCGCCGACTGGCGGCTGGGGCAGCTGGGCCTGAAGCCGATCTACATGATCGAGGAGCACCCCCTGCCCTGGCTGGCGCCGCTGCTCAACGGCGTCGAGCACGCCAACTTCTTCGAGACGCGCGCCACCGAATATTCGAAGGCCGCGACCAAGGGCAACTGGAGCGAAGTGTGGGACAGCTTCGACCGCCGCAAGTCCGCCAAGGAAAAGGCCGCCGCCAACGAGGATAATGGCGAAGGCGGCGACATGTTCACGCGCGCGGGCGTGGCGGCGGAGTGATTAATCTTCCGACCAAACCTCTTGTATAAGTTCCACGTGGCGAATGAGATTTGAGAGGGCCTTGGAATCGGGGCGCCCCTCAAATCTTAATTCGACAAGACAGTCTCTAGAAAGCCTTATCCTCATGGTTTCGGTTTCTAGAGGCGCGACGGGAGTCAGACTCTGCATTGGAGTATTTCGCTCCATCGGATTACCGCTAGAAAGTATCTCGTTGTGAGTCTCCGAAGGCTCCAATGTCTCTCGATACTCAGCCACATAAGCAGCAGTTCTACGTAAAGAATCTATGCACTCGTCCGCGCCACTTTTTGAAAAGCCCATTTCTCGAATCAAAAAAGCCCGGATCGGCTCGTCTGCAGTCGGAAATTTCCCCTCGAAGCGCCCATAAATAGCTTGAAACACATCCGGCGCCATAGCCGCTTCCAAGACCGCCTCTGATTTTTCAGTGACGTGACCCCCGGCTTTCATCCAGCGGCAACCAGAGACCGATCATTGTTGTCGCGCATCAGCGCAGGTGAAGCA
>NZ_JBYTEN010000024.1:0-55268 GCF_058790595.1 Sphingomonas sp. EU05-FHT14C10 | reverse complement strand
CTTCACCTGCGCTGATGCGCGACAACAATGATCGGTCTCTGGTTGCCGCTGGATGAAAGCCGGGGGTCACGTCACGCGCCATATAGCGCAACCTGTTCAGCACCTTCCGCAGATCGGTTTTGGGCTTGCGGCCACGCCGGGGGCGCCGCCCCAGTATATCAGTCATCCGGTCACGGCGCGCTTGGGCCCAAATCCCGAGCTTGAATCACAACAAGACCAGCAGCTCAAGCCATTCCCAAACAGATCCTCAGAGCAGCGTATATCGCTCAACGGCGGCATCGACGTCCTCATAGACAGTCGCGCTGCCGTTATCGATAAGGACTGCCCTATTGCACAGCTCTTTCACCAAATGAGTGCTATGCGAGGCTAGGATCATCGTGCGATCCTTACGCCTTTCAAGAAGCTCATACTGGCACTTGCGGTTGAAATTCTGATCCCCCACCATGATGATCTCATCAACCAGATAACAATCAAATTCGATAGCCAACGATAAAGCAAAAGCCAGGCGCGCCCTCATGCCTGAGGAATAAGTCTTGACCGGCATGCTCAGCTGCCGACCAAGTTCCGTAAAATCTTCAACAAACGCCTTAATCTCAGAGTATTCGCGTCGGTAAATACGAGCTATAAAACGGGCATTATCATATCCCGTCAAACTGCCTTGAAAGCCGCCAGCGAAACCAAGCGGCCATGATATGGACATCCCGCGTACGATCTTGCCCGATGTCGGCATCTCAACACCACCGATCAGTTTGATGAGCGTACTCTTCCCCGCTCCATTGCGACCAAGCAATGCTAGACGATCCCCCGGTCGAACAACCAAGTTGACGTCGTTCAGCACTCGCTTTCGGTGAGAACCGTGCTTATATTCTTTATAGATTCCGTCGCAGACTATCATAGATGAAACCGCATGCTATTCGACTGCAAGCGTCCGCCGGACGCGACGACAAAGAATCAGCCCAATCATAGTCAACACGGCCGAACAACCAATTGTATACCATGGGTAATAGTAAGCGGTTATCAGATCTCCCCATATGCCCTTTCGCAGCATTTCCATTCCAGTAACAAAGGGGGACCATAGCAGATAATCCCTCATCCGAGGCGTCAGCCATGAGGCCAGTGTAAAAAGGCCAGAAAAGGGAATCATGACGTAAGTAGTCACGGGCACGAATTTTTCGAGAACATCCGACATCTCTGAAAGCGGAGCGATAACAAGACAGAGAGAGAAGGAAAAAAAGGCATAGATCATCCATCCCGCGATAGCCATGCCAATGTCGGCAGGAACTGGAAACTGGCCAAACGCCATCAGAATGGCAGCACTAAAAACAAAGGCCATCATGCCGCCAACCATCTCGATCAGAAATCTGACGATAACAAAATCGAGAATCTTAACTTGTCTATGGTAAAGGATGCTGCTGTTTGCAGTGAACACTACGACACTTCGATTCACCCCATGTCTGAACATTGTGATCGGAATATAACCGGTGACCACGAAGGCCGTAATGCCGATGCCATGTTCGGTTTCGCCGTGCAAAAAGTGCCAGATAAGTGCCACGAGCCCAGCAAACAATAACGGCTCTCCCATGATCCATAGGAAGCCGATATTTTCCCGCCCGAAGCGAGTGGTAAGCTCGCGGATCATCAACGCGTGGATCACGCGCAGCTGCGTAATCCATCCGCTATGCAGTTTAGCCAAGCTGTAGTTAGCCACCTTCAATCGTCCGGCGCGTGTTCAAGAATGCCGACAAACAGCATCCAGCCGATGAAATAGAGGCAACTGGCCGCCGCTGCGACGACGATGATTGCTATAAGTCGCTTCGGCAGCAGCGGCATATCGGGCAGATTGGGATCCACGATCCGCTCGAGGTAGAATTGCTGGCGCACGGCTTCGGCTCGTGCCTGAACCAGCGCCGCATTGGCGACGTTGAGCGTCTCCGTCGCGAACTCCTGTTCGACCATGAGATTTTCATAACCGCCCATTTTGGATGCGATACCGCCGCTGGAGCCCACGACACGGCTGTCCTGCGAGGCGATCTGCGTCGAAATCGCATTGATCCGCTGGCGCAGCGAAGGGATTGACGGATTGCGCGGCGCCACGCGTTCGATCTGGTCAAGCTGAGCCTGAAGCGCAGCGCGTTGCGCGATCATGCCATTGGCGATTTCGATCACACCCACAGCCTGTTTGCCCGGATCAATCAGTTCCTGGCTGTTGCGATATTGAGCCAGTTCGATCCGCGCCTTCTTGGCGCGTGCAGTGGCCAGGTCGACCTGCCTCTGCGCCTCGGCGATAGCCCTGCCCTGCGCGCGGACGTTGAGCTTGTTCACGAGCGCTTCCGAAAGCCGCAAAAGCTGCTCGTTGATCGCAAACGCGTCCTTCGCGCTAAAGGCTTTCACCGTCACGATTGCCGTGCCTGTCTCGGTATCGAGCCGCGCGCCAACCATTGTGCCGTAATATTTATAAAGGTCCTCGAACGTGCCATCGTGGAAGAAGGGCATCGGGAAATGCGAGAGAAAGTCGCCATTCGGCGCCGAATAGGCAGCGCGGACCCCTGGGGCTTTCTCGAGGGCCTTCAATGCGTCGCGCGAACGGACATATTCGAGGATCTCGTTGGTCTGCTCCTGTCCGCCGGACAAGCCCGTAGTTTGGATGAGATTGGCCAGCGTCGATATCTGCGAACGCTTCTGGTCCGCGCTCTTGAGGACGAAGCGCGATTCCGAGACATAGATGTCGGAAGCGATCAGCCCATAATAAAGCACCGCCAGCAATGTCGGCAGGATAACAAACAGCGCAAACCAGCGCCGTTTTTTTAACCAGACAAAAAGCGCGCGCCGACGCTCGATCGCCGCGGCCTCTATCGGAAACGACTGTTCAATATTCATAACTTATTGTGGCACTCATATGCTTTCAGGCGCGCTCTCCGCCCATCTCGCCTGCGCTAGGCCAACACGCTGCAGCGCGCAAGCATGGCGTTTGCGGATTCCCTGCGCCGGAGCACCGGCTGCAAAGCGTCTAGCTCACTCGAAGAACGCCCTGTCTTAAAGCCGCAAGACAAAATGTTCGCTGAATCGATTGAGCTGGGGATGATGCCAGGGGTCGATTTCCTCGTCCGGACCCGCCCCCGTCCGCCATGCCGCCTTCAGCGCCGCGAGCTCGCCGGCGAAACGCGCCGCGCCGATCGGGTCCCGGTCCAGTCCGCGCGAGACAGATTCATGATGGATCAGGCGCGCGCGCGGTTCGTAGAGCGACTGCCAGCCCCGGGCGTTCAGGCGCATGCACAAGTCCACATCGTTGAATGCAACAGCAAAATTCACTTCGTCCAATCCACCCACAGCATCGAAGCTCGCGCGCCTGACGACGAGGCATGCGGCCGTCACTGCCGATACGAACTGCGGCAGCGCATGGCGACGAAAATAGCCCTGCTGTTCCGGACGCAGCAGCCGGTGGGCATGCGCCGCGCCACCGCAGATTCCGAGCACCACCCCGGCATGCTGGATGCGTCCGTCCGGATAGAGGAGCTGGGCTCCGACCGCGCCCACTTCGGGGCGCAGCGCCTGACGAACCATCAGCTTAAGCCAGCCCGGTTCAATGACTTCGATGTCATTATTGAGCAGGCAAAGCATCTCGCCGGTAGCCAGGCTCGCGGCGCGGTTGTTGATCGTCGAGAAATTGAAGGGACCCGGATGCCGCAACACCCTGTGTCGTGCCGGATCAAGCGCTTCGAGATAGGACAATGTCTCTGGGTCGTCGCTCTCGTTGTCGACGATAATCACTTCGAGATCGGGATAGTCGGTGCGTTCCAGGCCTTCGAGGCAGGTCCGCAGCAAATCGACGCGATTACGCGTGGGCACGATCACGCTGACCCGGGGCAACGGGCCTTCCTCCACACCACTCCGTTCGGTCGCCACGACACTTTCTACGACAGGAATCTGCGGTGCAGGCCGCTCTCGTCGGTGATGCAGGACATAGGGCAGGCGTAGCGGAGTCCCCTCGCCTGCTGCAATCGCCACTAGTTCGCTTGCCCAATCCGCCTCACGCAGATGAGCCAACTGGTCTGCATCGATCCGCACGATGCATGCCCCGGTCAGATAGTCGAAGTGGCGGAACAACTCGGCATTCCACGAAGGTTTGAAATGCGGCGCGACGCGCCTGCCGCGTACATCCAGAATATCATCATCGGCATAAATGATAGGCGCGTGCGTCCGCGCGGCGACGCGATAGGCGGCGACAGCATCCGGCGCCAGGATATCGCCGGCAGGCAAAGGCATGAGCCAGGGCGACACGCTCCAGTCGATTTGCGCGGCGGCCGCAGCGAGATTGGGGACCGCGGGCGTTCCCAGCGGCAATATGATCGCACCCTGCATTGCGAGACTGGCGATCGTCTCATTCTGCCCCGGCCCCGCCTCGATCAGCGCAACGATGACAGGCCCGTCGCCGTCGGGTGCGACCGTGGGGGAAGGTTCGTCGCGCAGCCAGAGGCGATAGGCGCGCGGCGAAGCAGCCATCAGCGGCGCAAACTGCGCGCGAGCGCGCACCCGCTTTCCCAACACGCGCCACCAAAGGGCGGTCAGCCATGCGCGAGGAGCGAGCCGCGCCGCATCGAAATGCACCGCCAGCATCAACCAGGCTTCGTTCGCCTTCATTCCGTCCTTCACATCTGCGTGACTCAGGGTCTTCTTCGCGCACTGACGTCCGGCCGCCCGCGAACGCGCCGCGGCAAGGCAATCGTCAGCGCGATTTCCCCATCAAACGCTGCACAAGGCCGGCGCGGAGGCCGCCCGCCGACCTCGGCCCGGACTTAAGCAAAGCCTCGGCCGATTCTCCGAGATAGCTGTTCCGTCGCGGCAAGCCGTCGCTGATCGCTACCAGGTTTCGCAATTGCAATTGGCCTATGGACTCATCCGAAAAGGCGGGCGTGTAGTAGATGCAATCATCGAAATAATAATGCGTGACTTGCGACCAGCGTGTTTGGCGCAGATCATTTTGCGGGCTGCCGCCGTGCAGCAGGTTTGCGCACCAGACCAGCGCTTGCCCCTTCCGCGCCAGGAAAGTTTCCGGCTGCACATCATAAGCCTCACACAATGCGCTCCAGGCCGGGCCATAGGGATCCTGCGCGGAATCGAGCGCGCTGCCAAACCCCCTCCGTCCGATGAGGGCATTCGTCATGATCGGCCACCGATGCGATCCGGGATAATAGAGCAGCGGACCGGCATCGGGTCCGATATCTTCCATCGCCAGCCAAACGCCACACATGAAGCGTTCGGGCAGGCTGGAGAAATGCACGGAATCGGAATGCGCGTCCTGCTGCGTGCCAACGGGGAAATTCAGCGTCTGGAACGGAAAGGCGCGGCGGCCGTATAGTTTGCCTAGCAAATCCAGCACCGCCGCGTTGGCGGCAATTGATCGGACGTCCTCGTCAACCCGCCACGCATCCTGAATGCGGCGCACCCCGGCGCTCTTGTTGCTTTCCGGATCATCGAAATCGACACCGAAGCTCGGAGAAAGACGACCCTTGATCCGATCGATCCGCGCTTCAAGATCGACGTCGGGAAAATCGAAAACCGCATAGCCCTTGTCGAAAAGGCTGTCGGCGATCGCTTCCTCTGCTGCGCTCAGCCCGTGCATGGACTTCTGCTTGGGAAACAACGGCGATTCGATGAGGGGCAGACCGGGAAGCAGATTCGTCACGAGGGAGGCGCCTTTCTTTTTGTAGCTTCTACAATGCCGTTCGCCGCGAATGAAAGCTGGTTGTCGCGCCGTCCCGCGCGCCGCGCATGTGCATAGTCGATCAATATGCGCGCCGCGCGTCGCAGACCCGCCGGTCCCCGCGCAACATCCCGCATCAGGCTGAAAAGATCGTGGCGAACGGTGGCCCGATCGTCGAGCCCGGCATAGGCATCCCAGAAGGCGTCGACACCGATCGCTTTCGGCATGTTGAAAATACCGTGATAACCGAAGGTCATATCCACATCGCCCGCACGCTCGGCCGAAAACAGATCGGCAAGCGCAGCCGGCGCAAAGCGCATTCCCCGGCTCTCCAGCCAGTCGCGGTTGCGTCGGCAGACGGCAAGATCTTCAGGATGGGATGGGCGGAACCCGGCATCCTGGCACGCCAACATCAACCGGCGGCTGCGCAGCGAAAAGCCGCCATTGCCGACATCATGCCCGTCGTCGAATTGCGGCCAGGTCGCGCCGATATAGTCATAGTCGAGAAAGTCGGCCCGCCAGCGTCGTGCATCGAGGACATGTCCGTCCCATTGCACGATCAGGCAATGCGTTGTCGCGATATGATCGGCCACGCCGGATAATAGGAAGTCCGAATATTCGGCAGATGATCTGATGCGCGCGATCGGTGCCACGCGAATCTCTGCATGGCCTTGCGTCACGGCCGCATCGGTGAAGAACAGGCAATCGGCGAAGGCGATCTGCTCGAGGCACGCCTCCAGCGCCCTTAGCGTCGCCTGCACATTCACCGACGCCACGGCGCACAAGGTCACCTGCGGCAGGGCAAGGCGATCAGCGGCGGTGCGGATGCGCGAAGCGGCCATGCCCTCTCCTTATTCCTATCGGAAAGCACTGGCTCAACGAACCATATGCCGGCACCGCATTTGGATCCGCGCCGCGCAAGGCAGACAAATCAGCGTTCAGTCAAGACGGTCCGCAGATAGCGACCATAGTCCGACTTGCCGAGCTTGACGATCGCCTGCTCCATCTCCGTCACGCCGATGAAGCGTTGCCGGAACGCGATTTCCTCGGGGCTGGCGATCTTGAACCCCTGCCGCTTCTCCAGCACCCGGACGAAATCGGCGGCGTCGAGCAGGCTGTCGGGCGTACCCGTGTCCAGCCAGGCATAGCCGCGCCCCATGATTTCCACCGACAGCTGGCCGCGTTCGAGATAGATGCGGTTGACGTCGGTAATCTCCAGTTCGCCGCGCGCCGACGGTTGCAGATTCGCCGCGATATCGACGACCTGTTCGTCGTAGAAATAGAGCCCGGTGACCGCCCAGTTCGATTTGGGCTCTTCGGGCTTCTCCTCGATCGAGATGGCCTTCATCGCATCGTCGAAACTGACGACGCCATAACGCTCGGGATCGTTGACATGATAGGCGAACACACTCGCCCCCGATGCGCGGGACGCCGCGCTGCCCAGCAGCTCGGGCAAGCCATGGCCGTGATAGATATTGTCGCCGAGAATCAAGGCCGATTGCTGCCCCGCGACAAAGTCGGCGCCGATGATATAGGCTTGAGCGAGGCCGTCCGGGCTCGGCTGCTCGGCATATTCGAAACTCATGCCCCATTGCGAACCGTCGCCAAGCAGAGCCTGGAACGCCGGCAGGTCGCGCGGCGTGGAGATGATCAGCACTTCACGAATACCCGCCAGCATCAGCGTGCTCAGCGGATAGTAGATCATCGGCTTGTCATAGACCGACATCAGCTGCTTCGAAGTCGCCAGCGTCATCGGATAGAGGCGGGTTCCGCTCCCCCCCGCCAGAATAATGCCCTTCATGCGTTGATCCTTAGTCTGGGAAAGCCGTTCGGCTTGCGAATGTCAGAGGCGGCTGATCACGGTTTCCAGCGCTGGCCGCCAGTGCGGCAAGGCGACGCCATGCACGTTGGCGACAAGGCCGCAATCGAGGCGCGAATTGGCCGGGCGAGCTGCCGCTGTCGGATATTCCGCGGTCGCTATCCGCTTCACGGTGGCGGTCGGCCCGCCCCGCACTGCCGATGCCGCGAAAATCGCTTCGGCGAAATCCGCCCATGTCGCATCGCCGTCGGCGGTCATATGGAAAATGCCCCGCAGCGCCGGATCGGGCGTCGCGACCAGATTCTCCGCCACCTGCAGGATGCCGTCGGCAATGTCGAGTGCGCTGCTCGGATTGCCGATCTGGTCGGCCACGACGGCCACCTCGTCCCGGTCGCCCGCCAGGCGCAGCATCGTCTTCACGAAATTGCCGCCAAAAGGGCTATAGACCCAGGCCACGCGCAGGATCGCGCTATTGTCGCCGTGCGCGGCGAGCACGGCTTCTTCGCCCGCCAGCTTGGAAGCGCCATAGACGCCCGTCGGTCCGGTGGGATCGGTCTCGAGATAGGGGCGATCCAGCGCGCCATCGAATACATAGTCGGTCGAGATATGGACGATGGGCACGCCCAATGCCCGCGCCGCTGCGGCGACCAGGCCCGCTCCCCGGCCATTGATCGCCATGGCGGTTTCGACTTCGCTCTCGGCCTTGTCGACCGCCGTATAGGCTGCGGCCGACACGATCGCATCGGGCGCGGCGGCTTCCAGCGCAGGCAGGATCGAAACGGGGTCGGCGAGGTCCAGATCGGGCCTGCCGATCGCCAGCACCTCATGCCCCGCCGCCGCCCCGCGCTCGATCAGGCTGGTGACGACCTGCCCGGTGCGCCCGGTGACCGCCAATCTCATACCGTCAATCCCTCGGAAACCCGTTCGGTCACAACCAGCCCAAGCCGTTCTCCGTCATAGCGCTCACGCAGCGGGCGCCACCACCATTCATTGTCGAGATACCAGCGCACGGTCTTCTCGATGCCGGTATCGAAGCTCTCCCGTGCACGCCAGCCGAGTTCGGTTTCCAGCTTGGTGGCATCGATCGCGTAGCGCGCGTCGTGCCCCGGTCGGTCGGCGACAAATTCGATCAGCCTCTCGCGCGCGGCGTCGATCGGCGCCAGTTCGTCGAGCACGGCACAGATACGGCGCACGACATCGATGTTCCGCCGTTCGTTGCGTCCGCCGACATTATAGGTCTCGCCCGGCCGACCACGCTCGACGATGAGGTCGAGCGCGCGCGCATGATCGTCGACATAGAGCCAGTCGCGCACATTCTCGCCCGCGCCATAGACGGGCAGGCGCTGGCCGGCGAGCGCATTGAGGATAGTGAGCGGGATCAGCTTTTCGGGGAAATGATAGGGGCCATAATTGTTCGAGCAATTCGACACCACTACCGGCAGGCCATAGGTGTGCCACCAGGCCTTGGCGAGATGGTCCGACGCCGCCTTGGAGGCAGAATAGGGTGAGCTCGGATCGTAAGGCGTCGTCTCGCTGAACAACCCATCCGCGCCCAGCGAGCCATAGACTTCGTCGGTCGAGACATGGAGGAAGCGGAAGCCGGCGGCCGCATCGTCCGCCAGCGTGCTCCAATAGCCGCGCGCGGCTTCCAGCAGGCAGAACGTCCCGACGATATTGGTCTGGATGAAATCGGCCGCGCCGGTGATCGAGCGATCGACATGGCTTTCCGCTGCCAGATGCATGATCCGGTCGGGGCGGAATGTGGTGATCGCCTCCGCCATCGCGTCCCGGTCGCGGATGTCGGCTTTCAGAAACCGGTGATTGGGCTTTCCTTCCACCGCGCGCAGCGAGGCCTCGCAGCCGGCATAGGTCAGCGCGTCGATGGTCAGGACCTCATAGCCCTTCTCCAGCACCAGATGGCGCACGAGCGCCGATCCGATGAAACCCGCCCCCCCCGTTACGATCACACGCATGTCATGCGCTCCAGTTGAAATAGGCCGGAAGCTCGGCCAGAGAAGGCTGCTTGCGATCCTTGGCCGACAATGTGTCCGGATCCGCAACGTCAGGCCATGTCAGGCCGATCGCCGGATCGTCCCACGCCAACCCCTTGTCGCATTCGGCGCTGTAATAGGCCGTGACTTTGTAGCAGATCACCGTATTCGGCTCGAGCGAGCAAAAGCCGTGCGCGAAGCCCGATGGAACCCAGAGCTGCTTGCCATTTCCGGGCGTGAGCGTCTCGCCCACCCATTGACCATAGGTCGGCGACCCCCGCCGGATGTCGACCGCGACATCGAACAGCGCGCCGGCGGTGCAGCGCACCAGCTTGCCCTGGGCGAAAGGCGCGCTCTGGAAATGCAGGCCGCGCACGGTGCCGGCCCTCGCGCTCAGCGATTCATTATCCTGCACGAAGCTGTGATCGCCGCAATGCCGGGCAAAGACGTCCGCGCGGAAGGTTTCCGCAAAATATCCGCGCTCGTCTCCGATGTGACGAGGCGTAAAAAGCCGGACATCCGCGATCGGGTAACTTGTGACTTCCATGCCATCCTCACGAAATTGAAACCGGCGCGATGTGGCGCGCGCTTATCTGCTGCTGTTCTGCAGCGTCTGAACCGCGCTGGTCACGGTGAGGATCGGCGAGAAGAGCTGGCTGATGAGCTGGATCATCTTGGTCGGCTGGTTGGCGGATGCGTTGCCGAAATATAGCACGTCCTTGTCGCGTATCTCGAAATGCTGGGCCAGGAGGTAACTCCCCCCCTTCATCATGTTCAGATGATAGACGACGGGTACGTCTTTTCCTTCCTCGCCTTTGACATAGCGGAAAACGAAGATCGCCGCCGGATCGCCATAAGCGGGGTTCACGCCGCCGGATGCGGCGACCGCCTCGATCAGCGAAACCTTCGAGCGCTGGAACGGAACCTGATCCGAACGCCCCGAAGCGCCGAGAACCGAGAAGGATTCGGGCGTGCTGAGCAACGTCAGCCGATCGCCCGGATAGACCCGGACGTCGAACTGGGGCTCAGCCAGCAGATCGCCCAGACGCACGTCGACGATATCGTCGCGCCGCGCGATCCTGACCACCAGATCCTTGGCCGCCCCGCGATAACCACCGGCCAGCGCGATGACGTCGGTCAGCGTCTCATGGTTGGTCTGCAGCACCAGCCGCCCCGGCCGCGCCACCTCGCCGCCCAGAATCACCGAATTATTGATGACCTCGCGCTGCGTCACGAGAACCTGGGGGTTCTGCGAAAGTCCGCGCAGGGCGTTGCGGATCTGGGCCTGGACTTCCCCGACTGTCTTGCCCTGCACATAAAGGCGGCCCGCATAAGGCACCACGATATAGCCATTGTCGTCGATCCGGACCGACGGCAGCGTCTGCACCTTCGCGGTCGGATCGAACTCCGCATCTGAAGCCGCGCGGCTGTTGCCGAAAAGCGCGACCCCCACTTCATAGATCGAAATGCCGAGCACATCGCCGGGGCCGACCATGTCGGTGGGCGGCGGCGGCAAGTCGGGCAGCGAAACCGGCGCCGGCGACCGACCCTGCGGAATCTGGCCGACGTCGCTGACTTCGACGATCTCCGCCGCTACCGGGCTTTGCTGATCGCCGATCGATTTGCGAACTTGCGCGCCGGTCGGGCCGGAGGATGGAAGCGTCGAACAGGCACAAAGTGCGGTCGAAAGACCGAGAACAATAATTGTCTTAAATTGCATACACCCGATGCCTGTACTTCCGCCCTTTTGGAGGCTCTGCCCCTTAGACCAACCCACCATCGGGTGCAATTCGACTATTCATCCCCCGAACGCCTCGCGCGCCAGCGCTTCCCTGAAATCGGGATGCGCGATGCCGATCAGCGCCTTCGCCCGCTCGGCAAGCGTAAGCCCGCGCAGGTTGACCACGCCATATTCGGTGGCGACATAGTGCACGTCGTTGCGCGGCGTCGTCACCGGGCCGGTCAGGCGGGGGACGATGCGCGAGGCCTTGCCGCCGGCTGCGGTCGAGTGACAGGCGATGATCGATTTGCCGCCCTTCGCTGCCGATGCCCCGCGCACGAAATCGAGCTGCCCGCCCGATGCGCTATACTGCGCGCCGCCAAGGCATTCGGAATTGCACGCACCCTGCAGGTCGATCTCCAGCGTCGCGTTGACCGAGACCATCCCGTCGTTGCGCGCGATCACCGCCGGATCGTTCACATAGTCGACCGGATGCGCCTCGAACGCCGGATTGCCGTCGAGATAGTCGTAGAGCGCCTTGTCCCCCATCGCGAAAGTGAAGACGCTGCGCCCGGCGTGGATCGACTTGCGGCTGTTGTCGACCACGCCCTGCCGCATCAGCGCCGCCAGCCCCGGCGTCATCAGTTCGGTATGGATGCCGAGATGCCGGCGATCGGCAAGCGCCGCGCACACCGCATCGGGCAGCGCGCCGATGCCCATCTGCAGGCAGGCGCCGTCCTCCACCAGATCGGCGATCAGCCCGCCGATCACGACATCGGTGTCGCGGATCGCCGCCGGCGGCACCTCGACCAGCGTGCGGGGATTCTCGACGATCGCCGTCACCCGGTCGATCGGGATGCGGCAATTGCCCGCGACGCGTGGCATCGCCGGATTGACCTCGACGATCACCTGCCGCGCGCTCTGCGAGACAGCCAGCGCATAGTCGGTATTGGTGCCGAGGCTGAAGCAGCCTTCCTCGTCCATCGGCGCAACGGTGGTGACGAGCACGTCGACATCGACGAGCCGGCTCAGCACGCGCGGCGCCTCGCTGAAGGCGGTGGGAATGAAATCGACGGGCGGCAGCCCCCTTGCCGCGGCTTCCTTGTCCAGCGCGCGCTCGATCGCGCCGTGAAACAGGCTGATCGGCCGGATCCGCTCGCGCAGGTCGAGCCGCAGCACGGGCGCGGCATTGGCGCAGGACAGCAGATAATAGAGCGACAGGCCCGAGACCTCGCCGCGCCCGGCACGCTCGGCCAGTGCAGCAAGCAACGCGGGCGGCTGCGCCACCGCCAGCCCCATGGCGATGCGCGCGCCCGAGGCGATGAGCCCCACCGCCACCTCCGCGCTCGTCACCCGCGCGGCATAGGCCTCGGCATATGCTGACATTCAAATCCCTTCCGCCGCTCGTTCACGGCGAATGGAAGCGGGCCAAGCCCGATTCGGCAAGCCGCAACTCTCCCGAGAGTGGAACCCTATTCAGCGAAACCGTCATTGCGAGCGCAGCGAAGCAATCCAGGGAAGCTCGGCATCGCACTGGATTGCTTCGCTGCGCTCGCAATGACGGGGGCTGGGAAACCCCACCTAATCCTTCCCCGCCCCCTTCGCCGCACGCCGGTCGAGTATCTGCTTCAGCGGATTGGGCCGCCCCGGCGCCACGCGGCGCAGGCGGTTGGTGTCGTGATGCTCGAACGGATCGGGCCGGCCGTGGACGAGCAGCATCGTACGGATATCGTAGCTCCAGGCGTCGTCGCCGTCGAAGCTGATGTCGATGCTGTAGCTGTCGGTGCGGAAGCCATATTCGAGGAAGGCGGTCGAACAGATGCCATATTGGGTCTGTCCGCGCGTCGCGCTCAGCGACAGCTTGTCATCGCCCGGCTTGGCCTGTCCGGAGGCCAGCGCCACCTGCCCGCGCGGGATCGCCAGCGTCTGCAGAATCAGCCCCGTCGCCGGCTCCCACAGCCAGTAGCCGACCTGCTCGTGGAAGGTGATCTCCTCCTCGCGCGTGGTGATGTGCGTGTGATAGCGCAGCCCGTAGAAGAGCTGCGGGCCGTTGGTCTGCGGGTCGATCGCGTCGAAGGCGACCTTCTCGATGAACACGCGGCGCTCGGGCGCCTCGGCCTTGGGGTTGATGTCGACGCCCTTCTCGGCCTCCCACCGTCCCGCAAGCCGCGCCAGCGGGCCCAGATTGGCGAGCGTGTCGGGGTCGACATCGCTCGGCTCGGTGAAGATATCCTGCGGAAACGGGTTCATCGCGTCACTCCCTCATGCCGCATCGGACACCCAGTCGGCCCGCGCGATTCCCTGAGCGTAGAGCAACACGCTCAGATCGCCATGCTGAACACGTGCGGCGGCGGCGGCGGCGGTCGCGGGCTTGGCGTGATAGGCGACGCCCAGCCCCGCCTCGCGGATCATCGGGATGTCGTTGGCGCCGTCGCCGACCGCCAGGCTCAGCGCGCGGTCGTGCCCGGTCAGCGCCAGCGCCTCGCCCAGCGCCTGCCGCTTGGTCTCGGCGCCCACGATCGGCCGGTGGACGCTGCCGTCGAGCGCGCCCTTCGCGATCCCCAGCCGGTTCGAGATCGCCCGGTCGAAGCCGATCGCCTCGGCCACGCGATCGGCAAAGGCGGTGAACCCGCCCGAGACGAGCCACGCCGTCCCGCCGCGCGCGCGCATCGTCCGCACCAGCGCGCGCGCGCCGGGCATGATACGCACCCGCTCGTCATAGCAGCGCGCCAGCACGCTTTCGTCGAGCCCCCTGAGCAGCGCGACGCGCGCATCCAGCGCCATCTCGAAATCCAGCTCGCCGCGCATCGCCCGCTCGGTCACCTCGGAAATCTCGGCGCGCAGCCCTGCATAGTCGGCCAGCTCGTCGATGCATTCGACGGTGATCATCGTCGAATCCATGTCGGCGACGATCAGCCTCTTCTCGCGCCCGGCAAGCGGCTGGACGATCACGTCGGCCCCCGCCATCGCATGTTCGAGCGCGCGGCGCACCGTCACCGGATCACCCGCGAAGCTCAGGTCCGCCGCCTCGCCTTCGTCGATCGTCGCGATCGCTCCCGGCACGGCGCCCGCCGCCGCGATCCGGTCCGCCGCCGCCGAAATATCGCCCTGCGAAAGATGTTCCGATGCTATCAGCGTGGCGATGAACAAGGCTGTGTCCCCAAAGCGTCCCAAGGTCGCGCTCATCGCAGGGCCGACGGCCAGCGGCAAGTCCGCGCTTGCGCTCGCCCTCGCCCGCCATGCCCCAGCGACGATCATCAATGCCGATGCCTCGCAGGTCTATGCCGATCTCCGCATCCTTTCGGCGCGCCCGTCGGACGCCGAGATGGCCGAGGCGCCCCACCGCCTGTTCGGTCATGTCGACGGAGCCGAGGCCTGCTCCGCCGCGCGCTGGGCGGCCGAGGCGACGGCGGAGATCGACGCCGCGCACGCGGAAGGCCGCCTCCCCATCCTCGTCGGCGGCACCGGGCTCTATCTGCGCACGCTGATCGACGGCATCGCCCCGGTGCCCGAAATCGACGCCGGCGTGCGCGCCGCCGTCCGCGCGCTGCCCGTCGCCGAAGCCCATGACGCCCTGTCGCGCGAGGATCCGGAGGCCGCGCGCCGCCTCAATCCCGGCGACACCACGCGCGTCGCCCGCGCGCTGGAGGTCGTGCGCGCCACCGGCCGCCCGCTCGCCGCCTGGCAGGCCGCGCGCGAAGGCGGGATCGGCGACCGCATCGCGATCGACGCCGCCATTCTCCTTCCCGATCGCGACTGGCTGTTCGCGCGCTGCGATGCGCGCTTCGAGGCGATGGTCGAGGGTGGCGGCATCGACGAAGTCGAGCGCCTGCGCGCCCGCCGCCTCGCCCCCGACCTCCCCGTGATGCGCGCGATCGGCGTGCGCGAGATCGCCGACTGGATCGACGGCAGGACTGATCGTGCCGCCACCGTCGCCGCCGGCCAGCTCGCCACGCGCCAGTACGCCAAGCGCCAATATACCTGGTTCCGCAATCAGCCTCCCCCCGCATGGCCGCGGATCGAGCAATTGAATGACGATTTCATTTCTCATTTTATAACGAAATTACATCATTAAGCGTTGACACGCCCATTTCTTGCCAATAGGCGGCGCGCTTGCGTTCGCCGACCGGCGGCGCGACAAGGATTCGGCCGCAAGGGAAGACAATGGCACGCGAACTGAGTGGGGCAGACATATTGGTCGAGGCTCTGGTCGATCTGGGCGTCGAAGTGATCTTCGGCTACCCGGGCGGCGCGGTGCTTCCGATCTATGATGCGCTGTTCAAGCAGAAGCGGATTCGCCACATCCTCGTCCGCCACGAACAGGCGGCGACGCATGCGGCGGAGGGCTATGCCCGTTCCACCGGCAAGCCCGGCGTGGTGCTCGTCACCTCCGGCCCGGGCGCGACCAACGCGGTCACCGGCATCACCGATGCGCTGATGGATTCGATCCCGATGGTCGTCATCACCGGGCAGGTCGCGACGCACCTGATCGGCACCGATGCCTTCCAGGAAGCCGACACGATCGGCATCACGCGCCACGTCACCAAGCATAATTATCTGGTCAAGGATCCGGGCAGGCTGGGCAGCGTGATCCACGAGGCGTTCCACATCGCGACGTCGGGCCGCCCCGGCCCCGTCGTCATCGACATCCCGAAGGACGTGCAGGTCGCCACCGCGCCTTATGCGAAGCCCGGCGCGATCCAGCACAAGACCTATCGCCCGCAGGTCAAGGCCGACCAGGCGCTGATCGAGCAGGCCGTCGACATGCTGGCCGCGGCCGAGCGCCCGATCCTCTACACCGGCGGCGGCATCATCAACGCCGGCCCCGCCGCCAGCCAGCTGCTGCGCGAACTGGCGCGGATCAGCGGCGCGCCCGTCACCTCGACGCTGATGGGGCTGGGCGCGCTGCATGCCTCATCGCCGCAATGGCTGGGGATGCTGGGGATGCACGGCACCTACGAAGCCAATATGGCGATGCACGACTGCGATCTGATGCTGTGCCTCGGCGCGCGCTTCGACGATCGCGTGACGGGCCGGCTCGATGCCTTCAGCCCCAACAGCCGCAAGATCCACGTCGATATCGATCGCTCGTCGATCAACAAGAATGTCCGCGTCGATCTGGCGCTGGTCGCCGATGTCGGCCACGCGCTGGAAGACATGGTCCGCGTCTGGAAGGCGCGCCAGCATCCCAAGCCTGATCTCGCGGGCTGGTGGAGCACGATCGACGGCTGGCGTGCGAAGAAGAGCCTGTCCTTCGCCCCGTCGAAGCAGGAGATCATGCCCCAGCATGCGATCCGCGCGCTGTGGGAAGCGACGAAGGATAAGCAGCCGATCATCACCACCGAGGTCGGCCAGCACCAGATGTGGGCTGCGCAGCATTTCCACTTCGAGGGGCCGAACAAATGGCTCACCTCGGGCGGGCTCGGCACGATGGGCTATGGCCTGCCCGCCGCGATCGGCGCGCAGCTCGGCAACCCCAGGGCGCTGGTCATCGACATCGCGGGCGAAGCCTCGATCCAGATGAACATCCAGGAACTGGGCACCGCCACGCAATATCGCCTGCCGGTCAAGCTCTTCATCCTTAACAACGAATATATGGGGATGGTCCGCCAGTGGCAGGAACTGACCTACAGCAGCCGCTATTCGGAGAGCTATAGCGACGCGCTCCCCGATTTCGTGAAGCTGGCGGAGGCCTATGGCTGGACGGGCATCCGCATCGAGGGCCCCGATCAGCTTGACGACGGCATCGCCGCGATGCTCGCCGCCGATGGCCCCGTGCTCGTCGACTGCCGCGTCGCCAAGCTCGCCAACTGCTTCCCGATGATCCCCTCCGGCGCCGCGCATACCGACATGATCCTCGATCAGGCCGAGGTATCGGGCGAAATGGACGATGAGGCGAAAGCGCTGGTTTGATGACCCGCCGGGCTCTGCATCTCCACGTCGCCGAGCCCTATCATTTCGAGGCGGCGAACGGCACCAGCGAACTCATCGGCTGGACCGAGACGCCGGAACATGAAAGCGAATGGATCGTGCATTTCAACAGGAACTGGCATCTGGGCGACGAGAGCTTCAATCGCGTCCTCGTCTCGCCCCGCTATGTCGGCGAAGTCCTCGACAGCCTCGAGCGCCGCATCCTCGGCCTCGCGGTCAACATCCGCCGCTGGCGCGAGGATGCGTGGCATTTCGACATGATCGGCACTCTCTCCCCGCACCGGGAGAAGGCGTGATGCATATCCGCCAGGAAGCCGCCGAGCGCCACACCCTCTCCGTCACCGTCGACAATGAGGCGGGCATCCTCGCGCGCATCGCGGGCATGTTCACCGCGCGCGGCTATAATATCGAGAGCCTGACGGTGGCCGACATCACCGAGGATCAGAAGATCAGCCGCATCACGATCGTGACGAGCGGCTCGGCGCATGTCCTCGAACAGATCATCGCCCAGCTCGACCGGCTGGTGCCCGTGCACAAGGTGCTCGATCTCACCGCGCACGGCCCCCACGTCGAACGCGAACTGGCGCTGGTGAAGGTCGCGGGCGTGGGCGATCACCGGATCGAGGCGCTGCGCCTCGCCGATGTCTATCGCGCGCGCGTGGTCGACGCGACGACGAGCAGCTTCGTCTTTGAAGTGACCGGCGCGACCGAGAAGATCGACAAGTTCGTCGAGCTGATGCGCGAGGTCGGCCTCGTCGAGGTCGCGCGCACCGGCATCGTCGCCATCACGCGGGGGCGCGAGGCGGCCTGATTTCCCATCCGGCGCGTCCCCGAAAGGGCGTGGCCTTCAATCGAAACGTTCGTCCCGAGCGCAGGCGAGGGACGCTTTGCAAGGAGCTTGAACATGCGTGTCTATTATGATCGCGATGCCGATCTGGGCCTGATCAAGGGCAAGAAGATCGCCATCCTCGGCTATGGCAGCCAGGGCCACGCCCATGCGCAGAATCTGCGCGACAGCGGCGTCGGCGAAGTCGCGATCGCGCTTCGTCCCGGCTCGGCCTCGGCCGCCAAGGCCGAAGGCGCGGGCTTCAGGGTGCTGCCCAACAAGGAAGCGGCGGCATGGGCCGACATCCTGATGATCCTCGCCCCCGACGAACATCAGGCCGCGATCTACGAAGCCGACATCAAGGGCAATATGAAGCCGGGCGCCGCGCTCGCCTTCGCCCACGGCCTCAACGTCCATTTCGGGCTGATCGAGCCGCCTGCCGACATCGACGTCATCATGATCGCGCCCAAGGGGCCCGGCCATACGGTGCGCAGCGAATATGTGCGCGGCGGCGGCGTCCCCTGCCTCATCGCCATCCACCAGGATGCGTCGGGCAACGCGCACGACGTCGCGCTCGCTTATGCCTCGGGCGTCGGCGGCGGCCGCTCGGGCATCATCGAGACCAACTTCCGCGAGGAATGCGAGACCGACCTGTTCGGCGAGCAGGCCGTGCTGTGCGGCGGCACCACCGCGCTGGTGCAGGCCGGGTTCGAAACGCTGGTCGAGGCGGGCTACGCCCCCGAAATGGCCTATTTCGAGTGCCTCCACGAACTCAAGCTGATCGTCGACCTGATGTATGAGGGCGGCATCGCCAACATGCGCTATTCGATCTCGAACACCGCCGAATATGGTGACATCAAGACCGGCCCGCGCATCATCACCGAAGAGACGAAGAAGGAAATGAAGCGCGTCCTCGCCGACATCCAGTCGGGCCGCTTCGTGAAGGACTTCGTGCTCGACAACCGCGCCGGCCAGCCCGAACTGAAGGCCAGCCGCATCGCCGCCAGGCGCCACCAGATCGAAACGGTGGGCAGCGAACTGCGCGCGATGATGCCGTGGATCGGCGCCAACAAGCTCGTCGACCAGACGAAGAACTGACCCTTGCCGGCAGGACTCCCCTCCCCTGAACGGAGGGGAGTCCTGTTGTCGCCGCAGGTCTCTGGCTCGCGTGGGCAAATTTGGGCAATCAGGAATGGCCCCACTTGCGGACATTGCCGAGGCTTTTGAGTAACGCGGATTGCGGACCGTCCGTCTATTGGACTTTGGCAGCGTTTCCGATGAACCCGAAAAATAGACCGTGCGCTTTCAGGTCGGCAGCCGAGGTGGCATTGATCACACACTCGAATTGAGTCTCGTTGGCAGCAGTGCCTTCGATGCCGTCGGCGGTAAGATGGCCCAATCCGTCCTTAGTAAAGGTAATGGCGTGATCGTCCGACGCCACCAAAAGCGATCCGGGTTTCACTCCGCAGAACGCTTCAACCGCCTGCGCATACTTGGCTGCGGGCTCGCCTTCGACAGGCTCAGGCAGCTTGTCGAGAAGACCGCGCGTGCGGAGCCATTCCCTGGCGCTCGCTACGCCAGCCTGATCGCCGATGCGGCTGTAAATGACGTCATATGGCCGCTGGACGGACGGGTCGCGGAAGTAGATGTAGTAGCTGGTCGCCACCGAGGCCCGAGCCAGACAGGTCAGCGTAGATTGCGAGATAGGTGATCCCGTCCTAGAAATCCAAACGACGTCTTCCTGCAAGGTTCCGTCGAATTGGACTGAGACGCGAGTATCAGGCAGTCCGCAGGCGACGACCTTGCCTTTGGCGTTGTGCGGTGTGGGAAGGGCCGTAGGGATTGAAGGGGGTGGAGCATCCATTTGCTCAGCCGGGGCCGCCGCCAACGCCAGTGCGCTGTATAGAGCTATCATGCTTGCCACCATTCCCTCTCTACCAACCTTCGTGTTGAACGGCTGCAATCCTTACTCAAAAGCAATTCTCAAAGTCCGTTCTTTATCTTGGGCCGCATGGACAAATTCGACAGTGATTGAAACGACTGAAATGGGGCGGACAGCGGACGTTCGGGTCACCGCCGCCATCGTCAGAAAAGCTCGGCGGCGACCTTTTGTGCAGAGTGGCAAACCTCATCGTCGGGGTGAGCGCGACAGATTTGATCCATGCGCCGCACGGCAAACATTGAAGTCGTGATCACGGAAAAAGTTGATGTTCTCGGCGAGACTTAAACCCGAGAAGAAGCCGCCAAGCCAATCAAGATAAGCCCGCCGGACTGGGTCATCATCAGCCAAATGGTCGCTCCATTCCCTGCCGTAATCGCCACCAAGCCCTGTCACACGCCACTGGTCGCTCGCCTTCATCGGCGGGGTTGTCTTCTTGAAGTGCCAGATCACCGTTAGCACCTCGTGGCTTGTCTAGCTCGCATCGTGCTTGGTGTCTGGAATGTCCACAAGTGGACGGAATCGGACGTTCGAATTTGTCCACGCCGCCTAGCCACCTGAAGCAGCCATTCCGCTTTCCACCCCGATCACGCCGCTTAGCGGTGTCGAATTTGGCCACGCGACCTAACCCCCTGACCGGAAACACAGTGTTGCCGATTAGGCCATTGTGCGCGTGCATCCGCGCGCGGCAAGGGACCGGGCGGAATGGCGGGCGATGAAGCGCCGCCGACCGCCCCCAACCCTCGGAGAACGCATGACCTTTTCCAACCATCGCACGCGCGCGGCCGTGGTCGCCGCGCTTGGCCCCGTCGCCCTTGCCCTCGCCGCCCCGCTCTTCGCCCAGCCGATCCCGACCATTGCCGACCAGCCCGGCCAGGCGACGACGCCCGTTGCCGCCGGCACCTATCAGGTCGATCCGATGCACACCCAGGTCGCCTGGGAAGTGAACCATATGGGCTTCACGATGCTGGAGGGCATGTTCCCGGTTAGCGCCGGCACGCTCACCATCGATCCCGCCAACCTCAAGGCCGCCAAGGTCTCGGTGACGATGCAGATCGATCAGATCGCCGTCACCGCAGCGCCCTTCGCCAATCATCTGAAGTCGGCCGAACTGTTCGACGCCGCCAGCAATCCCACCGCGACCTTCGTGTCGACCGCAGTCACGCCGACCGGCAAGGGCAAGGCGACGGTCACCGGCACGCTGACGATCAAGGGCATCGCCAGGCCCGTCACGCTGCAGGCGATCTTCATGGGCGCGGGCGAGAACCCCGTCGCGAAGCAGGCCAATATCGGCTTCAGCGCGACCGGCACGATCAAGCGCAGCGATTTCGGCCTCGGCCTCTATGCGCCGCTGGTTTCCGACACCGTCGCGCTGCACATCAACGCCGCGTTCGCCAGGTAACGCGACCTTGCCGGGGGCGGCGCGCCACATGTGCGCCGCCCCTCCCCCTCCGCTCAGGCCGGGTGCAAGGCCTTGAAATGCTGCACCGTCTCCACCGATACGCCGGCGAGCAGCACGCGCATCCGCGCGTCGAAATCATCGTCCACGCCGCGCCGCTCGCGGTAGATCATCGTCCAGTCCCCGAACTCGCGGCGCGCGATCTCGCGGTCGACGAGGATCGTCATGTCGCGATGGCGGGCGTCGCATTCCAGCCGCGCCATCAGATGCGCGACGCTTTCGGGCGGCCCTTCGATGACCTGCAGGAAAAAGGGGTTTTCCGCATAAAGCAGCCCGGTGATGCCATCGACGCCGTTGCGTTCCACGGCTTCGCGCAGAATGTCGGGCACATGGTCGATGGCGCGGCCCTCGGGCGCGGTGCTGGTGCTGCGGTAGATGATCTGGCGCATTTGCTCTCGTGCGAACTTTTGCATCCACCTGCCACGCGGCGCGCGACATGTCCTTGCTCTGGATCAATGTCGAAACGCACTGGACTTTCAATGCCGGCCGCGGTTAGGAGTTGGGCAGACATGGCGACGATCAACGGCCTTCTTCTTATTCGACTTACGCGCCCTTAGGCGCGGACTTCGTTGCGCGCCCGTAACGGTGCGCACTTCGCCTAAGGGCATTTCCCCCTGACAACCCAGCCGGCAACCTCGCCGCGCATCCTGGTCGAAAGCCGAATCATGCTCGCCGATCCGTCCCTCAAATACCGCCCCTTCCCGCAGGTCGACCTGCCTGACCGCCAATGGCCCTCGCGCACGATCACGCGCGCGCCGCGCTGGCTCTCCACCGATATGCGCGACGGCAATCAGGCGCTCATCGATCCGATGGACGGCGAGAAGAAGCGCCGCTTCTTCGACCTGCTGGTGAAGCTGGGCGTCAAGGAGATCGAGGTCGGTTTCCCCTCCGCCGGCGCGACCGAATTCGATTTCATCAGCGGCCTCGTCCGCTCGGAAAGGGTGCCCGATGACGTGACGGTGCAGGTCCTCACCCAGTCGCGCCGCGAACTGATCGAGAAGAGCTTCGAGAGCCTCGAGGGCGCCCACCGCGCGATCGTCCACCTCTACAACGCGGTCTCGCCCGCATGGCGGCGCATCGTCTTCCAGATGGAGCGTCCCGAAGTCCGTCAGATCGCGATCGACGGCGCGAAGATCCTGCGCGACGAGGCGGCCAGGCGGCCGGGCACCGACTGGCATTTCGAATATAGCCCCGAAACCTTCTCGACCGCCGAGCTCGATTTCTCGATCGAGGTCTGCGCTGCGGTGATGGACGTGCTGCGCCCCACGCCCGAAAAGCCGCTGATCCTCAACCTGCCGGCCACGGTCGAAGCGGCGACGCCCAACATCTATGCCGATCAGATCGAATATTTCGCGCGCCACATCCCCAATCGCGACAGCGTGGTGATCAGCCTCCACACGCATAACGACCGCGGCACCGGCGTCGCCGCGACCGAGCTCGGCCTGCTTGCCGGCGCCGATCGCGTCGAGGGCTGCCTGTTCGGCAATGGCGAGCGCACGGGCAATGTCGATCTCGTCACCGTCGCGCTCAACATGTACACGCAGGGCGTCAATCCCGGGCTCGATTTCTCGGACATCGACGAGGTCATCCAGACCGTCGAATATTGCAACGCGCTGCCCGTCCACCCGCGCCACCCCTATGCGGGCGATCTGGTGTTCACTGCCTTTTCCGGCAGCCACCAGGATGCGATCAAGAAGGGTTTCGCGGCGCAGGAAGCGCGCAACGACCAGATCTGGGAAGTCCCCTATCTGCCGATCGACCCCGCCGATCTCGGCCGCAGCTACGAAGCGGTGATCCGCGTCAATTCGCAGTCGGGCAAGGGCGGCGTCGCCTGGGTGCTCGAGCAGGACAAGGGGCTGAAGCTGCCCAAGCGGATGCAGGCCGATTTCAGCCGCCACGTCCAGGCGCTGGCCGACGAGACGAGCCGCGAGCTGACCGCCGAGGATATTTCCGCGCTGTTCGAGCGCGTCTATCTGGAAGGCGAGGCCACGCGCTTCACCCTCGTCGACTATCAGGAAACGCACGCGCCGGGCGTGGGCGGCAGCCGCCTGTTCGTCGGCAAGATCATCAGCGACGGCGCCGAACGCTCGGTCAGCGGGCACGGCAACGGCCTGATCTCGTCGGTGCTCGACGCGCTCAGCGACGCCTATGGCATCGATCTCGACGTCTCGGACTATAGCGAGCATGCGATCGGTCACGGCGCGGGCGCGCAGGCCGCCGCCTATGTCGAATGCCGCACCCGCGAAGGGCGCGTCATCTTTGGCGCCGGCGTCGACAGCGATGTGGCGACGGCATCGGTGCGCGCGGTGCTCAGCGCTGCAAACAGGCTTGTTTCTGTTTGATTGCCGGAGTGCGGCAATCCGGCAACTATCGTGCCGTCAGATGACAATCGCGCCCGTTCAGATGTAATTTTCGCAGTTGCACAATGATCGATGTGATGATTTTCTTACAGCTATCAGCAGGGGAGAATCGCTGTGATCGAAGTGTTTCTGTTGGCCATGCTCTCGCCCGAGCCGGCAGCCGTCGCATCCGTAGCCACGTCGAAGCCGACGGAAGTCGCGGACGTCGAGGCTGATGACGAGAAGGAAATCTGCCGCCGCAAGTTCGATGCGACCGGCCAGAACGGTACGATGGTCAAGGCCCGCAAGGTCTGCAAGACGGCATCCGAATGGGCCGCCGAAAGCGCCAAGCGCCGCTAGCGCGCCGGCTGTCGCCACGTCGCCCGGCCTGCTAGGATCGGGGGATCAAGTGCTGGCCGGGTGACGTGGAATGACCGACGACGACTATATTGCCGGTCTGCCCAAGGCCGAACTACATCTGCATATCGAGGGCAGCCTTGAGCCCGAGATGATGTTCGCGCTCGCGCGGCGCAATCGTGTCGCTATCCCCTTCGCTTCGGTCGAAGAGGTGCGCGCCGCCTACAGCTTCACGCGGCTCCAGGATTTCCTCGACATCTATTATGCCGGCGCCGACGTGCTGCGCACCGAGGAGGATTTCCGCGACCTCGCCGCCGCCTATTTCGATCGCGCCGCCGCCGACAATGTGCGCCATGCCGAAATCTTCTTCGATCCGCAGACGCATACCGCGCGCGGCATCCCCTTCGCCACCGTCGCCAGTGGGCTGCTCGCCGCGATGCGCGAGGCCGGCGACCGACATGGCGTCTCGTCGCAACTGATCCTCTGCTTCCTCCGCCATCTCGACGAGGATGCGGCCTTCGCGACGCTGGCCGAGGCCGAGCCCTGGCTCGATCGCATCGCCGGGGTCGGTCTCGATTCGAGCGAGCTTGGCCACCCGCCGTCCAAATTCGCGCGCGTCTTCGCCCGCGCCGGCGAAATGGGGCTGAAGCGCGTCGCCCATGCCGGCGAGGAAGGCCCGCCCGCCTATGTCCATGAGGCGCTCGATCTGCTTGCCATCGACCGGCTCGACCATGGCAACCGGTCGCTCGAGGATGCGGCGCTCGTCGCGCGGCTCGCGGCAGAGGGCATGACGCTCACCGTCTGCCCCCTCTCCAACCTCAAGCTGTGCGTGGTCGACGATATGGCGCGCCACCCGATCGCGCGCATGCTCGACCTCGGCCTCGCCGCCACGGTCAATTCGGACGATCCCGCCTATTTCGGCGGCTATGTGAACGACAATTTCCGCGCGATCGCCGCCGCAGGGCTGGTCGGCCGCGCGCAGATGGCGGCGCTCGCGCGCAACAGCTTCACGGGATCCTTCCTGCCCGCCGCAGACATCGCACGCCACATCGCTGCGATCGACGCCTATGAGGCCGCCGCCGCATGAGCACCCCGCCCCTTGCCTATATCGGGCATGATCGCTTCGTCGCCGATGTCCGCGCGCTCGCCACGCTGCTCAAGGCCGATGACTGGCGGCCCGATTTCCTCGTCGGCATCGGGCGCGGCGGCCTGACCCCTGCCGTCTATCTCAGCCACGCGACGGGCATCCCCCTGCTCTCGGTCGATCATTCCAGCCACGTCCCGACCTTCGGCGACGAGCTGCTCGCCAGGCTCGCGGCGAGCACCGCCGCCGGCACGCGCATCCTGATCGTCGACGACATCAACGATTCTGGCCGCACGCTCGCCTATCTGCGCAAGGCGATCGCCGCCGCCGGGGGCGACGCGCCCAACCTCCGCTTCGCCGTGCTGATCGACAATATCCGATCGATCGAGACGGTCGACTATCGCGCGCGCACCATCGACCGCGACGAGGAGAAGAGCTGGTTCGTCTTCCCGTGGGAAGCGATGGCGGATCGCGAGGAAGCGCTGGTCGAAGCCGCGATCGTCCACAATCAGGTCGCCTGAGCCGCCCACCCATAAAAAAGTTTCGCGGCGGGCGCCGGCCCATGTCACACTCGCCGCTGCCGTCTCGTCTTGTCGGTAAGCGCGCATGGTGCGCGCCGGGAGACTGACCATGACACCGCGTATCCGCAATCCGCACACGCTCGCCCCCGAACAGATCAAGGCGATGATGGCGTTCGAAAAGAGCTTCGAGGGCAGCGCGATCGAGCCCAGCCTTGCCGAGCTGGTTCGCCTGCGCGCCTCGCAGATGAACGGCTGCGCCTATTGCATCCACATGCATTCGACCGAGCTGCGCAAGGGCGGCGAAACCGAGCTTCGCCTCTACATGCTCCCCGCATGGCGCGAATCCTCGCTCTACAGCGATCGCGAGCGTGCCGCGCTCGGCTGGACCGAGACGCTCACCCGCCTCGCCGACACCCACGCACCCGACGCCGATTATGCGCCGCTGAAGGAGCAGTTCAGCGAAGCCGAGCAGGTCCAGCTCACGCTGCTGATCGGCGCGATCAACGTCTGGAACCGGCTGATGGTTGGCTTCCGCGCCCCGCATCCGGTGAGCGAGCCGCGTGCTGCCGCCTGAGGGCCGCCTTGAGGATTTCGAGGCGCAGCGGCCCCGCCTGCTGCGCCTCGCCTATCGCATGACCGCGTCGGTCGCCGAGGCCGAGGATGTCGTGCAGGATGCCTGGCTGCGCTGGGCGCGGACCGGGGAATCGGTCGACGCGCCTGCCGCCTATCTGACGCGCATCGTCACGCGCCTCTGCCTCGATCGCATGAAATCCGCGCGAGCACGGCGCGAGACCTATGTCGGCGCCTGGCTACCCGAGCCGTTGATGGGCACGACCGAGGATCTGGAGGAAGACATGGCCGACGATGTCACCATGTCGCTGATGCTCGCGCTCGAACGTCTCTCGCCGCTCGAGCGCGCCGCCTTCCTGCTCCACGACGTGTTCGACATGCCGCTGGGCGAGGTCGCGACCAGCCTCGATCGCGATCCGGCGGCGGTGCGCCAGCTCGCCGCGCGGGCGCGCAAGCATGTCCATGATGCGCGCCCGCGCTACCGGATCGAGCGCAGCGAGGCCGATCGCATCGCCGGCGCTTTCTTCGCGGCCGCGCGCGACGGCGATCTCGCGACGCTCAGGGCAATGCTCGCCGACGACGTCCAACTCCATTCGGACGGTGGCGGCCGCGTCATCGCCTTTCTCAACATCATCCGGGGTCTGGATCGCGCGCTCCGCCTGTTTGCCGGGCTGGCGCGCAAGCATCGCCGCTTCGGCGAACTGGTGCGCGTCGTCTCGATCGACGGCATGCCGGGCTTCATCAGCCGCGACGCGATGGGCGTGCTCCAGACCACCGCGCTCGACCTTCGCGAGGGCAAGGTCGCTGCCATCTACATGACGCGCAACCCGGAAAAGCTGCGCCACATCGTCGCCGCGCTCGAACCGCCAGGCACACCAGCACATTGAGGCTGCGGCTGGTGCCTGATAGAAGGACAACAAAGGTCGCGTCAGTACTCCTATCCCTCCAGCCGGAGAGAGTGATGCGCATCCCCGCCCATAAATTGCTGTCCGCCGGGGCCGCCTTCTTCCTCGCCAGCTTCGCACCGGGGCTGTCGATTTCGCCCGAAGCGCTCGCAATGCTCGATCCGACGCGACAGGCGGCCTTGCTGTGCGGAGGCGACGGCGGCAACAACGCGCTCCGGCAGGCCCTGATCCTCGCCTCGACGGCGGCGATGGCGGCCAGTGCAGAACCAGCCGTAATTCCCCTCTATCCCGATCTCTCCAGGCCCCGCTTTCCGGTCAGTACGAAGAGCGAGGAGGCTGCCCGCTACTTCAATCAGGGGCTGCTGCTCACCTACGGCTTCAACCATGCCGGCGCGGTGCGTTCGTTCCGCGAGGCGCAGCGCCTCGATCCCGGCTGCGCGCTGTGCTGGTGGGGCGAGGCGATGGCGCTCGGCCCCAATATCAACGCGCCGATGGACGATCGCGATCGCGATGCCGCGCTGAAGGCGATGGACCGCGCACAGGCGCTGAGCGCCAACGCCCCGCCACTCGAACAGGCGCTGATCGCAGCGATCGGCCGTCGCTATTCGCGCGATCCGGCGGCCGATCGCGCGGCGCTCGACGCCGCCTATGCCGATGCGATGCTCGACGTCGCGCGCCGCTTCCCGGCGGACGACGACGTCTCCGTGCTCACTGCCGAAGCCGCAATGGACACCACCCCCTGGAATTACTGGGAAGCCGACAAGCGCACCCCCGTCGGCCGCAGCGGAGAAGCCGTGCGCCTCGTCGAGACCGTGCTCGCGCGCAATCCCGCTCATCCGCAGGCAGCGCATCTCTACGTCCACCTCATGGAGAACAGCGCGGACCCGCACCGTGCCGAGGCCGCCGCCGATCGCCTCTCCCGCCCCGTCGCGCCCAGCGCCGGGCACCTCGTCCACATGCCGGCGCACATCTACTATGTCGTCGGCCGCTATCCGGATTCGATGCGCGTCAACATCGCCGCCGCGCGCGCCGACGAAGCCTATATCCGCAGCGCCGGCGATAGCGGCCTCGTCCGCTACGGCTATTATCCGCACAACGTCCATTTCATCGTCACCTCGGCGCAGATGGCCGGCGACATGCGCACCGCCATCGCCGAGGCGCGTCGGCTGCGCACCATTCTCGATCCCGCCACCTCGGCGAAGTTCGCCTGGATACAGGCGATCGATGCCGCGCCCTATCTGGCGATGGCGCAGTTCGCTTCCCCCGCCGCGATCCTCGCCATGCCTGCACCCGATGCCCGCCTGCCCTATGCGGTCGCGATGCGCCATTATGCACGCGCCGTCGCCCGCGCCGAACAGCGCGACCGCCCCGGCTTCGATCGGGAAATCGCGGCGATCGCATCGCTCCGCCAATCGAGCGCCTTCGCCGACATGATCGCGCAGGGCGTGCCCGCGCCCGATCTGCTGACGCTCGCCGAAACCGTCGCGCGCGGCCGCTTCGCCTTCGCATCGGGGCGCTACGACGATGCAGCGGCGCTTTACCGCGACGCGATCGCGATCGAGCGCCGCGTCCCGTATCAGGAGCCGCCTTACTGGTATTATCCGGTCAACCAGTCGCTCGGCGCGGCGCTCTACAAGGCCGGCCGCTATGACGAGGCGAGCCAGGCCTTCCGCGCCGCGCTCGTCCAGCAACCGCACAGCGGATGGGCGCTTTACGGCCTCGCACAGAGCGAGCAGGCGCAGGGCCGCCGCCTCGAGGCCGCCGCCGCGCGTCAGGCGCTTGGCAAGGCCTGGGTCGGCAATGCGGGCTGGCTGCGGATGGAGCGGCTATAAGCAACCTCGACCGCACCGGGGTCAGGCTGCGAGAGTGATGCGGCGCTGCTCGCGCGGATCGATAGATCGCCTCGATGATCCGCATGTCGCGCAGCCCTTCCTCGCCGCCCACGATCGGCTCGCGGTCGTGCATGATGCACTCCGAAAGATGGTCGAGCTGGCCCGACCATTGCGTCTTGCCCGGCCCCGGCGGCGGCGTGATCTCGGTGCTGCGTCCGTCGCCAACCCACATGCGGTTGCCGCTGTAGAAAGTCCCCGGCTCCAGCTCGATTCGCCCCTTGTCGCCCATCAGCAGGATATGGTTCTGATCGGCGCTGTAGCCGGACATGCAGGACGCGATCACGCCCGACGGGAATTCGAGCTCGAATTCGATCCGGTCCTCGACTTCGTGGAAGCGCGGATCGCTGCGATCGGTCGATTCCTTGGCATAGACCGCCAACGGCTCTTCCGCCGTCATGTAGCGCGCGGCCTGCAGCGCGTAGATACCGTAATCCATCAGCGATCCGCCGCCGGCATAGGCGTTCTTCAGCCGCCAGAGCGCGGGATCGGTCTGGACGAAGGCATGTTCGGACCGGAAATAGCGCAGCCTGCCAATCTCTCCGGCGCGCGCGCGGCGGCGCGCTTCCAGATTGTAGGCCTCGAAATGGCAGCGGTAGCCGATCATCAGCTTGCGGTTCGCGGCTCGGCATGCCGCGATCATCGCCTCGCATTCACCGACGTTCATTGCCATCGGCTTTTCGCACATCACATGCTTGCCCGCTTTCGCGGCGCGGATCACATATTCGGCATGCATCGAATTGGGCAGGCAGACATAGACGATGTCGATGTCCGGATTGTCGCGGATGCTGTCGAAATTCTCGTAATTATAGATGCTGCGTTCGGGCACGCCATATTGGGCCGCGACGCGCTTCGCCTTGGCCGGATCGCCGCTGACCAGCCCGACCAGCCGGCTGTGCGCGCAATTGGCGAATTGCGGGATGATGATGCCGAGGCCATAGCCGCCAAGCCCGACGATCGCATAACCCAGCTTGCGCGGCGCGGTCTCAGCGGCCGCCCTGCCATCCCCGGCACCCAGCGCCATCAGCGTCCCCGCGCCCGCCACCACTTCGCGTCTGCTCCACTCGCTCATGCCGCTCTCCCGAATATCGATGCTGTCCTACAGTGAGCGGCGAATGCTACGCTGTTCCTCTGCGACCGCGCCACGGCTCTTTGACATCGCCGACCACGCTTGAAGTTGAGAAACGGGTTCCAGCCTCTCAACTTTGTCAACTTCCACGAAGAGAAATGGCAGTTTTCCGACATTCCCTACAGAAGGCAGCGTCACGCTGCCTGCCCTAGTCGCGGAAGACCGGAACGCGCTTCTGCATGTTCGCCATCACCGCCTCAACCTGATTGGGCGTGCGCATGAGCTTCAGCTGCTCGACGCTCTCCGCGACGAGGATCGCCGCGGCGTCATCGTCGGCGGCCGCATTGAACAGCCGCTTCGCGCCGCGCACAGCATCGGGACTCTTTCCTGCGATCTCGCGGGCCAGCGCCATCGCCTCGGCCATCGGATCGACCGACACGCGCGTGACGAGGCCGAGCGCGGCGGCTTCATCGCCGCTCACCTGCCGCCCGGTATAGGTCAACTCGCGCGCCACATCGTCGCGGGTCAGCGTGCGGAGCAGCGCGATCCCGCCCATATCGGGGACGAGGCCCCATTTGATCTCCATGATCGACAGCCGCGTATCGGGCGCGGCGATGCGGATGTCCGATCCCAGCATGATCTGGAAACCGCCGCCAAAGGCCACGCCATGCACTGCCGCGATCACCGGCACCGGCAATTCGCGCCAGCCCATCGAGACATGTTGGAACAGGTTGGAGATGCCGTGCGTGCGATCGGTGATGTCGCCCGCATCCGCGCCGATATTGGCGAAGCTCGCCATGTCGAGCCCGGCACAAAAGGCCCGCCCCTCGCCCGACAGCACTACCGCGCGCAGCCCCGGCGTGTCGCGCAGCTGCGCCAGCGCCGTCTCGATCCCCGCGAACATCGCCGGGTCGAGCGCGTTCATCTTGTCGGGGCGGTTGAACCTGACATCGGCGACGCCGGCGTCGATGCTGATGGTCACGCGGTCGGTCACGGAGTCTCCTTCTTTCTGTTCGGAAATGCGCTGATGGCGCATTTCGCGGCGCGGGCCGGCGCCGCTTCATACGATACGGCTGTCCGCCTTGCCCCAGTAGCGGTCACGCAGCAGTCGTTTGTAGAGCTTGCCGGTGGGGTGGCGCGGCAATTCGGCCATGAAGTCGATCCGCTTCGGCGTCTTCACGCCAGACAGGCTCTGACGGCAATAGGCCGTCAGCTCTGCAGCCAGCGCCTCGCCGGCCTCGGCCATGTCGGCGGGCTGGACCACCGCCACCACCTGCTCGCCCATATCCTCGTGCGGCGCGCCGATCACCGCGACATCGGCGACGCGCGGATGCGTGATGATCAGATTCTCGATTTCCTGCGGATAGATGTTCACCCCGCCGGAGATGATCATGAAACTCTTGCGGTCGGTGAGATAGAGGAAGCCGTCGCCATCCATCCGGCCGACATCGCCCAGCGTCGACCAGCCCATGGCGTTGCGGCTGTCGGCGGTCTTGGTAGGGTCGTTATGATATTCGAACTGCGTCGGGCTTTCGAAGAAGATTAGCCCTTCCTCGCCGCGCGGCAATTCCTCGCCGTCCTCGCCGCAGACATGCGCGATGCCGTGCACCGCACGCCCGACCGATCCGGGATGCGCCAGCCAGTCCTCGGGGCCGATCACGGTCATGCCATTGCCTTCGGACCCGGCATAATATTCGTGGATCACCGGACCCCACCAGTCGATCATCGCCTGCTTGACGGGGACTGGGCATGGCGCGGCCGCATGGATCGCGACTTTCAGCGACGACAGGTCGTGCCGCGAGCGCACGTCGCCCGGCAGCTTGAGCATCCGGATGAAATGCGTCGGCACCCACTGGCTGTGCGTGATGCCGTAGCGCTCGATCGCCTCCAGCGCCGCCTCGGGATCGAAATGCTGCATCATCACAACCGTACCGCCCAGCCGGTGCACTGACATGCTCCAGCGCAGCGGCGCGGCATGATAGAGCGGCGCGGGGCTCAGATAGCACGTGTCGGGGCCGAAGCCATAAAGCGCCGAGGCAAGCATCGCGAGCACATTGGGCGCATCGATCTCGGGCGGGTCGGGCAGCGCGACGCGCACGCCCTTGGGCTTGCCCGTGGTGCCCGACGAATAGAGCATGTCCACCCCGGCGCTCTCGTCGGCGATCGGCGTGTCGGGCATCTCCGCCGCCGCCTCTTCCCAGCTGGCAAAGCCGGGTTCGACGCCGCCGACCATGTAGCGCTTCGCCTCGCTCTGCAGCGCGCGCGCCACCCCCGCCAATGCGGGCGACGTGACGAGCAGCTTCGCGCCACTGTCCGCAAGGATATAATCGACTTCAGGCGCGGTGAGCTTCGCCGGCACGCAGACGAAGAACAGCCCGGCGCGCTGCGCGCCCCAGGCGATCTCATAATAGCGCGGATGGTTTTCGAGGAAGATCGCGATCACGTCCCCCCGCGCCAGCCCCTCGCGGCGGAACAGGTGGGCGGCGCGGTTCGATCGCGCATCGAGTTCGGCGTAGCTGACCGTCTCGCCGGTCTCCGCGACGATCAGCGCCGCCTTGTCCGGCCCGGCCGCCGCATGACGACTTGGGTGCATCCTCTCTTCGCCTTTCCGGCTGTTATGGCGGGAAGGTAGAACGAGAATCGCTCAGCCGACAAGCCGGTAGCCGACGCCTTTCACCGTTTCGATCGCCGAGGTCGCAAAGCCCCGGTCAAGACGGGCGCGCAGCCGCGAGACGTGCACCGCGACGACATTGGTGCCCGGATCGAAGCGTAGCCCCCACACCGCTGCAAGCAGATCGCACCGCGACACGCACTCGCCGTCGCGCCGCGCGAGATGAAGCAGCAGCCGATATTCGCGCGCGAGCAATGGCACCGCTAGCCCCTCGCGCCGCACGCTGCGATCGACCATATCGATCTCGATTCCGCCGCACCGGATTGGTGCTGGGCGCGCGACGCAAACAATCCAGGCCGCCAGTTCCTCGGGCGAACAGGCACCGGCAGCGCAGGCGGAGGCCATCCGCATTGCCGCAAATTCGATCGATTCGACCGCCCCGTCCACGAATGCGAGACTGCCCGGTAAAGCACCCTCCGCCCGGGCATCTCATCCATATCCGATGCAATTACCCCTCAATCCGGATCGAAGCGGTCGAGCAGCCGACGACTATGACCCGAGACGAAGGCATCGGCCTGCCGCACGCCATCGAGCAGAATGGATCGCTTCGCATCATCGGTGTCCGCCGCCGAGGCCATGGCGCGCAGTGCGGCCACGCGCATCCGCCCACTTGGATGGCTATGCGCGAAATGGTTTGCGACATCGGCTGCATCCGGTCCTCCGAAATGCGCAGCCAGCGTCAGCAGCGCTTCTGATGGGCTGTGCGAGAGGATGCCGTCGATCCGTCCGCGATCGACGTCGAAGCGATATTGATCGAGCCAGATCGTGCGCGGCGACGCCGCCATGATGTTGAGCGAGACGGACAGGCTGTCGGCCGGCAATTGGCGGTGCACGTCGCGATGCGCGCGATAAAGCATCAGCTTGCCTTCGGCGAGGCGCGATCGTTCGACGAAGCGCAGCGCGACAGACTCGCCGGGCACGCCCGCCGTCGCCTCATAGTCATGCTCATAATAGTCGGACCAATAGCCCGGCCCCTTGTAGCCGACCGTCAGGAAGGAGAAATTATGATCGTGCGCCACGCCGTAGAAGAAGGGCGCGGCGCCGCTCGCGCGCACCACGGCGTCGGTCGCGGCAGGCCAGAAATTGGCGCGGATGAAATATTTGCTGCCGGGCGCGTGGATCATCATCACCTGCGCGCTGTAGGCGTTGCGCTCCGATTGGAACCGGAAGCGGTTCTTCAACTCGGCGATGGCGAGATCGGCGAGGAAGTCGCGATTGGCACCGAGCCGCGCGAGCCATGGCCCGGCGGCCGCAAAACTCTCCTCGTCGTCCGGATCGAAGGCCGGGGATTCGAGTTGCTCGATCAGTTCCGCGAGCGCAATCGGGGAGACGCTCCCCGCATCGATCAGGCGCGGCACGGCGCGCCCTCCCCGGCCGATGCCAGCCGCGCTTCGACCATTGCCAGCGTGCGTTGCGCCACCTCTCCGGCGCCGTGGCGCACCGACCGCCGCAGGGTGTGCAAGGCCGCGCGCGGATCAAGCGCGATCCATTCGCGCATGGCCTGCCAGGCAAGATAGATATCGTCGCTTTGTGCGAATTGGGCGAACAACGCCCCTGCATCGCGCCGCTCCATCAATCGCAGCAGGCTCAGCATCATCTGCGCGCGTGACTGGCCGACATCCGCCGCCGCAGCTTTGATTGGGTGTCCCGTTTCGCGATCATGATCGCGGATGAGCGGCAAGCGCCCCGCCTTCCTCACCGCGCGCAGCGTCACCATGTCGCGTTCGGCACGCTCGATCGTCCATGCTTCGTACGCACCATCGAAATCGACGATCAGCCCATCTTCGACCGGACGGGTCGGCCCCGCGACGCACAACCCGTCCTTGCGCTGCCAATGGCGCAATATCGCCCCGCCACCGCGCACGAAGCGAATGATCGTGCGCGCACCGCCAAAGGTGATGACGCGCCCCGGCGCTGCGCGCGGATCGTGGAAACGAACGGTGGCGAACAGGCTCGCCTCCGGCGCGTCGAGCAACAGCAGGCCATGCTGATCCTCGCCGATCAACGCACGCATGGGCGGATCGAGGAAAGGCTCCGCGCCGAGCCGCGACATGGCCCAGTCCAGCGCGTCGCGAACGCACTTGTCGTCCCGAACCAGGGCATCGACACTAGCCTCGCCATCCGGGTCGGGCAGGCGATCCGCCCACCCCCGCGCAAAGGCTGCGCGCGCCGCAAGAGCCCGCTCGATCCCAGTCTCGTCGCCCAGCCAGCCGGCAAGTTCTTCCCCGATCCGCATGCCGCCGCCTTCAGGGAACCGGATGACCGCCGACCGCAATGGCGATGATGATGGCGATGTCCGCCACCATGTCCCCACCCGGCTCTCCCCCCGCGCCGTGAATTGCCACGGGCGACTCCAGATCTTCGATTTCATCGATGTCGATCATGACGTCCTGCATGCCCACCTCCCTCGCCGCCGGAACTGGCGGCCATCCGAAGCTAGGCGGGGTGCTGCACCGTCCCGTAGTTACATCGGTGTAACGCCACGATTGCGCCGGGCGGCATGCTGCGGCTAGACGGCGCATGATGAGCGAGCAGATCTGGCCGGAGTTCGATCCCCGGCGCTTCGTGGAAGGCGTGTCCAATCGCCATCATGGCGGGCTGATCGGCCTCGGCTATGTCGCGCATGGCGACGACTGGGCCGAGCTGTCGATCGGCTATGACGAGCGCCTGGTCGGCGATCCCGAAAGCGGCGTCCTCGCCTCCGGCCCGATCCTCGCGATGATGGACATGGCGACAAGCATGGCGATCTGGGTCAAGTGCCGGCGTTTCCGCACGCAGGCGACGCTCGATCTGCGCGTCGATTATCTCCGCCCCGCAACGCCGGGCCGCAGCGTCATCGGGCGCGGCGAATGCTATCGGCTGACCCGGTCGGTCGCCTTCGTCCGTGGGCAGGCGCATGACGGCGATCCCGCCGATCCGGTCGCGCATGTCGCCGGCACCTTCATGTTCACGGACGGAATCAAATGAAACCGCTGCCCCCTTATGCGCTCAGCCTGAGCCTCAGCGTCGACGGCGAGATGGACGGTGCGCCTGTGCTCGTCATGCCTTTCAGCGCGGACGTGACCGGGCGGCCCGGCTTCGTGCACGGCGGCGCGCTCGGCGGATTGCTCGAGATGGCAGCGATCGCGGCCCTGCGCGCACGCTTCGGCGATGGCGAGCAGCCACGCGTCAAGCCGGTCAACGTCACCGTCCAGTTCATGCGCGGCGGCCGCGAGCAGCCGACGCAGGCTGTCGGCATCGTCACCCGCCTCGGCAATCGCGTGGCGAATCTCGAGGCCTTCGCCTGGCAGGAGGATCGTAGCCGGCCGATCGCCTCGGCCTGGATGAACGTCCTCCTCGCCCGGGATTGAGCAACGCTTACCCGTCGATGCTGACGCCCAGTTTCGCGTTTACCAGCCCGCCATCGACGGTGATCGTGTCGCCGACCACATAATCGCCCGCCCGGCTGGCGAGATAGACTGCCGTTGCCGCCATGTCCTCGGGCGTACCGATCCGCTTCGCGGGAATGGATTTCGCGACTTCGCTCCCGTGATCGCGCGCGGCCTTGTTCATGTCCGAAGCGAAGGCGCCGGGCGCGATCGAGGTGACGACGATGCCGTCCTCGATCAACCGCGCCGCCATGCGCTTGGTGAGGTAGATCAGGCCCGACTTGGAGGCATGATAGCTATACGTCTCCCACGGATTCAGGCGCTGGCCGTCGATCGAGGTGATGTTGATCACTTTGGCGAGCTGGCCACTCGCCGCGCCGGCCTTCAGCTTTTCATGCAGCGCCTGGGTGAGGAAGAAGGGCGATTTGAGGTTGAGGTCCATCACCTTGTCCCAGCCCTTTTCGGGAAACTGGTCGAACGGTTCGCCCCAGGCCGCACCGGCATTGTTGACGAGGATGTCGAGCTTCGACTCATGCTCGCCATATTGTTCGGCCAGCGCGCGGCAGCCTGCGACGGTCGACACGTCCTGCGGCAGCGCGATGCAGTTCGGCCCCAGTTCCTCGGCCGTCTCGAAGCAGGCCTCGGCCTTGCGCGACGAGATATAGACCTTGGCGCCCTGCGCGATGAAGCCTTCGGCGATCCACTTGCCGATGTTGCGCGATCCCCCGGTGACGAGCGCGACGCGCCCTTCGAGGCTGAAAAGCTTGGCGATATCCATCTTGTCTCTCCCTTGTTTCAGCCGCCGCGACGGATCGTCTCGCGCGCGATGACGATCTGCTGGATCTGGCTGGTGCCTTCGTAGATTCGGAACAACCGCACGTCGCGGTAGAGCCGTTCGATGCCGTGATCGGCGATATAACCCGCGCCACCGAAGATCTGCACGGCACGGTCGGCGACGCGCCCGACCATCTCGGACGCGAAATATTTGGCGGCTGCGGCCTCGAGCGTGACGTTGTCGCCCGCGTCCTTCTTGGCGGCGGTTTCGAGCACCAGCGCCTTTGCCGCCATCGCCTCGGTCTTCGAATCGGCGATCATCGCCTGGATAAGCTGATGCTCGGCGATCGGCTTTCCGAACTGCCTGCGCTCGCTGGCATAAGCGACGCTGTCGGCAATGAGCCGCTCGGCGACGCCCACGCACACGCCCGAGATATGCAGCCGCCCGCGATCGAGTACGCGCATCGCGATCCTGAAGCCTTCGCCTTCCTCGCCCAGCCGGTTGGCGACGGGGACGGCGACATCGTCGAAGATCACGTCGGCGACCTTGGCGCCTTTCTGTCCCATCTTCTTCTCGGGCTCGCCGACGCTCAGCCCCGGCAGATCGCGCGGGACGAGGAAGGCGCTGACCCCCGACGCGCCTTCGCCGCCGGTCCGCGCCATCACGGTGAACAGATCGGCCTTGTCGGCATTGGTGATGAAGCGCTTGGTGCCGGTCAGGCGATAGACGTCGCCATCGCGCACCGCGCGCGTCCGCACCGAAACGCTGTCAGATCCGACTTCGGGTTCGGTCAGCGCGAAACTCGTCACCACCTCGCCGCTGGCGATGCGCGGCAGCCATTCGGCCTTCTGCGCGTCATTGCCCGCCATCACCAGCCCCTGGCTGCCGATCCCGACATTGGTGCCGAAGGACGATCGGAAGGCCGGTGTCGTCCGCCCCAGCTCGATCGCGACGCGCACTTCCTCGCTCATCGTCAGGCCGAGCCCGCCATAGTCTTCGGCGATCGACAGGCCGAACAACCCCATGTCGCGCATCTCGGCCAGCACCGCCTCGGGAATCGCGTCTTCGGCCTCGACCTCGGCCTCCAGCGGGCGCAGCCGCTCGGCCACATAGCGCCTGACCGACTCGATCAGCGCCGCGAACGTCTCCTCGTCCATCGCCATCGCAAGCATCCTTTCCGGGGCGCTTCATCGTCCCGCCTTGACGTGTTCGTCAACTAACGCGCTTTCCGTAGCGTCCGCCGCGAGGCGGTTGACGCCCACCGCCCGACCCATATTCTGACCGGAAAAATGAGAGGATAGCTATGCGTTTCAACGGCAAGGTGGCGGTCGTCACCGGCGGCGCTTCCGGTATCGGCAAGGCGACTGCGCTCCGGTTCGCTGCGGAAGGCGCGGCGGTGGTCGTGGGCGACCTGGACGAGGCCGGCGGTGCGGCGCTCGCGGAATCGTCGGGCGGCAAGATCAGCTTCCGGCGCACCGACGTCACCAGCGAAACGGACATCGTCGCGCTGCTGAAGGCCGCCGCCGATCTGGGCGGGCTCGATATCCTTTTCAACAATGCCGGCGCCGGCGGGCAGCGCGCGCGCATCGACGAGATCGACCTCGCCGGCTGGGACGCGACGATGGCGCTGCTGCTCCGCTCGGTCGCGCTCGGCATCCGCCACGCCACGCCGCTGATGGCGGCACGTGGCGGCGGCGCGATCGTCAACACCGCCTCGATCGCGGCGCTTGCCGCAGGCGCCGCGCCGACCCCCTATTCAGTCGCCAAGGCGGGCGTGCTGCACCTCACCAAAATGGCTGCCGCCGATCTCGCCCGCTACAAGATCCGCGTGAACGCCGTCTGTCCGGGCTTCATCACGACCAACATCTTCACTTCCGCGCTCGGTCTCGACGGTGCACAACGCACACAGGCCAACGCGATGATCGAAGGCATGGCCGGGCAGGCGCAGCCGATCGCACGCCCCGGCCGGCCCGAGGATATCGCCGCCGCCGTCACTTTCCTCGCCAGCGAGGACGCGGGTTTCATGACCGGTACGCACCTGCTCGTCGACGGCGGCATGGGCGTTGGGCCGCGCCACAGCTGGGACCCGCAGCAACCGGGTCTTTTCGATGCGCTGACCGCGATGTCCGGCCAGTGAGCCCGGCGTTGGACAGCGGGGCCGGCCAGCGCGTCCCGCTTCCGACCAAGCTCGCCTACGGCTTCGGCGCGATCGCCTATGGCATCAAGGACAACGGCTTTCAGGTCTTCCTGCTGCTGTTCTACAATCAGGTCGTCGGCCTGCCTGCCGATACGGTGGGCCTTGCGATCATGGCGGCGCTGTTCGTCGACGCCTTCGTCGATCCGGCGATCGGCGTGCTCAGCGACCGGACGCACAGCCGCTGGGGCCGCCGACACCCGTGGCTCTACGCATCGGCGATCCCGATCGCGCTCAGTTGGGTGCTGCTGTGGAACCCGCCATCGCCCGACACCATTCCCACGGTGCTTTATCTCTTCCTGATCGCGATCCTCGTCCGCACCGCGATTTCGACCAACGAGGTGCCATCGGTCGCGATGGTGCCCGAACTGACGCGCGATTACCACGAGCGCACCGCCGTCATTCGCTATCGCTATCTGCTTGGCTGGGCGGGCGGGCTCGCCATGCTGATGCTCGCTTATGGCTGGCTGCTCGCCCCGCCCCACGGCGCGCCGACCGGGCCGCTGGCGCCCGCCGGCTATCGTCACTTCGCGCTGCTCGGCGCGGCGATCATGTTCGTCAGCGTCGTGGGCTCCGCGCTCGGCACGCATCGCCGCATGGCACGCACGCCGCAGACGCGAATACACGAGGCGACGCTGGGCGAGACGTTCCGCGGCATCGCGCATGCGCTCAGCAACCGCGCCTTCCTGGTCCTGATGGCCGCCGGCATCTTCGCCTATGTGAACCAGGGCATCAGCTTTGCGATGAGCAACTATCTGCTCGGCTTCGTCTGGCTCTTCAGCCCGTCCGACTTCCTCACCTACGCCATCGTGCTGTTCGCAGGCGTGTTCGCCGCCTTCTTCATGGTCACGCCCATCGCCCGCGCGCTGGGCAAGAAAGGCGCAGCGGCGCTGCTGTCGGTGCTGTCGTCGATCTTCGCGACGATCCCCTATTGGGCGCGGCTCGCCGGGGTCTTCCCGAGGCCCGGCGACGCCGCGATGCTGCCCATCTTCTTCGTCTGCCTCGGGCTGGCGACCGGGTTCGGCGTCTGCATCATGATGCTCGGTGGATCGATGATGGCCGACGTCGTCGAAGCATCGGAGGAACGGACCGGGCGGCGCGACGAAGGCCTGTTCTATGCCGGCTATTTGTTCATGCAGAAATGCACCTCGGGCTTTGGCATCTTCGGCGCGAGTCTGATCATCGCCTTTGCCGGCCTGCCGGCCAAGGCCGTGCCGGGGCAGGTGGCGGAGGATGTTCTCGATCGCGCCATGATCGGCTTTGCCGGCGCAACGATCGTCATCGGCTGTGTTTCGGCACTGATCTTCATGCGCTTCCCCTTCGGTCGCGCAGAGCATGAAGCGCGACTTGCCACGCTTGCCGTAGCGGCAAGTGGCGACGTCCCCGAAAAAGGCGGCAATCCGCAGATTTCGGGACTGGCCGACTCGGATTTGGGCTGACAAAAGGCCCGCAAACCAAAGCAGGAGAGTGTCGTGGACTTTACCCTCACCGACCGTGAAACGCATTGGCGCGATCGCGTCCGCGACTTCATCGAGAAGCATGTCCGCCCCCGCGACAAGGATTATCATGACCAGCAGGCCGAGGGTGGCCGCTGGAAAGTGCTTCCCGTCATCGAAGAGGAAAAGGTCCGCGCCAGGGCCGCCGGCATCTGGAACCTGTTCATGCCGCCGGGCTCGGGGCACGCTCCGGTCGACGACACGTTCGAATTTGACGGCCCCGGCCTCTCCAACCTCGAATATGCGCTGTGCGCCGAGGAAATGGGTCGCATCGGCTGGGCGTCCGAAGTGTTCAACTGCTCGGCGCCCGACACCGGCAACATGGAAGTGCTGCTGCGCTACGGCACGCGCGCGCAGAAGGACGAGTGGCTGAAGCCGCTGATGGACGGCGAGATCCGTTCGGCGTTCCTGATGACCGAGCCGCAGGTCGCCTCGTCCGACGCGACCAACATCGAGACGCGCATCGATCGCGACGGCGACCATTATGTGCTCAACGGCCGCAAATGGTGGTCGTCGGGTGCGGGCGATCCACGCTGCAAGATCGCGGTCGTCATGGGCAAGACCAACTTCGAGGCGCAGCGCCACGCCCAGCAGTCGATGGTGCTGATGCCCCTCGACGCGCCGGGCGTCACCATCCTGCGCCACCTGCCCGTCTTCGGCTATGACGATGCGCCGCACGGTCATATGGAAATCGAGCTGAAGGATGTCCGCATCCCGGTCGACAACATGCTGCTGGGCGAAGGCCGCGGATTCGAGATCGCGCAGGGTCGCCTTGGGCCGGGCCGCATCCATCATTGCATGCGCACGATCGGCGCCGCCGAGGAAGCGATCGGCAAGATGGCCAGGCGCCTCCTCTCGCGCGTCGCCTTCCGCAAGGCCGTCGCCGAGCACAGCATCTGGGAACAGCGCATCGCAGAGGCGCGTATCGACATCGAGATGTGCCGCCTCCTCTGCCTCAAGGCCGCCGACATGATGGACAAGGCGGGCAACAAGGCCGCTCAGGCCGAGATCGCGATGATCAAGGTCGCCGCGCCGCGCATGGCACTGCGCGTCATCGACGACGCGATCCAGGCGCATGGCGGCGCCGGCGTCAGCGAGGATTTCGGGCTGGCGCGCTCCTATGCCGGCATCCGCACGCTGCGCCTCGCCGATGGCCCCGATGAAGTCCATAACCGCGCCATCGCGCGGCTCGAATTCGGCAAGCATGGCGGGCGCGAAGCGATCGCCGCCGCCAAGGCAGGAGTCGTCAAATGAAGGCTGCAATCCTCCGCACGCCCGGCCAGCCGCTGACGATCGAGGACGTCACGATCGCGGCGCCCGGCCCACGCGAAGTGCTGATCCGCACGGCGGCGGTCGGCGTCTGCCGGTCGGACCTGCATTTCGTCGATGGCGCCTATCCCCATGCCCTGCCCGCCATTCCGGGGCATGAAGCCGCCGGCATCGTGGAAGCGGTCGGATCGGAAGTCCACACGGTCAAGCCCGGCGACGCCGTCGTCACTTGCCTCAGCGCCTATTGCGGCCACTGCGAGTTCTGCGTGACCGGCAATCTCTCGCTCTGCCTGGGCGGCGACACCCGGCGCGGTTCGGGGCAGCCCCCGCGCCTCACGCTCAGCGCGGACGGCAGCGTCGTCAATCAGATGCTCAACCTGTCGGCCTATGCCGAACAAATGCTGGTGCACGAAAATGCCTGCGTCGCCATCAACCCCGAAATGCCGCTCGACCGCGCCTGCGTGATCGGCTGCGCGGTGACGACGGGTGCCGGCGCGGTGTTCCATGCCGCAGACGTGTCGCCGGGCGAGACGGTGGCGGTCGTCGGCTGCGGCGGGATCGGGCTCGCCGCGATCAATGCCGCGAAGATTGCGGGCGCCGGGCGCATCATCGCGCTCGATCCGGTGCCCGAGAAGCGTGAGCTGGCGAAGAAGCTGGGCGCGACCGACGCGGTCGACGCCACCTCGCCCACCGCCGTCGCCGAAGTCGTCGAGCTGACCAAGGGCGGCGTGCATCACGCGATCGAGGCGGTCGGGCGTCCGGCGTCGGGCGATCTGGCGGTCGGCGTCCTCCGTCGCGGCGGTACTGCAACGATCCTCGGCATGATGCCGCTGACGCACAAGGTCGGCCTCTCGGCGCTGGATCTGCTCTCGTCGAAGAAGCTGCAGGGCGCGCTGATGGGCGGCAATCGCTTCCCGGTCGATATCCCCCGCCTCGTCGACTTCTACATGCGCGGGCTGCTCGACCTCGACAGCATCATTGCCGAACGCATTCCGCTCGATCAGATCAACCACGCCTTCGACCAGCTTCGCAAAGGCGACGCGACGCGCAGCGTGGTGACTTTCGGATGAGCGGATCGGCGCAGGAGACGATGACGGGCACCATCGCGGTGCCAGAGAAGGACCGGCTCGACGAAGCGCGGCTGTCCACATGGATGGCCGCCAACGTCGAGGGGTTTGTGGGGCCGATCAGCCTCAGCAAGTTCAAGGGCGGCCAGTCCAACCCGACCTATCGGGTCGATACGCCCAACCGATCCTACGTGCTGCGCCGCCAGCCCTTCGGCCCGCTCCTGCCCTCCGCGCATGCGGTGGACCGCGAGTTCCGGGTGATCGCGGCGCTTCATCCCACCGGCTTCCCGGTTGCGACGCCCTATGGCCTGTGCACCGATCGCAACGTCATCGGATCGATGTTCTACGTCATGGGGCTCGCCGAAGGCCGCAACCTGTGGGACGGGGCGCTGCCCGGCTGCACGCCGGGGGAGCGCACGGGCATCTACCACGCGATGATCGACACGCTCGCGCGGCTCCACAATATCGATCATGAGGCCATCGGCCTCGGCGATTATGGCAAGCCGGGCAATTATTTCGAACGCCAGGTCGCGCGCTGGACCAAGCAATATCGCGCCTCGGAAACCGAGACGATCCCGGAGGTCGACAAGCTGATCGACTGGCTGCCGACCACGGTGCCGGCGCAGGAGCGCGTCTCGATCGTCCACGGCGATTTTCGCATCGACAACATGATCATGGCCGCCGACGAGCCGCGCGTCGTCGCCGTGCTCGATTGGGAATTGTCGACGCTCGGCGATCCGCTCGCCGATTTCTCCTATTTCCTGATGAACTGGGTGACCGAGCCGGAGGGGCGCTCAGGCATTCACGGCCTCGACCTCGCAGCGCTGGGCATCCCGACGATCGAGCAGGCGGTCGAGCGTTATTGCGCGGCCACGGGTCGTGAGGGCGTGCCCGACCTCAACTGGTATTTCAGCTATAATCTCTTCCGGCTGACCGGCATCGTCCAGGGTATCAAGAAACGCATCGTCGACGGGACCGCCAGCTCGGCGCAGGCCGAAGCGACGGCAGCGCGCGTGCCGGGCCTGGCGAAGGCCGCGTGGCATTTCGCCCAGCTCGCCGGCGCAAAATAAAGGGACGAAGGAGAGGCCCGCCCATGCAATTGTTCGATCTCACCGGCAAGGTCGCCGTCATAACCGGATCGTCGCGCGGCATCGGCAAGGCGATCGCCGAAGCGATGGCGGATCATGGCGCTAAGGTCGTGATTTCCAGCCGCAAGCAGGATGCCTGCGATGCCGTCGCAGCGGAAATCAACGCCGCGCATCCGGGCGCCGCGATCGCGGTCGCCGCCAACATTTCGGACAAGGCCGGGCTGCAGCATCTGGTCGATGAGGCGCGCCGCGCCTTCGGCCGGATCGACATCCTCGTCTGCAACGCCGCGTCCAATCCCTATTACGGGCCGATGGCCGGCATCGCTGACGAGCAGTTCCGCAAGATCCTCGACAACAATATCGTCGCCAACCACTGGCTGATCTCGATGGTCGCGCCGGAGATGCGCGCGCGGCGCGACGGTGCGATCGTGATCATCTCATCGATCGGCGGGATCAAGGGATCGACGGTGCTCGGCGCCTATTGCATCTCCAAGGCCGCCGACATGCAGCTCGCGCGCAACCTGGCCGACGAGTTCGGGCCGGATGGCGTGCGCGTCAACTGCATCGCGCCGGGGCTGATCCGCACCGATTTCGCCAAGGCGCTCTGGGAGGATCCGGAGACGCTCAAGCGCTCCACGCACAATGCGCCGCTGAAGCGCATCGGCGAACCGCACGAGATTGCGGGCGCCGCCGTCTTCCTCGCCTCGCCTGCCGGCAGTTTCATGACCGGGCAGACGATGGTGATTGACGGCGGGGCGACCAGCACGGGAGGATATTCATGAGGCTCGAAGGCAAGATCGCGATCGTCACCGGCGCCGGATCGGGCATCGGTCGCGCCACCGCGCAGCGCTTCGCGATGGAAGGCGCGCGCCTCGTGATCGGCGACATGAGCGAAGGCGTGTTCGAAACCGCGACCTCGATCGGCGATGCTGCGATCGCGATGCAGATGGATGCCGGCAACGAAGCCGATGTCGAGAAACTCGTCGCAACCGCCGTCGATCGCTTCGGCGGGCTCGACATCGCCTATGCCAATGCCGGCATCTCGGGCGGGCTCACCGGTATCCTCGATCATACGGTCCAGGAATGGGAGACGATCCTGCGCGTCAACCTGATCGGTCCCTTCCTCGTCATCAAGCACGCCGCGCCGGTGATGATGAAGGCGGGCAAGGGATCGATCATCTGCACTGCCAGCGTCGCCGGTATCCGGTCGGGCGCGGGTTGCCCCGCCTATTCGGCATCGAAGGCGGGCGTGATCAATCTCATCAAGACCTCGGCGCAGCAGATGTCGGGCACCGGCGTGCGCGTCAACGCGATCTGCCCGGGCCTGATCCAGACCGGCATGACCCAGCGCGCGTTCGACTATGCAGAGGAAAAGGGCGTGACAGACAGGATCGGCCGCCTCAATCCGCTGCGCCGCGCCGGCCAGCCCAGCGAGATCGCCAACATGGCGCTGTTCCTTGCCTCCGACGAGGCGAGCTATGTCAACGGACAGGCAATCGCCGTCGATGGCGGACTGTCCTCATCGCATCCGGTTACCCGTCAGGAGACGGGCAAGACGGCAGCCTGATCAATTCTGCTCCGTTCGTCCCGAGCATGGTCGAGGGACGCGGGGCGCGAACCAAGCGTGTCTCGACTTCGCTCGACACGAACGGATGAAGGAAGGAAAGATAATGTCATCCCCCATCACCACCGAGCGCCATGACGACGTGCTCGTCATCATCTCGAACAACCCGCCGGTCAACGCGCTGGGCGCCGCCGTGCGCCTGGGGCTGGACGCGGGGCTCAAGGAAGCGCTCGCCGACGACAGCATCAAGGCGGTCGTCATCCGCTGCGACGGCCGCACCTTCTTCGCGGGCGCCGACATCACCGAATTCACCAAGCCGCCCGTAGAGCCGCTGCTTCCCGCCGTCGTCGACATGATCGAGGCGAGCAGCAAGCCGGTCGTCGCCGCCATCCACGGCACCGCGCTCGGCGGCGGGCTCGAGGTGACGCTCGGTTGCCATTATCGCGTCGCTGTGCCCTCGGCGAAGCTGGGCGTGCCTGAAGTGAAGCTCGGCCTGCTCCCAGGCGCGGGCGGCACGCAGCGCCTGCCGCGCGTCGCGGGCGTGGAGGCTGCGGTCGAAATGTGCGCGACCGGCACGCCTATCTCCGCCGGGAAGGCGCTCGAGGTCGGGCTGGTCGACAAGCTGGCGGGCGAGGACAGCCTTGCCGCCGACGCTATCGCCTTCGCGCGCGAAGTCGTCGCCAAGGGCCCGCGCCCGACACGCGCGCTGCCCGTCAAGGGCGATCCCGCCGCGATTGCGGCCTTTGCCGAAGCCAATGCCAAGCGCTTCCGCGGCTTCGATGCACCCGCCGCCAACATCGCCTGCGTCGAGGCGGCGACCCGCCTGCCCTTCGACGAAGGCATCGCGTTCGAACGCGAGCAGTTCATGAAGCTGATGTTCGGCAGCCAGTCGGCCGCCCAGCGCCACATCTTCTTCGCCGAACGTCAGGCCGCGAAGATCGACGACGTTCCCGCCGACATCAAGCTGCGCGACATCAGGAAGGTCGGCATGATCGGCGCCGGCACGATGGGCGGCGGCATCTCGATGAACTTCCTGACCGCCGGCATCCCGGTGACCATCGTCGAGATGAAGGAAGACGCGCTGGAGCGCGGCGTCGGCGTGATCCGCAAGAATTACGAGGCATCGGCCGCCAAGGGCCGCTTCACCGCCGAGCAGGTGGAAGGCGCGATGGGCCGGCTGACCCCGACGCTTTCGCTCGACGATCTCGCCGACTGCGACCTGATCATCGAGGCGGTCTACGAGAATATGGACGTCAAGAAGGAGGTTTTCGGCAAGCTCGACAAGATCGCCAAGCCCGGCGCCATCCTCGCGTCCAACACCAGCTATCTCAACATCGACGAGATCGCGACGGCGACCAGCCGCCCGCAGGACGTACTCGGCCTCCACTTCTTCTCGCCGGCCAACGTCATGAAGCTGCTGGAAGTCGTGCGCGGCGCCAAGACCGCGCCCGACGTGCTGGCGACCGCGATGGCGGTGGCGAAGGCGATCGGCAAGGTCGCGGTCGTCGCCGGCGTCTGCGACGGCTTCATCGGCAACCGCATGCTCAAGCCGCGTCAGGTCGAGGCGATGAACCTGCTGATGGAAGGCGCGACGCCCGCGCAGATCGACAAGGTCCATGTCGATTTCGGCATGCCGATGGGTCCGTTCCAGATGAGCGATCTCGCCGGCGTCGACATCGGCTGGCACCGCGATCCGACCCGGATCGAGAATGTCCGCGACGCGCTTTGCGCGGTCGGCCGCTGGGGCCAGAAGACCGGCAAGGGCTTCTACGATTATGACGAGAAGCGCCGCCCGACCCCGTCGGCCGAAGTGCAGCAGATCATCGACGATTTCGCCGCCAAGGCCGGCAAGACCAAGCGCGCGATCAGCGACGAGGAAATCATCGAGCGCACGCTCTACACGATGGTCAACGAAGGCGCGCTGATCCTCGAGGAGAAGATGGCGCAGCGCGCATCGGACATCGATGTCGTCTGGGTCTATGGCTATGGCTGGCCGGTCTATCGCGGTGGCCCGATGTTCTGGGCCGACCTCGAAGGCAATGACAAGATTGCTGCGGGCCTCGAGAAGCACGGCTATCCCGTCGCCAAGCTGCTCAAGGAAAAGGCCGAGGCCAAGGGCAAGTTCAACCGATAAGCTGGCAGCGAAATCGCGTCATGCGCAAACCCGGATCAGTCGCCTCGCTCGAAACGCTCGGGCGAGTGCGGCTGTCCGACAATTTCTTCATGCGCGATTTCCTTTACTCCGAGATCGCCAACTTTCTCGGCGTTCCCAACATGCCCGACGACCCTGATCTCGCGATCGAGATGGGCTCGCGTCTCTGTCAGGAACTGCTCGAGCCGCTCCAAGAGCGCTTTGGCCGCGTCTCGATCCGTTCCGCGTACCGCTCGGTGGCGGTCAACGCTGTCGGCAACGAACATGGCTTCAACTGCGCGTCCAACGAATCCAACTACGCCGGACACATCTGGGATCGCCGCGATCGGAACGGCTTCGGCGGCGCGACAGCCTGCATCGTCGTCAATCGCTTTATCCCCTATTATGAAGCGACGGGAGACTGGCAGGCTATGGCCTGGTGGGTCCACGATCATTTGCCGCATGGTGGCATGGAGTTCTTCCCCAAACTCGCAGCCTTCAATCTCCGTTGGCGCGAGCAGCCGGAGCCGTCCATCTACAGCCACATAGCGGGCGCCAGAGGCTGGCTCGCCAAGCCGGATGCGCCCGGCCGTGGCACTAACCACGCCGACCGCTATGCGGCTTGGCTCGCATGGGAGAGGCAGGCGCCATGACGAGCAGCGCGTTCCGCATCGAACCCGTCGGCTGGGTCCGCACGGCCCGGCGCGAGGCGGTCGACGATGACTGGGATTCAGTCGCCTCGACGATCGAGCTCGATGGCGCGACGTACGACGCGTCGGCGCTGGCCGGCCTGTTGGACTTCTCGCACGTCGAGATTCTCTATCTTTTCGACAAGGTCGCGCCCGATGCGGTCGAGCGCGGCGCGCGGCATCCGCGCGGGCGCACCGACTGGCCCAGGGTCGGCATCTTCGCCCAGCGCGGCAAGAACCGGCCCAACCGCATCGGCGCGACGATCGCGCGGCTGCAGGGCGTCGAGGGTCTGACGCTGCGCTTGGCCGGGCTCGACGCGATAGACGGCACGCCGGTAATCGACATCAAACCGGTGATGCAGGGTTTCCTGCCGCGCGGGTTGGTGCTTGAGCCCGCCTGGGCGAACGAGATCATGCGCAGCTACTGGAAGGCGTCCGATGACTGAACGGGGAGCGATCGAGACCGCGCGCGCCATCGCGACAGGCGAGACGAGCGCACGCGCCGAATGCGAAGCAGCAATCGCTCGGATCGCGCAGCGAGACCCCGCGATCAACGCCGTCGTCATTCGCGATTTCGATCGCGCCCGCGCGGCGGCGGACGCCGCCGACGCTCGCCTGAAAGCCGGCGAGGCCGCACCACTGCTGGGCGTGCCGATGACGGTCAAGGAATCCTTCGACGTCGCCGGATTGCCGACGAGCTGGGGCTTCCCGCAACACCGCGATCATATCGCCGCAGCCGATGCGCTTGTCGTCCGCCGCCTGAAGGCGGCCGGCGCAGTCATTCTGGGCAAGACCAACGTGCCCGTCGGACTGACCGACCTTCAGGCGGTGAACCCGATCCACGGACGCACCCGCAACCCGCACGACGGCTCGCGCACTTCGGGCGGATCCTCGGGCGGCGCGGCGGCGGCGCTGGCGGCGGGCATGGTGCCGCTCGAATATGGATCGGATATCGGCGGATCGATCCGCACGCCCGCCCATTTCTGCGGCGTGTGGGGTCATAAGTCGAGCTATGGCCTCGTCTCGTCCGAAGGCCATTTCTTCCCCGGCACCGATGGCGCGGATGCCCCGTTGGGCGTCGTCGGGCCGCTGGCGCGCAATGCCGAGGATCTCGCGCTTGCGCTGCTCCTGACGGCCGATTTCACGCCCCCGCCCGCACGGATCGAGACGCTGGCCGGCGCACGCATCCTGCTGCTCGCCAGCCACCCCGTCGCGCGCGTGGACGGCGCGATCGTCGCGGCGATCGAGAAGGCCGGCGAAGCCTGCGCCGTGGCCGGAGCAAGCGTCGATCGGCAATCCGCGCTGATGCCCGATCTGGAGGCCATGCACCGCGATTATATGCGGATGCTCAACATGGCGCTGACGCGGGGCCTTGCTCCCGGTCGCGAGGCGCCGACGCTGACCCACTGGTTCGATCAGCGCGACCGGCAGGCGCGTGCCGAACGCGGCTGGCGCGCCTTGTTCGACGATTATGACGCGGTGTTTGCGCCGGTCTGCGGCACCACGGCCTTCCCGCATGACGACGAGGCCGATCTGCGCAAGCGCCGCCTGATCATCGACGGCGAGGCGACCGATTTCGCGGCGCAATTCGCCTGGGCGGGGCTGGCGACCTATCCCGAGCTGCCGTCGACTGCGGTGCCGATCGGAGTGGATGCGGGCGGATTGCCGATCGGAATGCAGGTGATCGGCCCGCGCTGGGCGGACCGGACGACGACCATGATCGCGGAACTGGCGCGCCGCGCGCTGGCTGGCTGATCAGCGGCGGAAGCGCTGGACATTGCCCCAGCGCGTATCCTCGAACGAGATGAAAGCTGTGGCGTTGTCGCCGAGCGGGATCGCCGCCGCACCGTAGAAGCCGCGCGCGCCGCCCGTGCCGACCATGAAGCCGACCTCGCCATGGATCTGGCGGCTCGGGCCGTCGCCGCCCAGCGCCTGCGCCTGCGCCTGCGCGGCATCGACCTTTTCCTCGCTGCCCTGCGCGAGCAACGCTTCCTTCTCCTCAGGCGACAGGCGGATGACCTGCCCGGTCGCAACGGGCACATCGCTCACCACAGCCTGCGCCCATGCGGGCGCGGAACAGGCGAAAAGCCCGGCCATCGCGGGAACGAGCAGGGTGCGAGCCGTGATCATGCGGCGACCCTGCGCCTTTCTTCCTGAAAGCGCAATGAACGACATCATGCCAGCCGGTCGCGCAGTTCGCGCTTGAGGACCTTGCCGATCGCGCTGCGCGGCAACTCGTCGATCGCATGGAGCGCGGACAGACGCTGCGTCTTGCCGAGCTTCGCATTGACCGCCGCGAGCAGCGCCGCAAGATCGAGGCCTTCGTCGCCGACCACGAAGCCGACAGGCGTCTCGCCCCAATCGGGATGCGGCACGCCGACCACCGCTGCATCGATCACGCCCGGCTCGGCGCGGAGCACGGCCTCCAGATCGCTCGGATAGATGTTGAACCCACCCGAGATGATCATGTCCTTCGCGCGGTCCATCAGGATCAGGAAACCGTCCTCGTCGAAGCGCCCGATATCGCCGTGGCGGATATAGCGCCGTCCCTCGGCATCGAACCATTCCGCGGCCGCGCTGGCCTCGGCGCGATTATGATAGCCAGTCATCATCGCCGGCCCTCGCCCCACGACCTCGCCGACGCCGCCTTGCGCGACTTCGCGTCCTTCCTCGTCGATCAGCCTGATCTCGTTCCCCAGGGCAGGCTGGCCGACCGTATGGAGCTTGTCGGGATATTGGTGCGCAAGCAGCAATGTCGCAGCGCCACCTTCGGTCATCCCGTAAATCTCGATGAGCGCGCCCGGCCAGCGCTTCACCACATCGGCCTTCAGCTCGGCCGCGAATGGCGCGCTGGTGCAGGTCTTCATCCGGTAGGCCGACAGGTCGAAGCTGTCGAAATCGGGCTGCGCCATCAGCCGCCGATACTGGACGGGGACGAGCATGGCGTGCGTCACGCGCTCGCGCTGGCTGAATTCGAGGAAACGGCGCGCGTCGAACTTGCGCATCAGCACGACCTTGCCACCCGCCGCGAGGGTCGGGAGGAAGCTGACCAGCGTGGTGTTGGAGTAGAGCGGCGTCGAGTTGATCGTCACAGCATCGGGCGCATAGCCGAGCGGGAGGCCGCGCTGGATATGGCTCCAGCGCATCGCGTGGCTCTGGACGATGCCCTTGGGCGCGCCCGTGGTGCCCGAAGAATAGATGATGTTGAACGCATCGCCCGGCGCGACGGCGACAGGCGTGGGCCGGCTGCCTTCGGGCACGATCCAGTCGGCCAGCGGCTCGCCTTCGGCCATGGCGTCGAGCGCGATGCGGGCAACACCGGCGGGCGTCTCGAGCGCGACCGTCGCATCGGCGAACAGATGGCGCGCGCTGCAATCGGCGATCATCGCGGCCTGCGCCTCGGCCGTCGCCGACGAGGTGAGCGGCGCCGCCACGCCCCCGGCCCGCAGCGCCCCCAGATAGGCGGCGGCATAGGGAATCGAATTGACCCCGACGATCGCGACCGCCTGCCCCGGCGCCAGCCCGTCCGCCTGAAGCCGGGCGGCGATGCGATCGACGAGGCTGTCGATCGACCGCCAGTCGATCGCGCCATCTTCGTCGACGATCGCGATGTCGTCCGGCCGCTCGGCCGCGTGGGCGGCGATGAGTTGCGATACCGTGGCGAATTCCTGCTTCAGCAGGTCTGTGGCTCTCTCCATGGCCCAGCGATAGGCGAGTCGCGGGGCGGAATCGAGGCGCGGCGCAACCTTTCCGCCGCTCGTGCGCGCACTTCGTCGCACCCCATCGCCCCGTCCGCTCGACTCGCCGCAAAGATGAATGGTTTGAAAGCGCGCGGTCTTTTCTCGTTAACCCGATGCCGCCAGACAGGCTTCAACAGTTCGGGCCGGGGAAAATCCTGAATGCTTGGTCGCCTCAGCGCCATTTTCGGCGCGTGTATTCTTGCGCTCTCGGCAATCGTCGCCGTGACGCCCGCCTCCGCCCAATTCTGGCAGTGCGCACCCTTCGCCCGCGAAGTGTCGGGCATCGACCTGCACGGCAATGCCGGCACCTGGTGGGCGCAGGCCGATGGACGCTATGAGCGCGGCCACAGCCCCGAAATCGGTTCGGTAATGGTGATCAAGCCCAGCCACGGCATGCGCGTCGGCCATGTCGCGATGGTCAGCCGCGTCGTTTCCGACCGCGAAGTGCTCGTCACCCACGCCAACTGGTCGCGCCGCGGCGGCGTGGAGCGCGACGTTCGTGTGGTCGACGTCTCGGCCACGGGCGACTGGAGCCAGGTCAAGGTGTGGTACGCGGCCAATCGCGATCTCGGCACCAGCAGCTATCCGGTCTATGGCTTCATCTACGCCAAGGGCGCCCCGGTCGAAGCCGAAGCGCCCTCGATCCAGATCGCCTCGCGCAGCGGCGGCATGACCCGCTCGCTGCGCTAGGCCTCAATCGCAGACGCGGACGCGGCGCCAGCCATAGCCGTCCCACTGGCGATCGTTCCAACAGCGCGGCGCATAGCCGTAATAGGGTCCGGGAGCATAGTAGCCCGGCGCATAATAGCCGCCATAATAGGGCGCGCCGCCATAGTAGCCGCCGCCATAATATCCACCGCCATAATAGCCGCGATTGCTCGAGGCGATCGCCGCACCGACGCCGAGGCCAAGGAGGCCGGCGCCGATGGCGAGGCCGGTGCGATCCCCGCGATAATAGCCGCGGCCGCCCCAATGGCCGCCGCCATGCCAGCCGCCACCGCCGCGATAATAACCACCGCGCCCGCGCTGGGCCTCGGCGGGGGTGGTCGCCAGAACCATCGCGCCGACGCTGGCGACCGAAAGTGCGATCTTGCCGAACATCGAATTCATCTCGTCCTCCAACAGAGCAGTCCCTGTGCCGTCATCGGCGACATTGATTGCCTTTCTGACCGGGTTCGTCTGAACATGTGGGGAACCGGTCGTTCACCTGCAATTCAACCGCAGAGCCCCGGTCCGGTTCCAGCAGAGATGCAGCGTCACGCTGCCTCGTGTAGGAAATGGCCGAAATACGCGATTCCCGTCGCACGAAGTTGAGAAAGTTGAGAGGCTGGGGCCCTATCCCGTCAACTTGCGCATCCGCATCGCCGATCACGCGGATGACAATGTTTAACATGGGCGATACCCGGTAGGACAGCATAAGGAACATCGATGATCTGGCTGCTGTTGCTCATGGAAGCCCCGATCGACTCGATCCGTGCCGAGGTCGCCCGTGCGCCGGCGCCGGTGCAGGCCTTCATCGCCCGTCGCGCCAACTGCAATCACTGGAGCGGCGAAGAGCCTTATGACGATGAGCGTGCGCGCCAGATCGTCCGCGCATTGGGCTCATTGAAATGCAACCGGATCGAAGCCGACGAGCTGGTGCTGAGGCGACGCTATGCCGCGCACGCCGATCTGATCGCGCTGATTGACCGCACGAGCGAGATTGAGGGCTGGTGATCCCGCCTGCCGCGCCGCCTGGCCTCAGGCCGCCACGACAGGAGAAGGGATGCCGGCGAACTGGTCGAACGCCCTGAGCGCGTCGGCGGCGTACATCAGCGCAGGGCCGCCGCCCATATAGACGCACATAGCCATCGTTTCGGCGATTTCCTGCCGGCTCGCGCCCATGCCCGCCAGCGCCTTGGCGTGGAAGCCGATACAGCCGTCACAACGCTGGGTCACGCCGATCGCCAGCGCGATCAGTTCCTTCGTCTTGGCGTCGATCGCGCCATCCGCGCCAGCGGCGCGGGCCATGACATGGAAACCCTGCATAGCCTCCGGCGCGAGCTTGCGCAGCTGCGCGCTGTAGGCGGCGATATCAGTCGTGATGGCTGCATAATCCTTGGACATGGGCTCTTCCTAATTTCATGGTTTTATGATATTAGGATAATATGAAATTAGAATCCAGCCCCCAGATGTCCCCGATCGACGCAATGCAGGCGAAAGCGGGCGGCGTCGCTGCCTTCCTGAAGGGGCTGGCCAATCCCCAACGCCTGCTGATCCTCTGCCAATTGGCAGAAGGCGAGAAATGCGTCGGCGACCTCATTGCCGCTACCGGCATCGCCCCTACGTCGATGTCGCAGCATCTGGCGCGACTGAAGGACGAGGGGATCATCGGGTTCCGGCGGGATCACCGCACTCTCTTCTACGCGATCAGCCACCCGGCGACACACGCGCTGATGGCGGTACTCTACGAGCAATTCTGCAAGGAGTGACGACATGACCGGACTGGCCGAGATTAGTGCCGAGGAAGCGCAGGCGAGGCTTATGGTGGGCGAAGCGGCGCTGATCGACGTGCGCGGGGCGGACGAGTTCCGCGCCGCTCACATACCTTATGCGGTGTCGCTGCCGCTCGGGGGGCTCGGGGCTACAATCGCTGCGGGCGGGCTGCCGGCGAAGACCATGCTCATCTTCCAGTGCGCCCGCGGCGCGCGTAGCGTGGAGGCTTGCCGGATCGCCGCCGCGGCAGGGTCGGAAGCGGAGGTGCGCAGCCTGCGCGGCGGGATCGAAGGCTGGCGCGCGGCGAAGCTGCCGCTCATCGGCAATGCCGGCGTCTCCATTTTCCGCCAGGTGCAAATCACGGTCGGCCTGCTTGTGCTCGCCACTACCCTCGCGGGGCTGGCCGGCGTGACCGGCGCATTCTATTTCGCCGCATTTTTCGGCGCGATGCTGGCATTCGCCGGCATCAGCGGGTGGTGCGGATTGGCGATGCTGCTGGCGCGGATGCCCTGGAATCGTCCGACCGGCCTCTCCGCCTGATCCCCCCCCGGAATCGCGCGGGCCGGAGATGCTTGTTTGCATCTCCGGCCCGCATGCCGCCTTTGGCGAGGGATTGGCGCC
>NZ_JBYTEN010000023.1:0-59722 GCF_058790595.1 Sphingomonas sp. EU05-FHT14C10 | reverse complement strand
AGATGTGTATAAGAGACACCCCCCACCCGGCCTCCCATCCAGGATACACTCTGTGGGAGGCCGGGTGGGGGAGCGGGCCGGCGCCGCGAGATGCGCGATCAGCGCATCTCACAACGCCAGACTATTACCAGCCGCGCCAGCCGCCGAAGCCGAAGCCGCCCCAGCGCGGACCCCAGGGGGCCCAGGCGCCCCAGCTCCAGGCCGGATCGGCATAATCCTCAGCCGTCATCTGACGTTCGTCGGCGAGCTGCTTGGCAGCCTGCGCCTTGCGCAGTTCACCGAAAGCGGCCTGATCGCCGACATAGATGCAGTTGCACGCCTTGGGATCGGGATAAACGTAGACGATGTTGTCGCCGACCACGCGACGCGACAGCTTGTCGGCGGGAAGGCGGGCCATCATCGCCTGCTGATCGGGCGTGGTGGCGGGCTTGGCTTCGAAACCGGCGGCGGCGAGGCTGTCCTCGAAACGATCGATCGACTTGGTCGAGGCGGCGGATGCGGGGGCGGCTGCGGCGGCCGCCACGGTAAAGGCCGCGGCCGTGAACAGCATCGTCATCTTGCGGCGAACATTATGTGCCATTTGACTCCTCCTTCGGTTTCTTCCGGTGTCGAAACGCCTGTTATCCACATGTCCAACAGAATGTCGACCATACCAATAAGTGACTATACGGATAGACTATCACCCGCAGGGGCATCCGGGAGGATCCCCGCATCGTCGGGCCGCCCGGCACCCGCGCTTGCCCAGTCGAGCCGGCGCGTCGCATACATCACCACGCCGAGGCCGACGAAGAGTAGCAGCGCCCCGATCAGCAGGGAATAAGCCTCAAGGCTAAGCAGCACATAAAGCACCGCATAGAGCGCGACGAGCAGCCCGCCGACATAGGCCGCGCGGCGGCGACTGCGCAGGACGGCGGCCGAATAGAGCCCGATCTGACCGATGATCGCCGCACTCGCCGCCACATAGGCGATGTTGAAGCCGACGATCTCGGCCAGCGCCAGCAACAACACGAAGAACAGCACCAGCCCGGCACCGACGAGCAGATATTCCGCGCCGGCCACGCGCACGCCGCCGATCACGTCGAACATCAGGAAGGCGAGGAAGGTGAAGCCGATGAACAGGAACCCGTATTTTACCGCGCGATTGACCTGCGCGTAGAGATCGACCGGCTGGACGAGCGTCACGCGCGCCTCGCGATCGCCGGCGGGTGCGCTCTCATAATAATTGCGCGCCTTCGCGCTGTCGCCGGCATCGCCCGTGCTGGCGAGCGAACGGCCAAGCGCGAGATTGCCGACCCGCCAGCTTGCGACGAAGCCCTTGTCGTCGACGCGGCGCGATGCGGGCAGGAAGCCGCCCTGGAAGCTGGGGTGCGGCCAGGGCGAGCTCAGCGTCCAGCGGGTATCGCCGCCAAGCGGCTTGAGCGTCAGCCAACCATTGCCGCGAAAAGCATAAGCGAAGTGCGTGCCGATCGCCCCGGCCCTGAGCGCAGAGGCGTCGAGCGGTGCGAAGAATCCCGACCCGCCGCTTTCCGCCAGCCCCTTCCCCGGCTGCAGCGCGAGTGTCTTGCCGGCGACGGTGACGACGGGCGGGGCGCCGAACAGGCCGCGCGGATCGGACAGGCCGAAGCGCAGCTCGGCACGGTCGAAGGCGATCGTCTCCGGCTTAACGCCCAGCCGTGCGAGGTCGGACGGCAGTACGAAACGCGCCGCACCCTTCAAATCGGCTTCATAGACGACCGTCTCGTAGATCGAGCGCCGACGGTGCTCGGGGCGCATCCTGGTGTCGATCGCGGCGATCTCGGGCGCCAGCACCAGCTCGCGCCAAACGCTGTGGCTGCGCGTCACGGGCGCGCCGCCCTCGCTGACCGTCTCGGTCGCGACATCGGCATAGGGAATGACCAAAACCGGGCCGGCGATGGTCTGTGGCCCGCCCCAGCCTTCGGCGATCGAGGCGCGTGCCGTTTCGGACTGCGACTGGCGATCATAGACCAGCAGATAGATCGAAAAGAGCGGAATACTCAGCGCAAGGCCGATCAATATTGCGACGATCAGCTTGCCGCCGTTCGTGCGTTCAGCTTTCGAATACATGCCCGTCTCCTCCGTGGGACGGGGGGAAATCATGCGCAATGTGGCGCACGATCAAGCCTCATATTGTCGCAATTGGTCGCGATTTGTCGTGGAGCAAGCGTAACCGCGGATGCCCCGCCCCGTTTCCGGGGCATCCGGCCGAAAGCGATCAGGCGGCGGCGAACCTCGCGCGGCGACGCATCGCGCCACCCACCATGCCGAAGCCGGCGATCAGCATCGCCCACGTCGCGGGCTCGGGAACGGCATTGCCTTCGACGAAGATGCGCACGCCGGCATCGTTGAAGTCGTTCCAGTCCGACGAGAAGACCGAGGCGAACATGTGCGACTGGCCGACCGGCGTGTTGAGATCGCCGAAGCCCGCCCAGCCGCTCGCGCCGAACTCGCCCGAGCCGAACAGCACGGCATAGGTGCCGGCGGCAAGCGTCAGCGGCAGCGCCGCCGACTGATCGTGCGTGCCCGATGTGACGGCGAACACGGTGTGGCCGAGGCTTATGCCGGCGATCGCGCCGGGCGCGGCGGCGGGCAGCGCGTCGAGCGACGCGAGCGGAATGATCGCCGCGTAGATGGTGCCCGACGGAAAACCGCCGAACTGGCCGCCGACGGCGGTGATGTCGGTGGTCTGCGTCAGCGTGAAGGCCGCACCCATATAATGGCCGCTCTGGACGATATATTCGCCGGTATCGTCGCCGGTGTAGCTGGCGGTTTCATAAAGGGTCGCCGCTTCGGCCGGAGCCGGAAGCGCAGCAGCGAAAAGCACCGGCGAGAGGGCGCCGGCAAGGATCATAGCACGGGATTTGAGCATGTTACTTCCCCAACGAGTCGTTAACGACATGTCGGGGCTACGCCGCGTCGAAGACTCTCGGGCGAAAGAAAAATTAACTTTTTGCAATGTGTTAGGAGCGCCCTGCGTCCTGAAATGACGGCGGGGGCGCCGCAGCCATTTCGCGCGGCGATGCGCGAATGCGAAGCGGGCGGAGCCTTCGCCCCGCCCGTCGATCAGTAAACGCGCTTCTTGGGTTTGATATAATCGATCTCGTCAGTCAGCGTGTAATCGTGGACCGGGCGATAATCGATCGCGACCTCGCCGTTCGCATAATCGAACGTGCTGATCGTGTGCTTCATCCAGTTCTTGTCGTCGCGATCCGGATGATCCTCGTGCATGTGTGCGCCGCGGCTTTCGGTGCGGTTGGCGGCCGAGTGCATCGTCACCACCGCCTGGCCGATCAGATTGTCGAGCTCAAGCGTCTCGACCAGATCGGTGTTCCAGATCAGGCTCTTGTCGGTGACGTGCAGGTCGGTCATGCGCTTCGCGACCTGATCGATATGCGTCATACCTTCGGCAAGCAGCTCGGTCGTGCGGAACACGGCGGCGTGGCGCTGCATCGTCTTCTGCATGTCGAGGCGGACCTCGGCCGTCGGCGAGGCGCCATTGGCGTTGCGATATTTGTCGAGACGCGCCAGCGCGGGTTCGGCCGAATCCTGGGGAAGCGGCGCAGGCGCGCTGCCCGGCTTGACGATGTCGGCGATGCGCTTGCCCGTCGCGCGGCCGAACACCACGAGATCGATGAGCGAGTTGGAGCCGAGGCGGTTCGCGCCGTGGACCGAGACGCACGCCGCCTCGCCCACTGCGAACAGGCCGGGGACGACCGCATCGGGATTGCCGTCCTTCAGCTGGACGACCTCGCCATGATAGTTGGTCGGGATGCCGCCCATATTATAGTGGACGGTCGGCACCACCGGCAGCGGCTGGCGCGTCAGATCGACGCCGGCGAAGATCTTGCCGGTCTCGGTGATGCCCGGCAGACGCTCCGCCAGCACCTTGGGGTCGATATGGTCGAGGTGAAGGTAGATATGGTCCTTCTCCTTGCCCACGCCGCGTCCTTCGCGGATTTCCATCGCCATCGAGCGCGACACGACGTCGCGCGAGGCGAGATCCTTGGCCGACGGGGCATAGCGCTCCATGAAGCGCTCGCCTTCCGAATTGGTGAGGTAGCCGCCTTCGCCGCGCGCACCTTCGGTGATGAGCACGCCCGCGCCGTAGATGCCGGTCGGGTGGAACTGGACGAATTCCATGTCCTGCAGCGCCAGCCCCGCGCGCAGCGCCATGCCGCCGCCGTCGCCCGTGCAGGTGTGCGCCGAAGTCGCCGAGAAATAGGCGCGACCATAGCCGCCCGTCGCCAGCACGACCGACTTGGAGCGGAAGCGGTGGATCGTGCCGTCTTCCATGCACAGCGCGATCACGCCGCGGCACTCGCCATCGACCATGATCAGGTCGAGCGCGAAATATTCGATGAAGAAATCGGCGTCGTAGCGCAGGCTCTGCTGGTAGAGCGCGTGCAGCATCGCGTGGCCGGTGCGGTCGGCGGCCGCGCAGGTGCGCTGCGCGGGCGGGCCTTCGCCCATATTCTGCATCATGCCGCCGAAGGGACGCTGGTAGATCTTGCCCGCGTCGGTGCGGCTGAAGGGCATGCCGGCATGCTCGAGTTCGTAGACCGCAGCCGGGGCCTCGCGGACCATATATTCGATCGCGTCCTGGTCGCCGAGCCAGTCGGAACCCTTGACGGTATCGTACATGTGCCAGGTCCAGTGATCCGGGCCCATATTGCCCAGCGAAGCGGCGATGCCGCCCTGCGCCGCGACGGTGTGCGATCGGGTGGGGAACACCTTGGTGATGCAGGCGGTCTTGAGCCCGTTCTGCGCACATTCCATCACCGCGCGGAGGCCGGAGCCGCCGGCCCCGACGACGACCGCGTCATAGGTGTGATCGATGATCTTATAGGCGTCGGACATCATGCATGCGTCCCGGTGAAGGCGATCTTGAGGACCGAGAAGGCGGCCAGCGCGCCAAGCCCGATCACATAGGCGTTGAGGAGGACGAGCGCGCCGAGCTTCAGCCCTTCGTCATGCACATAATCCTCGATGAAGACCTGCAGGCCGAGGCGGACATGGTAGAAGACCGAGGCGATCAGCAGCAGCATCGGCACCGCGACCAGCGGCTGGCCGAGCCAGGCCGAAACCGTTGCATAGTCAAGCGAAGGCAGGCGAAGCAGCGAGACGATGAACCAGACGACAAGCGCCAGGTTGAACACCGCCGTCAGCCGCGAATGCCAGAAATGATGCGCGCCTTCATGCGCCGAGCCGAGGCCGCGCACGCGACCCAGTTCAGTCCCGCGTCCCATCAGAAGGCCCCCTTGAAGATCAGGATCCAGACGATCGCGGTCAGCGTGATCGAGACGAGGAAGGTGAGCGAGGCCCATTTGCGGTTGGCCTTCAACTCATAGCCCGCACCGGTATCGAGCATGAGGTGACGCAGGCCCGAGCAGAGATGCTGGAAGAAGGACCAGGTGATACCGATGCCGACGATGACCAGCAGGATGTGAACCAGCGGGTGCGCGATGCATTCGAGCAGCGCGGCATAGGCGTCCGGCCCGCTTGCCGCCGCCGCCAGCCAGGCGGTGAACAGCACGAGGCCGGCGGTCGCCATCGCGATCCCCGTCGCGCGGTGGACGATGGACACCGCCATATGCGGCCCCCATTTCCAGATGGAGAGGTGCGGCGAGAGCGGCCGCGCGGGATTTCGATGTGCCATGGCTTTCCCGTATCTGATCCGGTCGCGAGCCTCTTAGCGCATGATGCGACGGGTGCAACCGCTCTGCTGCGCCCGCGAGAGATTAACGATTAACCGTGGCTTTACCTCCCCGGTTTAACAGTCACCCGCGCAAGCAGTGTTCGGGAGTAGCTCATGGCGGGGGTCAAGGTTTTCGGCGGTGTCGAGGCGGAAAGTTTCAGGAGCCGCATTTCGCTTGCCGATCGACTCGCCGATTTCGATCGCGACGGCAACTTTGCGGCCGATTGCCGCGAGGTCGCGGCGTTGATCGAAGGGCGCGAGCTTGAGATTGCGGGCGAATTCTGGGCCTATTTCAACGCCTCGCCGCGCATGCCGGTCAAGACCGAAGGCGCCGATCTCGAGCGCGCGATCGCGAGTTCGGCCGACTATATCCGGCTTGGCTATAATGACCCGACCTCGCAGCAATGGGCCGATCTCGCGCTGGACTATGCGCGGCTGACTCAGGCGGCGGGCATTCCGCAGGCGACCTTGCTTGCCGCTTTGTCGCACGCCCATAAAACCACATATCGCCTCATTTTCGAGACAAGCGCGGGCGATCCCGATCGCCATCAGCGGCTGATGGATGCGATCATGCGACTCGCGCTGATCGAGGCCGACCTGATGTCGTCCTACATCGCCGAATATCAGGCATTCCTCGCGCGCTCCGAGCGCGTCGAGCATGCCGACCTGTTCAAGAACCGGATCGCGGGCGAAGTCTCCAGCGCCTTCTCGCTCGGCGAGACGCTGCGCGGCCAGGCCAATGAAGCGTCGGAAGCCGCGCGCGGCATGCTTGGCAAGGCATCCGAAGTCGCCGCCGCCGCCGAGCAGTCGGCGATCGCGATGCGCGAAGCGGCGCACACCGCCGCCGGCCTGATCCGCGCGATCGAGGAAGCGCGCAGCGAAGTCGAGATCGCGGCGGACGTGGCGACGCGCGCCGCGACGCAGGCGACGAGCGCGGTCAGCATGTCCGAAGCGCTGAGCGGCCATGCCCAGTCGATCGAATCGATCCTCGGCCTGATCCGCGACATTGCCGGGCAGACCAACCTCCTCGCGCTCAACGCGACGATCGAGGCCGCGCGCGCGGGCGATGCGGGACGCGGCTTCGCCGTCGTCGCGCAGGAAGTGAAGACGCTTGCCAACCAGACGGCGCGCGCGACCGACGATATCGCCGCGCGCATCGCGACCATCCAGGCAGCGACGCGCACCACGGTCGACGCCAACGGATCGATCCGCGACACGGTGGGCGAGGTGCAGCAGAGCGCCGACCGCATCCGCGCCGCGATGGAAACGCAGGCGCGCACCGTGACGATGATCACCGCCGCCGTCGACGAGACCGCGCTGGCCGCCGATTCGATGTCGACCACGATCGCGGCGATCCGCAGCGACACCGAATCCGTCGCCTCGGAAATCGACGAGTTGGAAGCGGGCTTCCGCAAGGTCGACTCGCAGCTCAGCCACCTGAAGCTGGCCGCCGATGATTATGTGAGGCTGGTGGCCTGATACCTCCGGGGGCCGCCGCCCCCCCTTCCCTTTCACGCAGCCGGGGCTAAACCCCGCGCATGACCACGATCCTCCTGACCGGCGCGACGCGCGGCATCGGCGCCGCCTGCAGCGCCGCGCTTGCCGACCAGTCGCTGCTCGGCACCGGCAGCGCCGATGGCGACCTTGCCGATCCCGCCACCCCGGCGCGCATCTGGGAAAAGGCGCTCGATACGCTCGGCGGGCGGATCGACGTGCTGATCAACAATGCCGGCATCTTCGAGGCGACGCCGCTCGACGCCGATGACGATGCCTGGCTCGCCGGGTGGGAGCGGACGATGCAGGTCAATCTCACCGCATCGGCGCAGCTCTGCCGCCTCGCCGTCCGTCATTTCCAGGCCAATGGCGGCGGGCGCATCGTCAATATCGCCAGCCGCGCTGCCTATCGCGGCGACAGCCCGGCGCACTGGCATTATGCCGCATCCAAGGCCGGCATGGTGGCGATGACCAAGACAATCGCGCGCGGCTATGCCCGCGAGGGCATCTATGCCTTTGCCGTCTGCCCCGGCTTCACCATGACGGGCATGGCCGAGGAGTATCTGGCGAGCCGCGGCGGCGACGCATTGCTTGCCGACATTCCGCTGGGCAAGGTCGCCGATCCCGAGGAAGTGGCGTCGGCCGTGCGCTATCTCGCGCTTCAGGCGCCGCCTTCGATGACCGGGGCGGTGATCGACATCAACGGAGCAAGCTATGTCCGCTAAGCGCACATCGGAGAAAGCGGCGCCCGCCGGCGAAAGCTGGAAACTGACGCTGCCCTGCACCAAGGCCGAGGCGGAGATGCTGGCCGGCGACATAACCGCGCTTGCCGCGCTCGATCCACAGCCGGTGCTGATGACGAGCGAACCCGACCCCGCGAAGCCCGACGCATGGCAGCTCGACGCCTATTTCGACGGCAAGCCCGACAAGAAGACGGTCGATCTGATCCACGGACTCGTGCCGAGCGCCAGGAAGGCGAAGCCGGTGCTGGAGCGCGTGCCCGACGCCGATTGGGTGACGATCAGCCAGCAGGGCCTGGAGCCGGTCCATGCCGGCCGCTTCTTCGTCCACACCTCGACCTTCGATGGCGAGCCTCCCGCCGGCAGCATCCCCTTCCTGATCGAGGCGGGCCTCGCCTTCGGCACCGGCCAGCATGAAACGACCACCGGCTGCCTCCAGACGCTCGATCTGCTCAAGCGGCGCGGCGCGATGTTCCGCAACGTCATCGACGTGGGCACGGGCACCGGCCTGCTCGCCTTCGCCGCGATGAAGCTGTGGCCGCTCGCCTTCGCGACGGCATCGGATATCGATCCGGTCTCGATCCGCGTGACCGCCGAGAATGCCGGGATCAATCGCATTCCCCTCGGCCCCGCGCGCGGGCAGCTTGCGCTGGCCGTCGCCGAAGGGCTCGACGACCGGCTGATCGTCGCACACGCTCCATTCGACCTGATCATCGCCAACATCCTCGCCCAGCCGCTGATCGACCTTGCGCCCGATATCGGCGCGGCGCTGAAGCCGGGCGGGACGCTGATCCTTGCCGGCCTGCTCGACACGCAGGCCGACCGTGTCGCCGCCGCCTATCGCCAACAGGGTCTGCGGCTTGCCGGCAGCATCACCAATGGCGACTGGCCGACGCTCCGGATGGTGAAGCGCAGGTTCACAAGATAAGAAAATGGGGCGGCCGCAACGTGCGACCGCCCCGCTCTTTGGGCCTCGGGAAAGTCTTCAGATCGACTGATGCGGCGCCGCGACCTTGGCCTGGATCAGCGGCGCGGCATCGCTGGCGGGTTTCGCCTGCGTCGCTGGCGTCGTCGCGCCGGGCTTGGCCCCGACCACACAATCTCCCTTGTTCTGCTCGACAACCTTGGGCGCGTGGTCCGGCCCCATCGAGGTCATCTGGATGCTGCGGCTACACGTGCCGCCGCTGCCGCTGCTCGTCGAGACGAAACTGTAATGGACGGTGCCCGCAGGCATCGACTTGAGCGCCGCCATGTCGAAGGTGGGAGCGGCCGACGCCGGCTGCGCCGCGACCATGGCATCGACATGCGCCACCTGCCGAAGCATCGCTTCGACCTGCTTGCTCATTTCCGCGCTGATCTCGTCGACCATCGCGAAGGGCGTGGCATCCGAACCGTCGCCGGCGGGCGCGAAATCATCGGGCGCCACGCTGGGCGCCTGCGCGACTTCGACCTGCGGCGGGATGTCGCCATAATAATGAATCTGCGCCACCGAACCGTCGGGCAGCGCGACGCTCATGACATGCGCATCCTTGCCGGCCGCAAAGGCGGCCGTCGCAACGGCGAGCGCTCCCATGCCCGCAAGCGCCGTCCTGACCCTCAATCGCATTGGGAAAGCTCCGTCCCTGAAACCCGGCGGCGATAGTCGCTTTTCATGCTGAATGCAGCCTGACTGGCAGCAATCGCACGCCTATCCCTTCCCCAGCACATAAGCCTGCGTGCCGCGCGTGATGACGCGGTCGCCCGGGACAATCGCGTCGACCGCGATGTCGGGAAGCGCTTCGAGTTCGGCATAGAGCGGTGCGAAATCGGTCTCTACCGTGACGCGCAGCAGCTCCTCGAAGCTCGGGATCACGAAATAGCTCTGCTGATAATCGTCGATCCGATAATCGGTGCGCATCACGCGCTTCAGGTCGAAGCCGATGCGGTTGGGGCTGGGGTCGTCGAGCGCGAAGATGCTCTCGCCCTTCGACGAGACGATGCCCGATCCATAGATGCGCAAGCCGCCGGCTTCCTCGACCAGCCCGAACTCGACCGTGTACCAGTAGAGCCGCGCCAGCTTCTTGAGCGATCCATGGCGCATCGCGCGCAGCCCGCCCTGCCCATAGGCCACCATGTAATCGGCGAAGACCGGATCGGCGAGCATCGGCACATGGCCGAACACGTCGTGAAAGACGTCGGGCTCCTGCAGATAATCGAGCTGGTCGCGGCGGCGGATGAAATTGCCCGCGACGAAACGGCGATTGGCGAGATGATCGAAGAAGACGTCATCGGGCACGAGGCCGGGGACGGCGACCACGCTCCACCCCGTCGCCCGCGTCAGCCGTTCGGACAATTCCTCGAAATCGGGAATGCCGGGCTTGGAGAGCTTGAGCACGTCCAGCCCGCGCAGCCACGCCTCGGAGGCGCGGCCGGGCAGCAGCTTCGCCTGCCGATCGAACAGCAGATCCCAGGTCGCATGATCCTCGGCCGTATAAGCGGCCCAGTTCTGCGGTATCGTCCAGTCGGCCCCCGCCCCTTCCGGCGGCCGATCGAGCACATGCGTTTCAGCCATCATGCAGCGATGATAGCACCGCACCGGCGCTTGTCGATCAACGTAGATTTACGGATGGGATGGACGGCGGTCACGCCATCAACGCATCCTCATCGACGGTGTAGAGCAGCGCCGCGCCGCCCGTCGCCCCGGCCTCGAGGCCCAATGCCTCGGGGACGATGCGTTCGAGGTAGAAGCGCGACGCCGCCTTCTTCATCGCGAGGAAGGCCGGATCGCCCCCGGCCGCCGCCGCCGCCTTCTCCTGCCGCGCCATCAGCCAGCCGGCGACCAGCACCGACACCATGGTGAGGAAGGGATAGCTGCCTGCCTGCCGATCCTCGGCGCTGGCGCCCGACAGCTGCGTGCCGACATGCTCGACCGCGGCGGTGAGCGCAGCCAGCTCCGGCACGGCGTCGCGCTTCACGTCGGCGATCAGGCGGCGGAACACCTCGCCGCCCTCGAGGCCCAGCTTGCGCCCGACGAGGTCGGCGGCCTGGATGCCGTTGGTGCCTTCGTAGATCGGGGCGATGCGGGCATCACGATAATGTTGCGCCGCGCCCGTTTCCTCGATGAAGCCCATGCCGCCATGAACCTGAACGCCGATCGAGGTGACTTCGCAGCCGATATCGGTGCCATAGGCCTTGGCGAGCGGGGTGAGCAGATCGAGCCGCGCCCTGGCGTCGGCATCGCCCAGATGGCCGCGATCGAGCTGGCCGGCGGCATAGTAGATGAGCGCGCGGGCGGCCTGCGTCAGCGCCTTCATGCGCAGCAGCATCCGCCGCACGTCGGGATAATGGACGATCGTCGCCCCGCCCTGCGCGCGTTCGCGGGCGTAGACGACGGCCTGCTGCGTCGCGCGCTCGGCGATCTGCACGCCCTGCAGCCCGACATTGAGGCGGGCATTGTTCATCATCGTGAACATCGCACGCATGCCCGCATTTTCCGGGCCGATCAGCCAGCCGTGGCAATCGCCATTGTCGCCGTAGGACATGACGCAGGTCGGCGAGGCGTGGATGCCCAGCTTATGTTCGATCGAGACGCAGCGGACGTCGTTGGGCGTGCCGTCGAGCCTGATCTTGGGCACGAGGAAGAGCGAGATGCCGCGCGTCCCATCGGGCGAACCCGGCGTACGGGCGAGGACGAGGTGGACGATATTGTCCGTCAGGTCGTGCTCGCCGAAGGTGATGAAGATCTTGGTGCCGGCGATGCGCCACGATCCGTCGCCAGCCGGAGTCGCCTGCGTGCGCAGCGCGCCGACATCGGAACCCGCCTGCGGCTCGGTGAGGTTCATCGTGCCGTTCCATTCGCCCGAGACCAGCCTGGGCAGCCAGGTCTCGCGCTGCTCGTCGGTGCCGTGCGCGATCAGCGCCTCGATCGCACCGGGGGTCAGCATGTTGATGAGCGAGAAGCCCATGTTCGCAGTGCCGAGATCCTCCATCACCACCGTCGCCAGCACATGGGGAAGCCCCTGCCCGCCGAACGCCTCGGGCGCGGAGATGCTGCCCCAGCCATTTTCGACGAAGGCGCGATAGGCGGCGTGGAAGCCCTCTGGCATCGAAACCGTGCCGTCCTTCCACACTGCGCCCACTTCGTCGCCGATCCGGTTGAGCGGCGCATATTCGCCCTCGGCAAAGGCGCCTGCGCCTTCGACGATCGCATCGACCAGATCGGGCGTGGCGGCGGCATAGCGCTCGTCGGCGGCGAGATCGGCGATGCCGACGACATGATCGAGGACGAAACGCTGTTCGGTAACGGGCGGAGTATAGCTCATGGGATCATCGGCCTTGCCTGCGGTTTCGCGCCGCGTATAGCTCCGCTCCATGATCCTCACAAATCAGCCGATCCGCCGTTACGGCATGGCCGATGGCAACGCCCAGGGGTTGCGCGGATGAAGCGAATCCTCGTCACCGGCGCGGCCGGGTTCATCGGCTATCACGTCGCGGCGCAGTTGCTGGCGCGCGGCGATGCGGTCGTCGGGATCGACGATTTCAACGCCTATTATGCGCCCAAGCTGAAAGAGGATCGCGCCGCCGACCTCAAGGCGCGCTTCGGCGACGCCTTTGCGATGAAGCGGCTCGACTTCGCCGACGATCAGGCGCTCGATGCCGCGCTGGCGGGCGAGGCGCTGACCGACATCGTCCATCTCGGTGCGCAGGCAGGCGTGCGCCATTCGATCGACAATCCCCGTGCCTATGCCCGCGCCAATCTGGTCGGCCATCTCAACCTGCTCGAAATCGCGCGAGCGCGGGGCGTGCCGACGGTCTATGCCTCCTCCTCCTCGGTCTATGGCGGCAACAAGAGCCTGCCGTTCAGCGTGGGCGACCGCGTCGACCACCCCGTCTCGCTTTATGCCGCGACCAAGAAGGCCGACGAGCTGATGAGCGAGAGCTATGCGCATCTCTATCGCATCCCGCTCACCGGCCTGCGCTTCTTCACGGTCTATGGCCCCTGGGGCCGGCCCGACATGGCGGCATGGCTGTTCACCGATGCGATACTGGCGGGCCGGCCGATCCCGGTGTTCAACCATGGCGAGATGCGGCGCGACTTCACCTATATCGACGATATCGTCGCGGGCGTGATCGCGAGCGTCGACCGGCCGCCGCAGGACGACGGCGCCCCCAAGCCGGGCGGCAGCACCGCCCCGCACCGCATCTACAATATCGGCAACAACCGGTCCGAGAAGCTGACCGACCTGATCACCACGATCGAGCAGGCGTGCGGGCGCGAAGCGATCCGCGAGCTGCTGCCGATGCAGCCCGGCGACGTGCCCGAAACCTTTGCCGACATATCGGCGATCGCCGCCGATCTGGGCTATGCGCCGACGACGCCGATCGCCGTCGGCATTCCGCGCTTCGTCGACTGGTATCGTGCCTATCATGACGTCTGACACGCGCATCCTGCCCTTCGGTGAGGCAGCGATCGCCGAGGCGGCGACGCTGATCCGCGCGGGCCGCCCGGTCGCAATCCCGACCGAGACGGTTTACGGCCTCGCCGCCGACGCAACCGATGCCGATGCGGTGGCGGGCATCTATGCCGCCAAGGGGCGCCCTTCCTTCAATCCGCTGATCGTGCATGTGCCCGATGTCGAGGCCGCCGCGCGGCTGGCCGATGTCGATGCCGTCGCCGCGCGACTGGCGGCGACATTCTGGCCGGGGCCGCTGACCATGGTGCTGCCCGCGCGCGAAGGCGGCCCGATCGCGCGCATCGCAACTGCGGGCCTCGCGACGATCGCGCTGCGCGCGCCCGCCCACCGCGCGATGCGCGCCTTGCTCGCCGCGGCTGACCGGCCGCTGGCAGCGCCTTCGGCCAATGCCAGCGGGACGATCAGCCCGACGCGCGCCGAGCATGTCGCGCGCAGCCTTGGCGGGCACATCCCGCTGATCATCGACGACGGTGCGACGGGCGTCGGCATCGAATCGACGATCGTCGCGGTCGCGCCCGACCGCCTCCGCCTGCTCCGCCCCGGCCCCATCCTGCCCGAGGCGCTGGCCGAGGCGACGGGATTGCCGATCGAAGGCGCGACGCCCGGGCCGATCGAGGCACCGGGGCAGATGACCAGCCATTATGCCCCCGCCAAGCCTTTGCGGCTGGGCATCGACGGCGACCCCGGCGATGCTTATCTGATCGGCTTCGGCCCCGGCGCGAGCGATTATGCGCTGAGCCAAACGGGCGATCCGGTCGAGGCCGCAGCGCGGCTGTTCGACGCGCTCCATGCCGCCGACTTGTCCGATCGCGCGAGTATCGCGATCCGCCCCATTCCCGATGCCGGGCTGGGGGCCGCGATCAACGACCGGCTGCGGCGCGCGGCGGCTTGACGCGGCGGCGCGATCTGCTTTCCTCGGCACAGGGAGAAACGAGATGAAACGCCTCTGCCTACTGACGCCTCTGATCGCCGCCGCCTGCGCCAATCACGCGCCCAGCCAGCCGGCGCCGGCGATCGGCATGGCCAATCCGGCGTCGGTCTATTGCGCGAAGCGCGGCGGCAAGGTCGAGATCCGCAAGGAAAGTGATGGCGAGCGCGGCTACTGCCACCTGCCCGATGGCCGGATCATCGACGAGTGGGACCTGTATCGCGCCGACCAAAAGGCCACCGCGAAATAATCCCCCGTCATTGCGAGGAGCATGGCGACGAAGCAATCCAGCCCGATGCCGGGCATTTCTGGATTGCTTCGCTACGCTCGCAATGACGGCGCGTAGGCTCAGTCCTTCAGCAGATCGACCGCGAAGGCGCGGACTTCCGGCCCGATATCCTCGCGCTGGAGCGCCAGCACCAGATTGGCCTGGATATAGCCGGCCTTGTCGCCGCAATCATACCGCGTCCCGTCGAAGGTGACGGCATGGAAGGGCTGCTTGCCGATCATCGTCGCCATGGCGTCGGTGAGCTGGATCTCGCCGCCCGCGCCCTTTTCCTGCCCGGCGAGGACATCCATCACTTCGGGCTGGAGGATGTAGCGGCCGATGACCGCAAGGTTGGACGGCGACGTGCCCTGCCTGGGCTTCTCGACCAGCCCCTTCACCTCGGTGATCGCGCCGTCGCGGCCGCCGGGCGTGACGACGCCGTACATGTGCGTGCGATCCTCGGGCACTTGCTGCGCGCAGATGACGTTGCCGCCGCCGATGCGGTGATAGGCGTCGACCATCTGGCGGAGGCAGCCGGGCTGGCCGACCATGAGATCGTCGGCGAGGAGGACGGCGAAGGGCTCGTCACCGACGATGTCGCGCGCGCACCACACGGCGTGGCCGAGGCCCATCGGCTCCTGCTGGCGGACATAGGCGACCGCGCCGGGCTTCATCCGCGTATCGCGCAGCAGGTCGAGCGACTTGCCGCGCGTCGTCATCGTGTTCTCGAGCTCGTAGGCGATGTCGAAATGGTCTTCGATCGCCGATTTGCCGCGACCGGTGACGAAGATCATCTGCTCGATCCCCGCCTCGCGCGCTTCGTCTACCGCATATTGGATCAGCGGACGATCGACGATCGGCAGCATTTCCTTGGGCATCGCCTTGGTGGCGGGCAGGAAGCGCGTGCCGAGGCCGCCCACGGGAAAGACGGCCTTGCGAACTGGTTTCATCGAAGCGGACTCCATGGCAGGTCGGCGTGGCTTTAAGTGACACCGCCGACCTAGCCAAGTAGCCTCAAGATCGATTTAACGCTTCAACCGGGCGGCGTAACTTTTGCGGAACTTCTGGAGCTTGGGCGCGACCACAGCGACGCAATAGGGATTGGACGCCCCTTCGCGCTCGAAATATTCCTGATGATAATCCTCGGCCGGCCACCACTCGCCCGGCTTCTCGATTGTCGTCACGATTGGCTTGTCCCAATCGGTCTGCGCCCGCGCGATCGCGGCACGCGCCTCGGCCTCCTGCTCGGCGTCGAGCGGGAAGATCGCGGTGCGATACTGGGTGCCGACATCATTGCCCTGCCGGTTGAGCTGGGTCGGGTCGTGGGTGTGGAAGAAGATATCGAGCAAGTCGGCATAGCTGATCTGATCGGGATCGAAGCTCAGCCTGACGGCCTCGGCATGGCCGGTGTCGCCGCCGCACACCTGCTTGTAGGTCGGCCGGTCGAGATGCCCGCCGATATAGCCGCTCTCGACCGATGAGACACCGATAACGTCGTCGAACACGGCCTCGGTGCACCAGAAGCAGCCGCCAGCGAGTATTGCGGTTTGAGTGGTCATAGCGATTTTGCTTTCCGCTTTGGGATGGACGCGGGAGATGGGGTGCGCGTGGCCCTACGTCAACGAAGCCGATAGGCCCGACTTACCGCTCCCCCAGCGATTCCGACGTCGTCTTGGTGATCGGCTTGGTGAGGTAGCGGAACACGGTGCTGCGCCCGGTCTTGATCTCCACCGTCGCGGTCATGCCCGGCTGGATGGTGATCGTCTCGCCGGGCTCGTGCGGGCGCATGCGGCGCGTGTCGACGGCAAGGCGGACGCGGTAGAAAGTCTCCGCCGGCGCGCCCGGCCGCTCCTCGGTCAGCGTATCGGGCGAGACGAAGGTCACCCGCCCTTCCGCCGCGCCATAGATCGAGCTGTCATAGGCGTCGAACTTGACCGAGGCGGTCTGCCCCACGCGCACGAAGGCGATGTCCGCCGGCGAGACCTTGGCTTCGACGATCAGCGCGTCGGCGGTGGGCACGATGCTCAGCATCTCCTCGCCGGGCTGGAGCACGCCGCCGACCGTGGTCACGCGGATATTCTTGACCACGCCGTCGGTGGGCGCGACCAGATCGGCGCTGCCCAGCGCATCGGCGCGCTGGGTGAGCATCTGCTGCGCGGAAACGAGCTGTTCCTCGGTCTGCGCATATTCGGTCTGCAGATCGGCAAGGTAGCGCGCGCGACGCATCGCGATCTGGCCGTTGATGTCGGCGACGTTGCGCTGCATCCGGATAATCTCCGATCGCGCAACGTCTCCGCTCGCGACCAGCGGCTGGTTCATCCCCAGTTCCTGCCGCGCCAGCCGCGCCTGCGCCTCGAGCGCGTTGATATCCGCCGCATTGGAGGCGCGGCGCTGCGCATAGAGCTGGCGCTGGTTGGCGACGAAATCGGGGAAGGCTTGCACGTCCGCCGGGAAAGCCAGCGGCTTGTTGAACAGCTCGGCCTGGATGCGGACCATTGCGCTTTTAAGCCCCGCGACGCGCGCGCGCGCTTCATCGGCGCCCGCGCCCAGCTTGATCTTGTCGAGCGTGACGAGCAGCTGGCCCTTCTTGACCGTCTGCCCCTCGCGCACCCTGATTTCCTTGATCACTCCGCCATCGGCGCTCTGCACCAGCTGCACGCGCCCACTGGGGATCGCGACGCCGCGCGCACGGGTGATCTGGTCGAGCTCGGCCCAGAGCGACCAGATGATGAAGGCGAAAACGGTGACGGCGCTGAGCAGGATGATCCAGTTGGCGGCGCTCAGCCCGGCCTTGCGGCGATGCGTCTCCATGGCTCAGGCCGACTCCACCCGGGGTGGCGCGGGCGGCTCGGTCGAGACCTGCGCGGGGCGCTTGGGCGCGAGCCGCGCCACCACTTCGGACGTCGGCCCGTCGAGGATGATCCGTCCGCCGGCCATCACCACGACACGCTGGACGAGCGCAAGCAGCTGCAGCTTGTGCGTGACGAGGACCAGCCGGCCGCCGCTGCCCAATTTTTCCTGGATCGCAGCCAGCACCATATTCTCGGTCGCCTGATCGAGATTGGCGGTCGGCTCGTCGAGCAGCATCGTCGAAGGCGCGGCAAGCAGCATCCGCGTGAGCCCGGTCAGCGCGCGCTGACCTCCCGAAAGCCCGCGCCCGCCCTCGGCGATCGGCAGGTCGAGCCCGCGCGGATGCGCCGAGATGATCGGCGCGAGGCCGCTCTTCGCCGCAACCTCCATCAGCTTGTCGTCGCCGGGATTGGCAAGGCCGAGCAGCAGATTGTCGCGCAGCGTGCCGTTCACCAGCCGGATGTCCTGCGGCAGATAGCCGATATGGCGGCGCACCACGTCGCTGGCGATCTGGCTGAGATCGAGCCCGCCCGCCATCGCCTGCCCCTGCTGCGGCGCATAGATGCCGGACATCAAACGGAGCAGCGTCGACTTGCCCGATCCGACCCCGCCGATGATCGCGACGCGCTCGCCTTCGGCGACCTCGAACAGCGGAATGTCGATCGCTTCGCGCGCGCCCGGATAGGCGAACTTGACGCCTTCGAGGCGCAGCGGCCCGGTAAGGCGTTCGGGGCGGAGGCTGACGACACCCGCCGCGTCGTCCATCGGCATGGCGAGGATGCGGTCGAGCGCGCGCAGCGACGAGCGCGCATAGCCCCACTGGACGATGAAATTGGGCAACGTCGCGACGAGCGGCCCGTTCACCCGCCCGGCGATGATCGTGCAGGCGATAAGGCCGCCCATCGTCATGTTGCCGCGCGTCACCTCGATCGCGCCGAAGGCGACGAGCGCGACATAGGAAAGCTGCTGGAGCGTCGAGAAGATCGAACCGGCCATCGAGGACCAGCGCTTCACCGGATCCTCATAATGATGGATGTCGTCCATCAGGCGGTTCCAGCGGCCCAGCATGTGCCAGTGGCCGCGATTGGCCTTCACCGTTTCCGCCGCGTCGAGCGATTCGACGAGCAGGCCGTTCTTGCGGTTGGCGCTGACCTGCGCCTTGTCGGTGTCGTTGCGGATCAGCCGTGCGAACAGCCAGCCCAGCCCCAGCGCGATCGGGAAGGTCAGCAGCGGCACGATGACGACCGGGCCGCCGATCGCCGCGATGACCGCGAGGAAAAACAGGGCGAAAGGCAGATCGGCGACAAGGAAGAGCGAGCCCGACGACATCATCGCGCGCACCTGTTCCAGCCCGCGCAACTGCGCCGCCATCGTGCCCACTTCGGGCGGGCGGGCGTCGAGCCGCACGGCCTGCGACCGGGCGAAGAAGAATTCGGAAATCTCGGCGTCGATCGTCGCCGCCTCGCGCTCGACCATCAGCGCGCGCACCGTCCTCAGCAGGAAGTCGAGCGCGAGGGCGACAAGCACGCCGACTGTCAGCACCCACAGGGTCGAATAGCCCGCGCGCGGGATCACGCGATCATAGACCTGCATCGAATAGAGCGAGGTCGCGAGCGTGATGATGTTGGCGACCAGCGTCGCCAGCGCGGCGCTCAGCAGGATATTCTTGCGCGCCATCAGCGCGCGCCAGAAAATGTCGATCGCGCGCGGCGTGCTCGTCCGCTTCACCGGATCGGGCAGATCGAGGTCGAAGAAGATCATGTCCGCCGACCAGCGCACCGTCGCCGCGCCCGCGTCGCTCACCACGCGCAGGTCGTCGACATTCTCCCATTGCTCGGCCAGCACCCAGCCGAGATCGAGCGTATAGGCGAAAAGCGGGAAGCGATCGGCGCGCGGCCTGCCTTCGATCGGCACCGGCGGCGCCCAGCGCGCATGGGTGGCAAGCCGGCGCAGCCCGTCGCGCCCGTCGAAATCCTCGTCGCCGGTCAGCACGTCGCCATACCAGTTGGGGGCTAGTTCCACGCCACGCTGGCGGGCCAGCAGGGGGACGAGGTGAAGAAGGCCGGTACTCATGGCTCGTTCGCGCTTCCAGGGGTGGGCTGCCAGCGACAGGTGCGCAGCAGGATGCGCGCATTGGTCGCCATGGCGTCGATTTCGGTATCCGCCTGCGTCAGCTCGGCATCGGTCGCCTCGCGCACGGCGTTCATCACGTCGAACCAGCTGCGGCCGTTGGCGGTGAACTGGCGCTTGTAGGACTCAGTGACGACGCGCGTCGCGACGGCGGCCTTGGCGGCCTCGACGATGCGCTGCCGGTCGGCCTCATTCTGCGCGAGATCGGCGGCGAGCAGCTGGCGCAGGTCGCGCTCGGCAACGCCGACGTCGAGGTCGGCGGACTGGCGGCGCAGCTTGGCGGCGTCGATCGCGGTCAGGTTGGAGAGCCCGCCGCTCGTCTGCGCGCGCAGCACCACGCCCACGCGGTCGCCCGTCACCTCATTATGCGAATATTGGGCGCTGAGCTGGGGCAGGGCCTGGCTGGTCACCACCTCGACATTGGCCTTGGCGGCCAGCGCCTGCGCGGTCAGCCGCTGGCGCGTCGGGCTGCACGTCACCCCCTGTTCCAGCGCCTGCGCGGGATCGGGATGATGAACGCGCGCGTCATAGGTCGGCACGTTGCCCGGATCATAATTCTGGTCGCCGACCAGCTCGCGGAGCGCCTGGAGCGCCGCCGCGCGCGAGGCGACCGCCGCCGCCAGCCGCTGCTCGAGCTGCGCGACGCGCGACTGGGCAAGGTCGAGATCGGCGCGCGGGCTGATTTCCTGCTCGATGCGCCGCGTGATCGTCTCGACCAGCCGGCGATGCTCGGCCAGGCCTTCGTCGAGGATCGCCGCATCGACCGCCGACTGCGCCAGCGCATAATAAGCGTCGCTGAGCCGCACCGCGATCGCGAGCGCGGTTTCGAGCAGCGCCGCATCGGCCGCCAGCTTGTCGGCCTCCGCACGCTTGATCGTGCCGTCGATCCGTCCGCTCGCCCACAAGGGCTGCTCGACGACGACGTTGGCGGTCACGCCATTATCGCCGGTGATCGTCTTGCGCCCGCCGGCATAGGCGAAGCCCTCGACGCTGACGCTGGGATAGCTGAGCCATTTCGCGCCCTTCACGTCGGCGCGCGCGGCGCGGATCTGCGCCTTGGCCGATCGGATGGCGGGATAGCTGCCAAAGGCCTGCTCGATCGCCCGGTTGAGCTCGGGCGTCACCCCCGGCGGCCGATCCAGAATGGCGGTGTCTGCCGCAGCCGTGGCGGGTGCGGCGGGACCGTATGCGTCCTGCGCGAAGGCGCCTGCCGGAAGCGCGCAGAGCATAGCCGCCGACACGCCCCTCGCAAGGGGCGCGCGCCAGGCAAATGCCCGAAGCCGCTTCACAGTCGCCACGCCGCTCACTCCGCCAAACCGCCCCCGGTCGCGCCGAACGCCTGCCCCCGCGCCTCTATCGGCATATCGGCCACGGATATGCCGGCTTAGTCATGGTTAACGCCATTTGCAAACCAGCCCCACGCGCCCCGGAAACCCTTCGTCGTCCCGGCGTAGAACGCCCCCGGTCAACAAGGCGTTAAGTGAAGCGCGGGAGGTTCAGCCGAGCGCGAGAAGGCTGTCGCGGCGCGCGATCTGCGCATCGAAATCGCGGCGCGGATCGGCGGCGACTCCGGCCATTGCCGCATCCAGGCGGCGGCGCGATTCGGGCGATATGGCGGGCAGCAGATCGGCCGTCGCAACCATGTCGTCCATCTTCGCCCAGCAGTTGAGCACGAGATCGCAGCCGGCCGCGACGGCGGCCGCGCCGTTTTCGGCGGCGCTCCCGCTCAAGGCCTTCATGTCGATATCGTCGGTCATCAGCAGGCCGTCGAAGCCGATCCGGCCGCGAATGATCTCGCCGATCACCGTCGGAGACAGTGTCGCCGGGCGATCGGCATCCCATGCCGTGTAGACGACATGCGCGGTCATCCCCATCGGCGCGTTCGCCAGCCGGTGGAAAGGCTCGATATCGGCCTCCAGCGCCGCAGCATCGGCATCGACCACCGGCAGCTGCAAATGGCTGTCGACGAGCGCGCGGCCATGCCCCGGCATATGCTTGACGACGCCGACCACGCCGGCCTCGGCCAGCCCCTCGATCACCGCCTGGCCAAGCGCCGCGACGCGCATCGGATCGGCGCCCAGCGAACGATCCGAAATGACTTCGGACGCGCCCGGCTGGCGCACGTCGAGCAACGGCAGGCAATCGACGTTCACGCCGACCTCGGCCAGCATCATGCCCAGCGCCCGCGCATTCGCGCGCGCCGCCTCGATCGCGGTGATCGGCGCGAGATCGTAGAGCGCGTCGAAACGCGCCGGCGCCGGAAAGGCCGGCCATACCGGCGGCTTCATCCGCGACACGCGCCCGCCCTCCTGATCGATCAGGATCGGCACGTCGGCACGGCCCGAAAGCGCGCGCAGATCGTCGGTCAGCCGGCGCATCTGATCGCGATCGACCGCATTGCGCGCGAACAGGATATAGCCCGCCGGATCGACGTCGCCGAAGAAGGCGCGCTCGTCGGCGGACAGCGTCTCGCCGGCGATGCCGAAAATGGCGGGGATCATGCCGGGCTCAATGGGCGACGATCAGGCAATTCTCGCCCGCGACCTTCAGCTTGCCGCACAGGTCGCGTGCCTGCCCGCCCGCTGCGGCCTGCAGGCGGTAATAGGTCTTGCCGCCCACCTGCGCCTGCACGATCGACGGCGCATAGCCGCCAAGGAAGGCAAAGCGCCCCTGAAGCCGCTTCCACTCGCTATTGGCGATCGCCTCGGACCCGAACGCACCGAGCTGGATCGTGCCGCCGCCGCCAGTCGCCGCGGCCGCAGCGGCCGGCTTGGTCACGGCGGGTTTGGTCGGCGCCTTGGGCGCGAGCTTCGCCGAGGATTCGGGAACCGCCGCCGACGCGACCCTGGCGGGCTGGGGCTTCGGCGCGGGCGGTTTGGGCTGGGCCTGGACCGGCGGCTGGCCATGCGGCTGCGCGGCCGCGACCTGCGGCGGCGCCGACGGCGCGGCCTTGGGCTCGTTATCCGCAGGCTTGGGCGCGGTCACCGGCGCTTCGGGGATCGCTTCCAGATCGATCTTGCCTTCGGGCGAAGCACCCTGGCTTGCGGCGAAGGTGGTGTCGCCCTTGCCTTCGACGGCCATGCCGCCTGGCTCGTCGGGCTTGACCTTATAGTCGCCGGCGGGTGCGGTGATCAGCGCGCCGTCGCCCTCGGCGGGCGCATGGCGGCGCTTCTGGATGAGGTAGATGCCGGCCACCACCGCGCCGAGCAGGATGAGCGCGGCGAGCACGAACAGCGCGACGCGGAAAGGCGAGATGCCTTCATAATCATCCTCGTCATCGACCGCTTCCAGCCAGGGCAGACGATCTTCGTCGCGCAGGCTGAGACCGTCGCGATCGATATCCGTCATCATTTCATCTCCTCGGCGGCCGCGACGCCCATGATGGCGAGCCCGTTGCGGATGATCTGCCCGATTCCATTCGCCAGATAAAGCCGCGCACAGCTCAGCACGGGATCATCCGCAATCAGGACGCGCCGATCCGCGCGATCGTTGCCGACATTGAAATAGGCGTGGAAGGCCGCAGCGAGATCATAGAGGTAGAATGCGACGCGATGAGGCTCGCGTGCGGCGGCCGCCCCTTCGACCACGCGCGGGAATTGCGCCGCTAGCTTGACCAGCGCCAGATCCTCCGCGTCGAGCCGGCCGAGATCGGCCTCGCCCGCGCAGGCGATACCGGCGTCGGCGAAGCGCCGCCCGATCGAACGGATGCGCGCATGGGCATATTGGACGTAGAAGACGGGATTGTCCTTCGATGCCTCGACCACCTTGGCGAAGTCGAAATCCATCTGCGCATCGGCCTTGCGCGTCAGCATGGTGAAGCGGACGACATCCTTGCCCACTTCGCGCACGACATCGGCCAGCGTCACGAAATTACCCGCGCGCTTGGACATCTTCACCGGCTCGCCGCCGCGCAGCAGACGGACCATCTGGATCAGCTTGACGTCGAAGCGCGTCTTGCCGCCCGTAAGCGCCTGCACGGCGGCGGTGATCCGCTTGACCGTGCCGGCATGGTCGGCGCCCCAGATGTCGATCAGCTCGTCGGCGCTCTGCGCCTTCTGCCAGTGATAGGCGAGATCGGCGCCGAAATAGGTCCACTGGCCGTTCGACTTCTTGATCGGCCGGTCCTGATCGTCGCCGAAGCGCGTCGAGCGGAACAGCGGCAGCTCGACCGGCTCCCAATCCTCGGGCGTCTCGCCCTTGGGCGCTTCGAGCACGCCGTCATAGACGAGGTCGTGCGCGCGCAGCCACGTCTCGGCCTCCTCGGGCTTGCCCTCGGCCTGCAGCTCGGCTTCCGACGAGAAGAGATTGTGATGGATCCCGAGCAGCGCGAGATCGGCCTTGATCAGCTCCATCATCGCCGCGACGGCACCCTTGCGGAACAGCGCCAGCCATTCGCTTTCGGGCGCCAGCACATAGCGGTCGCCATATTGACGCGCCAGCGCCTCGCCCACCGGCACCAGATAGTCGCCGGGGTAGAGGCCTTCGGGGATCGCGCCGATATCCTCGCCCAGCGCCTCGCGGTAGCGCATGTGCGCCGAGCGCGCGAGCACGTCGACTTGCCCGCCCGCATCGTTGACATAATATTCGCGCGTCACCTCATGCCCGGCATATTCGAGCAGGCTGGCAAGCGCGTCACCCACCACTGCGCCCCGGCAATGGCCCATATGCATGGGGCCCGTCGGGTTGGCGGAGACATATTCGACATTGACGTGGCGGCCATGGCCGATCGCCGAGCGGCCATAATCGTCGCCCCCGGCGTGGATCGCCGCCAGCTCGCCGCGCCAGACCGGTTCGGCCAGCCGCAGGTTGATGAAGCCCGGTCCGGCGATCTCCACGCTCTCGACGCCGTCGACGCCGCGCAGCCCCTCAGCGATCAGCTCGGCCAGCGCGCGCGGATTGGTGCCTGCGGGCTTTGCCAGCACCATCGCGGCGTTGGTCGCCAGATCGCCATGGCTCGCGTCGCGCGGCGGCTCGACCGTCACATTGCCGCGTGCAAGACCGGCGGGCAGGCCACCATCGGCCTCGATCCGGTCGAGCACGTCGTTCAGATGCGCGGCGAAGCGTGGGTAAAGCGTCATATCCTCATGTCCGGCAAAAGCGGGTGAAGGCGGCCCTTAGCGGAAAGCCGCGCCTGCGGTCCACCAGAGCTTTGGATTCCGGCGGAAGCGAGCCGACACAACAACATGCGCCAAAGCCATGCCTCCAAACATCCCGATATCTCCACCATCCCGATTTACAATAGTGCAACCAGCCTGACGTTCTTTGCGATTGCGATTGATGCTGCGATGCAACAAATTGAAGATGAAAGAACCTAAGAGAGACCTGAACGGCATTCACTAGGGAGTTATATCCATGCGAATGCTGACCATCACCACCGCTCTTCTGAGCCTCGCTGCCGTTTCCGCTCCTGCCCTCGCCGCCGCCGGCGACCGCAGCTTCGAGCATGACGGCAACACCTATGTCTACCATGTAGAGAACAAGGGCGAGCTCAAGCTGATCTCGGGCAAGACCTATCCGACTGGCGAGAACTTCACCTTCGTCGTCCGCGGCGACCGCGTGAGCGGCCAGATCGGCGCGCGCAACGTGTCGTTCAGCCTCAGCGACGTGCAGCCCGGCGTCGCCGGCCCGATCAAGGTCTCGGCCCGCTAAGACCGGCGGCGCCCCCGGGTCGGGGCGCCATCGGAGAAACGAAAGCGCTTCCGCCTTGCGGCGGAGGCGCTTTCTTTTTGCGCGGGGTCAGAAGCCCTCGGGCAAGTCGATCGCACCCACTACTTCGCGGTAGCGCGCAGTGGCGTAGCGGTCGGTCATCCCAGCGATGAAATCGGCGATATGGCGGCTGCGCGCCGGCTCCTCGCCGGGCAGGGTGTCGCGCCAGTCGGCCGGCATGGCGGACGGCTCGGCGGTATAGGCCTCGAACAGCCCGCCGACCACGCGGCGCGCGGCATCGGCCGCCGCAAGCTGCGTCGGGTGATGATAGAGATTGGCGTACATGAAGCGTTTCAGCTCGCGCTCCTCGGCCCGCATCGCGTGGCTGAAGCCGACCAGCCCACGCCCCGCCGCGCGCACGTCGGCCACGCTCTCCACGCCCGATTCCTTCACCCGCCGACGGGTCTCGCTGATCAGGTCGTTGACCATCAGCCCGATCTGCGAGCGGATCAGCTCCGAAAGCAGCCGCCGCTCGCCGATATCGGGATAGCGCGCGCTTGCCGCTTTCCATCCGCGCGCGACCAAGGGCACGGCCATGCTCTGCCTCACGTCGAGCAATCCGGCGCGCACGCCATCGTCGATATCGTGATTGTCATAGGCGATGTCGTCGGCGATCGCGGCGACCTGCGCCTCGAGCGAGGGCCAGCGGTCGAGTTCCATCGGCAGGATCGCATCGACCTCGGCCATCGCCCAGCTCGGATTGTCGATCGGCCCATTATGCTTGGCGAGCCCCTCGAGCGTTTCCCAGGTGAGGTTGAGCCCGTCCCAGCGCGGATAGGGCTTTTCAATCAGCATCAGCGTGCGCAGCGTATGCGCATTGTGATCGAAGCCGCCGACGCCGGCCATCGCGGAGCGCAACGCATCCTCGCCGGCATGGCCGAAGGGCGGATGGCCGATATCGTGCGCAAGGCACAAGGCCTCGGTCAGATCCTCGTTCAGCCCCAGCGCGCGCGCGATCGTCCGCCCGATCTGCGCGACTTCCAGGCTGTGCGTCAGGCGGACGCGGAAATGATCGCCGTCGGGCGCCATGAAGACCTGCGTCTTGTGGCGCAGGCGGCGGAAGGCGATCGAGTGGATGATGCGATCGCGGTCGCGCTGGAAGGCGTCGCGCGGCCCGCGCAGCGCTCCCGCCGTCTCGTCATGCAGACGCCCCCGGCTCTGCGCCGGATCGCAGGCCCAGGGCGCAAGCGCCCTCATTTGCCCTCGATCTTGTCGACGGCCTGCCCGTCCTTGCTGGTGACGGCAAAGGCCTGGATCCCGGCCTTGCGCATCTTGTTCACGAAGGCCTGCGCCTCGTCCATCGTCTTGAACGGACCCGTGACCAGCCGGTTGGTAGCGCGCAGCGGCGTCGTATAGGCGGTGCGACCCTTGAGCGCGCCGCCAGCCTGCGATTTGACGCGCGACCAATCCTTGTCGAGATCGGCCTTATTGGAGCCGCCCGCGACCTGCACCCAGATGCGCGAGGGGTGCTTGGGCTCGGCCTTGGCCGTCGCCTTCGCGCCCTTCTTGCCCTTAGCCTTGGGATCGGGCCTGGCATCCTCGGCCGCAGCCAGCGCCTTGCCGTTACGCCCCTTCGCGACCGGCTTCGCATCCTCATCGGCCTCGGCGGCGGTCGGCTTGCCCTTGCGTCCCTTGGCGGGCGCGGGTGTGGGCTTCGCATCCTCTTCGTCGGCGCTGGCGAGCGCGGTCTTGCCCTTGCCGCGCGCGGGCGGCGCTGCGGTCGGGGTGGCAGGCGTCGGCCTGGCGCGCGTGCGCGTCGGCGCAGGCGTTGGCGCCTCCGCCAGCACCGCCGCCGTCTCGCTTTCGGGGATCTGGAGATTGCGCATGATGTCGGCGAGCGCGCCGCGCCGCGCCTCGGGCGTCATGCGGATCGGCGCCTGCGTGCCGCCACGCGTCGGCGGCGGCGTCGCCTGCGCGACCTGCTCCGCCCGGGCCTGCTCGGCCTTGGCCTGCGTCGCGGCGAGCGACTGGCGGTTAGCCTCGGCTGCGGCCTGCGATGCCTGCACGCCGCGCGTCGGGCGGCTGGCCGTGGGCGGCGGCGTTGCCGCAGCCAGTTGCGCCGGTGCGGAGGCCGGCGTCGGCGGCGTCGCGGGCGCCTCGTCGCGCCGATTGGACGCGATGCGCGTGCCGTCGGACGGGAAGCGGCCGAGATGCACCGCCAGCGCTTTTTCGGTCGGCTTCAGCCCGGCGAGGCGGACGAGGAAGGGCTGCATCGCATCGGCCATCGGGTCGGGCATCATCGCGTGGGTGATCTTGCCCGCCTCGCGCGGGTCGCCGGTCATCGCCAGCACGAAGGTCTGCGCGCGCCAGGCCGCGGCATCGCGCTTGTAGATTTGTGGCTGGAGCAGCTTCAGCGCCTGTTCGCGGTCGCCCGAAATGGCGAGCGAGAGTGCGTAGCGGCGCGTGATCTCATCGTCGGGGCGCGCGGCGAGCGCGATCTGATAGTCGCGCTGCGCCTTGCGCGGCTCGCCGCGCAGATCATAGGCCAGCCCGCGATCGCCCGCGATCTTCGCCTCGGGCACGCCCAGCCGCACCGCATCATCGAACATGCGCAGCGCATCGCGGGGGTTTTCGGCCTTGAGCAGCGCGCGCGCGATCCCCGCCTTCACCTCGCCGTCGCGCGGGGCGACTTTCTCGGCGCGCGTGAACAGTGCCAGCGCCGCATCGGTATCACCTATTTCAAGAGCGGCATTGCCCGCGCCCTTGAGCGCGTCCAGATCCTCGGGATCGCCGGCCAGCTCGCGCAGATAGCGGCTGAGCAGATCGGCGTTGGTCGTCTGCGGCGCGCCGGCCGGCAGGACGCCCCCCGGCGTCATCGTCTGCGCGGCGAGCGGAGCGGCGGTGATCAGAAGGGAGAGCGCGAGTGTGCGAATGGAGCGACCGAATCGTTGCGATGGCATGATGAGCCTCGCTTATGCGCGCCCGCCGTCCTCCGCAACGTGATGGCCGGGCCGGCGCGGCGGACCGGGCGATATCAGCGGCTGATCCTTCCCCGGTAATGGAACCGGGGAAGGATCACCGACTTACTGGTTGTTCTGGCGGTTCAGAAAACGCGGGATATCGAGCGGGCTTTCCTTGCCCTCCTCTTCGCCCGGCGTCTTGGCGGCGCCGCGCGCGATGATCGACATGCGCTCGAACAAAGTGCCGCCGGTCGGCTTGGCCGGGGCCGGCTGCGGCGCGGCCTGCTCGGCCTCCCCGCTCAGCCAGCGGCGGCCCGCCTCGAGGTCGGCCTCGGTCGGCTCGGGCGCGGTCGGGCTGTCGAGCAGCAGCTCGTCGGGACCGGCTTCGGCGACCGGCGCGTCGAGCACCAGCGGCTCGGGCTCGGCCGTCACGGCTTCGTCGACGAACGAGACGGTCTGGGCCGGCTCGGCCTCGGCAACGGGCTCGGGCGGTGCCAAGGTGATCTCGGGCTCGGCCGGGGCTTCCGCCGTGCGCGGCGCGAAGGACGGCATGCGCTCGACGGGCGAAGGCTCGGCCTTGCGCGCCGCCGGAAAGCTCAGCACGCGGGCCGGCTCGGGCATGTTCGCGGCGTCGGCCTCGATCCCGGTCGCGACGACCGAGACGCGGATCTTGCCGTCGAGATTGTCATTGAACGCCGAACCCCAGATGATGTTCGCATCGGGATCTACCAGTTCCTTGATGTGGTTGGCGGCCTCGTCGACCTCCATCAGGCGCATGTCCTCGCCGCCGGTGATCGAGATGATGACGCCCTTGGCGCCCTTCATCGACACGCCGTCGAGCAGCGGGTTGGCGATCGCCTTCTCGGCGGCCTCGATGGCGCGATTATCGCCGTCGGCCTCGCCGGTGCCCATCATCGCCTTGCCCATCTCGCCCATCACCGAGCGAACGTCGGCGAAGTCGAGGTTGATCAGGCCGGGCATGACCATCAGGTCGGTGATGCCGCGCACGCCCTGCTGCAGCACTTCGTCCGCCATCTTGAACGCTTCCTTGAAGGTCGTGTTCGGGTTGGCGATCAGGAAGAGATTCTGGTTGGGGATGACGATCAGCGTATCGACATGCTTCTGCAGCTCGGCGATGCCGGCCTCGGCCGACTTCATGCGGCGATTGCCCTCGAAGCTGAACGGCTTGGTGACCACGCCCACCGTCAGGATGCCGCGCTCGCGCGCCGCCTTCGCGATGACCGGGGCCGCACCGGTACCGGTGCCGCCGCCCATGCCGGCCGCGATAAAGCACATATGGGCGCCGTCGAGGGCCTTTTCGACCTGCTCGAGCGCTTCTTCCGCCGCCGCACGACCGATCTCGGGCCGCGCGCCCGCGCCGAGGCCCTGAGTGATCTTGGGGCCGAGCTGGATGCGACGCTCCGCCGCCGAGGCGTTGAGCGCCTGCGCATCGGTGTTGCAGACGATGAAGTCCACGCCCAGCACCTGGCTGGCGATCATGTTGGCGATGGCGTTGCCGCCCGCGCCGCCGACGCCGATCACGCTGATCCGCGGCCGCAGTTCATCGACCTCGGGCGGAATGAATTCGATGCTCATGCGCTGATCTCCCCAAAATCCGGTGCGGACGCCGTCCTTGCCCCGGTCGATTCTAGCCTCAACTGACTCACGGTTTCACCCTAAAAGTTAATCTTGTGGATTTTTCTGTTAGTAACTTGTGCGGAACGCTGCGACGAGGCGGTTGAGCAAGGCCGAACCCGGCGCTTTCACGACGGGCTGGTGGCTTGGCAGGATGGCCCGCAGGTCGACGGGATCCGAGGCCGCGAAATGGATCAGGCCAGCCAGCGTGGCGAAAGCGGGGCCGCTGTGCGCGTCAGGAATTCCCGCCACGCCGCGCGGCCGGCCGACGCGCACCGCGCGGCCGAGATTGCCCTGCGCATAGTCGGCAATGCCCTTCAGCTCGGCGCCGCCGCCGGTCAGCACCACCTGCCGCCCGACCGGGCCCGCGAAGCCCAGATCCTTCAGCGCCCTGGAAATCTCGCCCATCAGATGCTCGAGCCGCTGGCGGATGACTGCGATCAGCTGCGCGCGCGTGATGCGGGCGCCTTCGCTGCCGTCGCTTTCGGCCGAGATCGGCGCGACGTCGATCATCTCGTGATTGTCGCGCGGGGTCGCGGTCGCCGATCCGTAGAAGCATTTCATCCGCTCGGCCTGGCTGCGGCGCGTGCCGAAGGCCGATGCGATATCGTCGGTGATGTCCGCAGCACCGAACGGGATCGATGCCAGCCCGACGAGCAGCCCGCCGCAGAAGAGCGAGACGTTGGTCACGCCCGCGCCCAGCTCGACCAGCGCGACGCCAAGCTCGCGCTCCTCGTCGGAGAGGCAGGCCATGCCCGTCGCGACGGGCGAGGCGACGATCGACTTCACTTCGAGGTGAGCGCTGCGCACGCACAGGTCGAGGTTGCGCACCGGCGATCCGTCTGCGGCGACGACATGGATATCGACGCCAAGCCGGTCGGCATGGAGCCCCAGCGGCTTCTTGACGCCTTGCAGCCCGTCGAGCGTGTAGAGCGTCGGCTGCGCGTGGAGGACCATGCGACCATGCGGGTCGATCGACCCCTTCCCCGCCGCCAGCAGCTCGTCGATATCTTCCTGCTCGATGCGGTGGCCGCCCAGCTCGACCTCGACCGAGGCGATGTCGCTGACCAGCCCGCCGGCCGAGAAGCTGACCCACACATCCTCGATATTGGTGCCGGCGATCCGCTCGGCCTGCTCCACCGCCTCGCGCACGGCCAGCTCGGTCGCGCCCATGTCGGCGATATAGCCGCGCCGCACGCCCCGGCTCTCGCGCTGCCCGGTGCCGAGCACGGTCAGCTCGCCACCCTCGCCCTGCGAGGCGATCAGCGCGGAAACCTTCCACGATCCGATGTCGAGCGCGGTGATCAGCTTCTCGCCGCGCGGCTGCACTCTCTTTTCGTGTCCCCTGCTCATATCGTCTGGCTCGCCCTCAGCAACTGGCCGCCCCCCTGCGGCGTCCCCTGGTTGTTCAACTGCTCGTTCGTCTTGGGCGCCGGCGTCGCCGTGCCCTCCGCCTGCCCCTGATCATGGGGCTGGTCGATCTGCTTGGGATGCCGGTCGACGCGCACGACCAGCTTGGTCGGATCGCGCATGTCGAAGCGGATGAAGCCGCGCCCCAGCAAACGGTCCTTGCCGTCCAGCTCGGCGAAACGCGCCAGCGCCTTGGTCGCCTCGCGCGGGTCCTCGGGCAGCGCCAGCGTCTCGCCCGACTGGAAGCGCAGGTCCCAGCGCCGCCCGCCGACCCAGCTCGCGCCCGACAGCAGCGGCTTGATGCGCGGCACCGCACCGGTCAGCGCGTCGAGGCTGGCAAGCTGGGTATTGGCGTCGGGTCCGATCACCAGCGGCAGATCGGGGATCGCCGCCTGCGACACATCCTCCAGCACCACGCCCGATGCATCGATCAGCGCCAGCTTGCCCTGATATTGCCAGACCGCTGCGGGCGCGCGCTCGACGATATCGACAACCAGCGTATCGGGTAGCCGGCGCGAGACGCGCGCATCGGAAATCCAGCCATACTGCAGCAGCTCGGCGCGCACGCGCTCCAGATCGACCAGCGGCATCGCGCGCGATTTCTGGTCGAGCGCGACGGCATAGACCGTCAGCTTGTCCATGCGCTTAATGCCCGTCACGTCGACGCGCTTCACCTCGAAGCCGGCATGGCCGATCGTCTCGGCGATCGCGGTGCCGACCATGCCGGGCACGCCCAGCACCTGCGCCACCACCAGTCCGACGGCGCAGACCAGCCCGACGATCGTCCAGGTTGTCGCGCGCTGGATCGTCTCGTGCGAAACGGGGATGCGCGCCAGCATCCGGCTGGCGAGCGACTGGCGCTTCACCGGCTGCTTGCGGCGCGGTTTGGCCCCGCCGCGCGGCCGCGATCCGCGGCGGATAGTGGCGCGTTCGCTCACAGCGCCTCCCTCACGATCCGCTCGACCAGCGCTTCGTAGCTCATGCCCAGATATCTTGCCTGTTCGGGAACGAGGCTCAGGGGCGTCATGCCCGGCTGGGTGTTGACCTCGAGGAGGAACAGTCCCTCGACGCCCAGATTATCGTCCCAGCGGAAATCGGCGCGCGATGCCCCCTTGCAGCCGAGCACGCGGTGCGCCTTCAGCGCGATCTCGCGGCAGGCCTCGGCGATCTCGTCGGGGATGTCGGCGGGCAGGATATGGTCCGTCATCCCATCGGTATATTTGGCGTCATAATCGTAGAAGCCGCTCTTCGGCCGCAGTTCAGTGACCGCCAGCGCCTCTTCGCCCAGCACCGCCGTCGTCAGCTCGCGCCCGCGAATGAAGGGCTCGGCGAGCAGCTCGTCGAATTCCTGCCAGGGGCCGCGCGCGTCGGGCGCGATCGGATTGCCGTAATTGCCGTCGTCGGTGACGATCGCGACGCCCACCGACGACCCCTCGTTGACGGGCTTCAGCACATAGGGGCGCGGCAGCGGATCGCGCTCGTAAAGCTCGGCGCTCTTCACGATCCGCCCGCCAGGCATCGGCACGCCGGCGGGGACGAGCAGCAGCTTGGTCAGCTGCTTGTCGATCGCGATCACCGAGGTGGCGAGCCCCGAATGGGTATATTTGATCCCCATCAGGTCGAGCATCCCCTGCACCGTGCCATCCTCGCCCGGCGTGCCGTGGAGCGCGTTGAACACCAGGTCGGGCTTCGCCTCGGCCAGCTTCAGCGCCACGTCGCGCCCCATGTCGATGCGGGTCACCCTGTGACCGTTCGCCTCGAGCGCATCGGCGACGCCGCGGCCGGAGGTCAGCGAAACCTCGCGCTCGGCGGACCAGCCGCCCATCAGCACCGCGATGTGGAGGGGCTCGCTCACTTGTTCACTCCGATACGCTGGATTTCCCATTCGAGCGTGACGCCCGACTTGTCCTTCACCCGCCTGCGGACATCCTCGCCCAGCGCCTCGATCTCGGCCGACGTCGCCTCGCCAAGGTTGAGCAGGAAGTTGCAGTGCTTCTCGCTGACCTGCGCGCTGCCCCGCGTCAGCCCGCGACAGCCGGCCTCGTCGATCAACCGCCAGGCCTTGTCGCCTTGCGGGTTCTTGAAGGTCGACCCCCCCGTGCGCGACCGCAGCGGCTGCGAAGCCTCGCGCTCGGCCGCGATCCGGTCCATCTCGGCACCGATCGCCGCCTTATCGCCGGGCACGCCTTCGAACAGCGCCTCGACCACCACTGCGCCTTCAGGCAGCTCCGAATGGCGATAGGTGTAGCCCAGCCGTGACGCCGGCCAGGTCTCGACGCTGCCGTCGCGCAGCACCAGCGTCACTTCGATGAGGATGTCGGAGGTGTCGCGCCCATAGGCGCCGGCGTTCATGCGCACCGCGCCGCCAACGGTGCCGGGGATTCCGCGCAGGAACTCAAGCCCCGCAACGCCAGCGTCGCGCGCGGCGCTGGCGACGGTGATCCCCATCGCGCCGCCGCCCGCCCTGATCCGGTTGCCCGGCTCGGCTGCGACCTTCGCGAAGCTCTTGGGCAGGCGCACGACCACGCCCGGCACGCCTCCATCGCGCACGATGAGGTTCGATCCCACGCCCACGGGCAGCACCGGGACCGAAGGATCGAGCCCGGCCATGAAGCTGGCGAGATCCTGCACGTCCGCCGGCCGCACCAGCCATTCCGCCGGGCCGCCCGTGCGGAACCAGATGAAGTCGGCCAGGCTCCCGCCATGCTCGGCGGTCCCGCGCAGCGGCGGCAGGGCGTAGCACACGCTCATCCCCGCGCCTCGCGGATCGCATCGGCCAGCCCGGCCGCCCATTTGGTGATGTCGCCCGCGCCGAGGCAGACGACCAGATCGTCGGCGCGCACCACGTCCGCCAGATCGGCGGCCAGCGCCTTGGCGTCGGCGATGGTCGATGCCGCACGATGCCCGCGTCGCCGGAGCCCGGCCGCCAGCGCCTCGGCATCGACGCCTTCGATCGGCGCTTCGCCCGCCGCATAGACTGGGGCGACATAGACCATGTCGGCATCGTTGAAGGCGGACTGGAACTCGTCCATCAGATTGCCGAGGCGCGAATAGCGATGCGGCTGGACGACCGCGATCACCCGGCTCCGCGCGCCCTCGCGCGCCGCGGCCAGCACGGCTTTGATCTCGACCGGATGATGGCCGTAATCGTCGATGATCGAGGCAGCCCCGCCATCGACCGCCACTTCGCCGACCTTGGTGAAGCGGCGCTTGACGCCGCCGAACTGCGCGAAGCCCACGGCGATGCGATCGTCCGACAGCCCCATCTCCAGCCCGACCGCGACGGCGGCGAGCGCATTCTGCACATTGTGTCGCCCGGGCATGGGCAGCTCGATCCCCTTGATCGCGCGCATATTGCCCTCGCGATCGCGGACGAGCACGTCGAAGCGATTGCCGCCCGGGAAAGGCGTCACATGCTCGCCGCGCACATCGGCCTGCGCCGAGAAGCCGTAAGTCACGATCCGCCGGTCGCGGACGCGCGGCAAGATCGCCTGCACCTCGGGATGATCGAGGCACAGCACGGCGGCGCCGTAGAAGGGCACATTCTCGACGAACTCGACAAAGGCGTCCTTCACGCGCTCGAACGAGCCATAATGGTCGAGATGCTCGGGATCGATATTGGTCACGACCGCGATCGTCCCGTCGAGGCGCAGGAAGCTGCCGTCGCTCTCGTCCGCCTCGACCACCATCCAGTCCGACGCGCCCAGCCGCGCGTTGGACCCGTAGCTGTTGATGATCCCGCCGTTGATCACGGTCGCATCGACCCCACCCGCGTCGAGCATCGCCGCGATCATCGAGGTCGTCGTCGTCTTGCCGTGCGTGCCGGCAACCGCGATCGTCGATTTGAGGCGCATCAGTTCGGCGAGCATCTCCGCCCGGCGCACAACGGGGATACGATGCTCCAGCGCATATTCGACTTCGGGGTTGCCGCGCTTGATCGCGGTCGAGGTGACGACCACCGCCACGCCCGCGACATTCGCCGCATCGTGCCCGATCATCACCTTGATGCCGCGCTTGCGCAGCCCTTCGATCACATAGCTTTCGGCGACGTCCGAACCCTGAACCTGATAGCCCAGATTGTGCATCACCTCGGCGATGCCCGACATGCCTATGCCGCCGATGCCGATGAAGTGGATCGTGCCGATATCGAGTGCGACGCCCTTCACGCGACGCCCCCGATCGTCTCGACGAGGTCGGCAAGGTCGGCGGCGGCGTTGGGACGGCCGCAATCCTTGGCCCGCGCCGCCGCATTCTGGAGCGCGCCGGGTTCGAGGGCGAGTTTCTGCATCTGGCGGCTCAGTTCCTGCGGCGTGAAGCGGCCGGCGGTATATTTGCGCTCCTGCCCGGCCGGCACCACGTCATTGTCGGCGATCTCGGCCGCGCTCAGCCTGGTCTGCTTCATCACGCGCGCGCCGCCAGCCTTCGCCATCTCGCGTGCATTGGCGGTCTGGTGGTCGTCGGTCGCGATCGGCAGCGGCACGAGGATCGCGGGCCGCCCCGCCGCCGTCAGCTCGGCGATCGTCGATGCGCCAGCGCGCGCGATCACCAAATGCGCCAGCGCCAGCCGGTCGGGCATGTCGTTCAGATAGGTGGCAAGCTCGGCGGGGATGCCCAGCTCGGCATAGCGTGCCCGCACCCGCTCGATATCGTCGAGCCGGCACTGCTGCACCACCTGCAGCCGCCGCCTGAGCGCAACGGGAAGCAGGCCCAGCCCCTCGGGCACCACGTCGGACAGCACGGTCGCGCCCTGGCTGCCGCCGATTACGAGCACGCGGAAAATCCCCTCGGCGTCGAGCGCGGGGAAAGGCTGTTCGCGCAGCGCCAGCACTTCGTCGCGCACCGGATTGCCGACGACATGCGCCTTCGCGAGCCAGCCGGGCTTCAGCCGCTCGACATCGGGATAGGCGGTGGCGATCAGGTCGACGCGCCCGCCGAGCAGGCGGTTGACGCGCCCCAGTACGGCATTCTGCTCGTGCACCGCCGTCGGGATCTTCGCCTTCAGCGCGGCGAGCAGCGCGGGCAGCGCCGGATAGCCGCCGAAGCCGATCACCGCCGCCGGCTCCAGCTGCTTGTAGAGATCGAGCGCCATCCTGCGCCCGGCAAGGATCGCCCGCCCCGCGCGCAGCCAGCCGACCGGCCCGCCCGACAGCCGCCCGGCGGGCAGCACATGCGTCTCGACCCCGTCGAACACGCCGGGGATGCGCGCGCCGCGCTCGTCGGTGATCAGCGCGACATAATGGCCGCGCCGGATCAGTTCCTCGGCCAGCGCATGCGCCGGGATCATGTGCCCGCCGGTCCCCCCGGCAGCGAGGACGAAGTGCCGCGCCGCGCTCATTTGGCGCCCCATTTCACGACATAGGGCGAGCGGGTGAGGTAGGGATTGCGCCGCGTGAAGGCGAGCAGCAGCCCCATGCCGACCGCAAGCGCGAGCATCGACGACCCGCCATAGCTGATGAAAGGCAAGGTCATTCCCTTGGACGGCGCAAGCTGCAGATTCACCGCCATGTTGATCAGGGCCTGCACGCCGAACTGCGTCGCCAGCCCGGCGGCGGCGAGCAGCGTGAAGCTGTCCTCCTCGTCGAGCAGCTTGACGAAGACGCGCACGACGATCGCGAGATAGATGAGCGCGATCACCGCGCAGGCGATCAGCCCGAATTCCTCGCCGATGACCGAGAAGATATAGTCGGTATGCGCCTCGGGCAGGCGGAATTTGGCGACGCCGCCGCCCGGCCCGGTGCCGAACAGCCCGCCCGCCGTCAACGTCGCATAGGCCGTGTCCACCTGATAGGTATCGCCTTCGGCAAACAGGAAATTATTGATGCGCAGCGTGGCGACCGGATAGAAGAGATAGGCCGCGATCACCGCCGCGAACCCCGCGCCGACGAGCCCGCCCAGCCAGCGCAGCGACACGCCCGACAGCATCAGCAGCGCCATCCACATCGTGCCGAACACGATGGTCTGGCCGAAATCGGGTTGCTTCATCAGCAGCACCGCGATCAGCGCCAGTCCGACGCCCGACAGCGGCACCACGGGCAGCGTCTCGTCCTGCGCCTTCAGCGACAGCACCCAGGCCAGCGTCACCACGAAGAAGGGCTTCAGGAACTCGGAAGGCTGGAACTGCGCCACGCCGACGCCGATCCAGCGCACCGCGCCGTTCACCTCGACGCCGATCAGCGGCACCAGCGCGAGCGCGACGGTGAAGACGATCGCCCCCACGATCGCAAAGCGTCGCGCGACCGTCGTCGGCAGCATCGACACGCCCAGCATCACCGGCAGGCTGATCGCCACCCAGGCAAGCTGGCGCCAGAAATAATGGAGCGGCGCCATGACGAGATTGCCGCCCGAATAGCGATGCGCTGCCGCTGGCGAGGCCGCCGCCACCGCGAGCAGGCCGATCGAGATCAGCACCATGACGAGCGCAAGCAGAACGCGGTCGATTTCCCAGAACCACAGCCCGATCGCCGACCGGTCCGACCGCCCCAGTCGGGTGATGACCCGCTTGTTCACCGGCCGTGTCTCACGCTGCACTACCCCTTCAGCCGCCATCACAGCGCCCCTACCGCCGCGCGGAACGCATCGCCCCGCGCCTCATAATCCCTGAACTGGTCGAACGACGCGCAGGCCGGCGACAGCATCACCACGTCGCCCGGCTCGGCATCGTTGGCCGCAGCCTTCACCGCGGCGTCGAGCGTCCCGCTCTCCACCACCTTCATGTGCGGCGCGAGCAGACGCGCGAACAGCGGCCCGGCCTCGCCGATCGTGTAGGCCGATCGCACATGCCCGAAATGCGGCGCGCACGCGTCGAGATCGTCGGTCTTGGCCCGGCCGCCGAGGATCCAGCGGATCTTCGGATAGGCCGCCAGCGCCGGCGCGGTCGATTCGGCGTTGGTCGCCTTGCTGTCGTTGACGAACAGCACATGGCCCTTCTCCGCCACGCGCTCCATGCGGTGCGGCAGGCCGGGATAGGTGCGCAGCCCGTGCTCGATCGCCGCCTCGTCGATGCCGAGCGCGCGACACGCGGCGATCGCCGCCGCCGCATTCTGGGCGTTGTGCGGCCCCTGGAGCGTCGGCCAGTTCGCCTGCGCGCCGGGGTCGATCGATCGCGACGCCACCTCGACAAGCCCGTGGACCCTGCCGGCGATCGCGCGCGTCGCATCGTCTTCGGTTGCGATCACGGCGACATGCCCAGCCGATTGCATCGCGAACAGCCGCGCCTTCGATGCGGCATAGCCCGCAAACCCGTCATAGCGGTCGAGATGATCGGGGGTGATGTTGAGCAGCACCGCCACGTCGCAATCGAGCGTGAAGCTCAGGTCGATCTGGTAGCTCGACAGCTCGAGCACATAGACGCCGCCCGCCGGCAGCGGATCCTGCGTCAGGATCGGCAGGCCGATATTGCCGCCCATCAGCGCGGGCACCCCGGCCACCTTCAATATATGCGTGACCAGTGCCGTCGTCGTCGACTTGCCGTTGGTGCCGGTGATGCCGACGATCCGGTGCGGCGGCAGATCGGCGCGCGCCTCGGCGAACAGTTCGATGTCGCCGATCAGCGGCACCCCGGCCGCGCGCGCCTTGTCCGCGATCGGATGGCGGTTGATCGGCACCCCCGGCGAAACGACCACGCCGTCGAAGCCGGTCAGGTCGATCTCGAGAATGTCCGCCACGCGGAGATTGCCGTTCGTGTCGAGCGACGTCGAGACACGCGCGCGCGCGTCCTCGTTCGTATCCCAGGCGACCACCTCTGCGCCGGAGGCAAGCAGCGCCTCCACCGTCGCCAGCCCCGAGCGCGCGAGGCCGAGCACGGCATAGCGTTTCCCCGAGAAGGCCCCCGAGACGATCACCTGAGCTTCAGCGTCGACAGGCCGGCCAGCGCCAGCACGAAGGCGATGATCCAGAAACGGATCACGACGGTGGGCTCGCTCCAGCCGAGCTGCTCGAAATGGTGGTGGATCGGCGCCATCCTGAACACGCGCCGCCCGGTGCGCTTGTAGAAATAGACCTGGATGATCACCGACAGCGCCTCGACGACGAAGAGGCCGCCGATGATCGCCAGCACGATCTCGTGATGCGCGGTCACCGCGATCGCGCCCAGCACGCCGCCCAGCGCGAGGCTGCCCGTATCGCCCATGAAGACGGCGGCCGGCGGCGCGTTGAACCACAGGAAGGCCAGCCCCGCGCCGACGATCGTCCCGCACAGGATCGCAAGCTCGCCCGCTCCCGGCACATGCGGGATGCCCAGATAGAGCGCGAACTTCGCATTGCCCGCCAGATAGGCGATGATCATGAACGCGACCGAGGCGATGATCACCGGCATCGTCGCCAACCCGTCGAGCCCGTCGGTCAGGTTGACCGCATTGCCCGCGCCGACGATCACGAAGGCCGCGACCGGAATATAGAACCAGCCGAGATCGAGCGCGAAGTTGGACAGGAAGGGGAAGTGGAACAGCGTTCCCGATTCCTTCAGGATCAGCCAGCTCGCAAAGCCCGCGATCAGGAATTCGGCGATCAGCCGCGTCCGCCCCGAGACGCCCTTGGTGCTCGCTTTGCGCACCTTGTCCCAGTCATCCATGAAACCGATCGCGCCGAAGCCGAGCGCGACGCAGAGACAGGCCCAGACGAAGGGATTGCGCGGGTCCATCCACAACAGCAGCGAGACGGTGAGCGAGGTCAGGATCATCAGCCCGCCCATCGTCGGCGTGCCGCGCTTGGCGAGGTGGCTCTGCGGGCCGTCGTCGCGGATCGGCTGTCCCTTGCCCTGGCGCACGCGCAGCCAGCCGATGAACTTCGGGCCGATGATAAGGCCGAGGAACAGCGCCGTCGCCACGGCACCGCCGGTGCGGAAGCTCAGATAACGAATGAGGTTGAGCACGCCCGGAAAGCCAAGCTGCTCGGCGATCAGATACAGCATCTAGACCAATTCTCCCGCCAACGCCTTCACGATGCGGGCAAGCCCGATTGCGTTCGATCCCTTGATGAGCACCGCGTCGCCGGGCCGCAATTCGTCCTTCAGGACGGCGAGCGCCGACACGGCGTCGGCCGCATTAACGATTTTGACGCGCCCCTCAAGCGCCTTTGCGAGCGGTCGCGTCTCTTCGCCGACGAGAAGAGCCAATTCGACGCCCGCCGCCGCGACCGGGCCGGCCAGCGCCGCGTGCAGCGCGTCGCTTTCGTCGCCCAGCTCGCGCATCGCGCCGAGCACCGCGACCCGCCGCACCGCCTTCTCCGTGCCCAGCACCGCCAGCGTCGCCGCCATCGATGCGGGGTTGGCATTGTAGCTCTCGTCGATCAGCAGCGCCTCGCCGCCAGCGACCGGAATCCTGTGGCGCTCGCCGCGGCCGGCAATGCCGCCAAGGCTCGCCAGCGCCAGCCCGGCGACCGCCAGATCGCCGCCTACCGCTTCGACCGCAGCGATCACCGCCAGCGCGTTCGACACCCAGTGCGCGCCCGGCTGGGCAATGGTGAAGGTCAGTCCGCCGTCGGGCAGCGCCGCCGTCACCGTCGTCCCCCCGCTCTTCGCCGGCGCGGTGTCGACCGCGCGCACATCGGCGCCCGCGCCAAAACCGAAAGTCCAGATCCGCGCGGCATGGGGTTTCGCGGCGGCGATCAGCCGGTCGCGGTGCGGGCTGTCGAAGGGGACGATCGCTGTCCCGCCCGGCTCGAGACCCTGGAAAATCTCGCCCTTGGCGTCGGCGATCGCTTCCTCGGTCTTGAAGAAGGCGCGGTGCGCCGGTGCGATCGCAGTGACGATCGCGACATGCGGACGCACCAGCCGGGTCAGCGCCGCCAGTTCGCCTTCATGGTTCATTCCCATCTCGAGCGCGGCGAAGCGCGTCGCCTGGGGCATGCGCGACAGGCTCAGCGGCACGCCGACATGATTGTTGTAGCTTTTGACAGATCGGTGGGCATGGCCGGGCGCGATGCGGTCGAACGCCGCGAACAACGCCTCTTTCGTGCCGGTCTTGCCCACCGACCCTGTGACGCCGACGATCTTTGCCGCCGTGCGTGCCCTGGCTGCGACCCCAAGGGCATCGAGGGCGGCCGTCGTATCCCCGACAAGGACGTGCGGCTGCGGAACTGCGTGATCGACGATCGCGCCCGCGGCTCCCGCCGCATAGGCTCCGTCGAGAAACTTGTGGCCGTCGGTCGTCTCGCCCTTCAGCGCGACGAACAGGTCGCCGGGGCCGACCTCGCGGCTGTCATAGGCGACGCCGCTGATGTCGAAATCGCCGCTCGCCGTGCCGCCGGTCGCCTTCGCGACCTCGGCCGAGGTCCAGAGCGTCCTCATGCCGCCACCGCGCAACGCATCCGTTCGTCCCGAGCATAGTCGAAGGACATCGGGATCGCACTGATGTGTCTCGACTGCGCTCGACACGAACGGATGGCGGTAATCTGCCTCATGCCGCCACCTCGCGCGCGACGGCGACGTCGTCGAAGGGCAAAACCCGGTCGCCGACCAACTGGCCCTGTTCATGGCCCTTGCCCGCGATCAGCACGATGTCGTCGGGCCCGGCCTGCGCCACGGCGGCGGCGATCGCCTCGCGCCGATCGCCGATCTCGGTCGCCTCGGGCGCGCCTTTCAGCACGTCGCGGCGGATCGCTGCCGGATCTTCGGTGCGCGGATTGTCGTCGGTGACGATCGCGACGTCGGCCAGCCGCGCCGCCACCTGCCCCATCAGCTCGCGCTTGCCCTTGTCGCGGTCGCCGCCCGCGCCGAAGACGAGGATCAGACGCCCCCTGGCGTGCGGCTTCAGCGCCACGATCGCGGCATCGAGCGCATCGGCGGTATGGGCATAATCGACATAGACGGGCGCGCCCGCGGGCGTGATCACCGCACGCTCCAGCCGCCCGCGCACCGGTTGAAGGCGCGCCATCAGGTCGAGCGTCGTCTTCACGTCGCCCCCCGTCGCGATCACCAGCCCGGCGGCGGTCAGCGCATTGGCCGCCTGATAGGCGCCGATCATCGGCAGCGTCACCTTATGCTGCCTGCCTTCGATCTCGACCGTCAGCACCTGCCCCAACTGGGTGGGCGAGCGGTCGAGCAGCCGAAGCTCCTCGCCCATCTCGCCCACGCGCAGCAGTCGGAGCCCCCGCTCACGAGCCAGATCGATTACGCGCGCCGATTCGGGGTCGTCGGCCCAGATCACCGCCGCGCCGTCGCCGTCCACCACTTCGGCGAACAGCCGCAGCTTCGCGGTAAGGTAGGCGGCCATATCCCCGTGATAATCCAGGTGGTCGCGCGACAGGTTGGTGAAAGCGCCGGCCCGCACCGGCAGCCCTTCGGTGCGATACTGGTGCAGTCCGTGGCTCGACGCCTCGAACGCCAGATGCGTCACGCCTTCGCGCGCCAGCCCGGCGACGTTCGACAGGAAAGTCACGATATCGGGCGTGGTCAGCCCCGTCGTCACCTGATCGAGCGCGGTCGTCACCCCCAGCGTCCCGATCGAGGCGGCATGATGTCCCTGCATCCGCCACAGCTGGCGCGTCATTTCGACGGTCGAGGTCTTGCCGTTGGTGCCCGTCACCGCGACGACGGTTTCCGGGAAGGGCGCGAAATATTTCGCCGCCAGCACGGCGAAGTCGCGGCGCGGCTCCCACGCCTTGATATGCACCGCGCCTTCGACCGTGGCCTCGGGCCGCGCGACGACCGCAACCGCCCCGGCCGCCACCGCCGCCGGGATGAAATCCTCGCCGTTGAAGCGCTCGCCACGGAAGGCGCCGAAGATCGTCCCCGGCGCGACCTTCCTGTGGTCGATGGCGAAACCCGTCACCTCAGGCCCGCTCTCTCCGCCGATCAGCGCGCCCAGCTTCACGACCTCAATTCTCCTCTTTGCTCGCGACCATGGTGTTCAACTCGGCCGTGTCGATATCGCGGTTGGCGTCAGGGATCACCCCCAGCATCGGCCCTGTGCGCTCGATCACCCGCTTGACGACCGGCGCGGCCGTCCATGCGGCCGTGGTGAAGCCGAACGTATCGGCCGTGCCCTTGGGCGAATCGAGCATGGCGACGACGACATAACGCGGCGCGTCCATCGGGAAGGCGGCGGCGAAGGTCGATACGTTGGCGTGCTTGTCATAGCCTCGGCCATTGGGCTTCTCGCCCGTGCCCGTCTTGCCGCCGACGCGGAAGCCGGGGGCGTCGCCCTTGCGGCCGGTGCCGTCCTGCACGATCAGGCGGAGCAGCTGGCGCATGCGGAAGCTGGTCGTCTCGGAGAAGACGCGCCGCCCCTCGGGCACCTGCCCCGGCGCGCGCTTCATCAGCGTCGTCGGCCGCCAGATACCACCATTGACGAGCGTCGCATAAGCGTTGGCGAGCTGGAGCGGGGTGATCGCGATGCCATGGCCATAGGCCGTCGTCATCACCGTGGTCCGCGCCCAGAAGCGCGGGGTGATCGACGCGCCCTTCTCGCGCAGCTCGATATCGGGCGCGCCATAGAAGCCCAGCGCGCGGAAGGTCTTTTCCATCAGCGCCTGGCCCATATCGTCGGCAATCCGCGCGGTGCCGATGTTCGATGAGTGGACGAGGATCTCGGGGATGGTGAAGGAACCGTGCCCTGGATGATCGTCATGGATGCGGAAGCCGCCGACCTGCAGCGGCGCCGACACGTCGTAACGCTGGCTCATCGACCGGATGACGCCCGCGTCCATGCCCGCGGCCACGGTCAGCGGCTTGAAGGTCGATCCCAGTTCATAGACGCTCTGCGTCACGCCGTTGCGGCGGGCGTCGTCGGGCGAGGCGCCGACCTTGTTGGGGTTGAACACCGGCAGCGATGCCATCGCGACGATCTCGCCGGTATGGACGTCGAGCACGATGCCGGTCGCGCCGATCGCGCTGAACTTGACCATCGCGGCATAGAGCTCGCTTTCCATCGCGGCCTGCACGCGCGTGTCGATCGACAGATAGGCGCCCTTACCGCGCGTCGCGGGATTGATGAGCTGCGCATCGAGCGCGCGCTCCATCCCCTGCGCGCCGTGCCCGTCGATATCGTTATAGCCCAGCACGTGCGCGGCGAGCGTCGCCTGCGGATAGACGCGCTCGGGCTCGCGGGCGAAGGCCATGCCCGGCTCGCCGAGGGCATTCACCTGCGCGACCAGCTCGGGCATCGCCCGGCGGCGCAGATAGGTGAAGTTCATCTTCGACGTCAGGATGCGATAATAGGTCTGCGCATCGCGCTCGGGCATCAGCAGGGCGAGTTGCTCGGCCAGCGCCTGCTTGTCGCCGATGATCTTGCCGGGATGCACGCCGACCGACCAGGCGTCGATGGTGCGCGCCAGCGGCACGCCATTACGATCGAAGATGTCGCCGCGCGGCGGGATCAGCGATCCGGCCGATGCACGGCCGCGCCCGCTGTCGCTGAAGATCGACAGCCAGGCCAGGCGCGTCGCGACCGCCGCCGTGCCGCCGATGAACAGCAGCATGAGCAGCACCAGCCGGAAATGCGACAGCGCCACGCTGGCGTGACGCTGACGGCCTTCGCGGACACGCCGGGGCGAGGCGACGAGCGTGGTCACCGGCCGCCGGTCTCCCGCGCTTCGCGCGCCGCGCGGCGATCGATGTCGCCCAGCGTCCCGGCATCGAGCATCGCCACGCGCTGGAGCCGGGCGACGGGCTGCGCCGGCGCCGGATCGGCCTTCGCCACGCGCACCTGCGAAACGGTGTGGAGCAGCGCCTTGCGCCCGCCCGCCGGATCGACCGGCCCGTTGTCGAGGCCCTTGCGCGTCTCGACCGCGCGCTCGACGACGGGCATCGCGTCGCGGACCGCCGGTTCCGCGCTGACCAGCGCGACCGTGACCGTCTCGGCCTTGGTCGCCGACGGCGCGAGCTGGAGCGAGGCGAGCTGGACTTCGTTGCGATACTGATCGGCGTTGGGCGCCGAGAGCGCGAGTACTTCGCCGTTCCAGCGCTCGAGCTGGCGCATGCTGCCGCGCGCGGCCAGCTCGGTCTGGAGCCGGCGGATGTCGCGCGACACCTGCAGGATCTGGCGGTTGGCCGTCTCAAGCCGGCCGCGCTCGACCGCGACGCGCGACGAGATGAGGTAGAAGCACAGGGCGGCGATGGTGACGGCCGCGATCCAGCCAAGCGGTCGGAGACGGTGTGCGATCATCGGGCTTCTCCACTCATAAATCTGGCAGGCGCGGCCGTGCGTTCGGCCACGCGAAGCGTCGCCGAACGGGCGCGCGGGTTGCGGGCGACTTCGGCCGCGCTCGGGCGCTGCGGCTTGGCCACCTTGTCGAAAGTCAGGGCTGGGCCGCTGGCGACGACCGGCAGATGGCGCGAACCGGCGGGCGTCGCCCCGCTGCGCTCGCGCAGGAAGCTCTTCACGATCCGGTCCTCGAGGCTGTGGAAAGTGACGACGGCCAGCGTGCCGCCGGGCTTCAGCACACGCTCGGCGGCAGCCAGCCCGTCCTCCAGCTCGCCCAGTTCGCGATTCACATGGATGCGGATCGCCTGGAACACCTGGACGGCCGGGTCTTTCTTCGTCCCCGGATTATGGTTGGTCGCCTTGCGCACTACGGCAGCCAGCTCGTGCGTGCGCGTCAACGGGCGCGCGGCGACGATGGCACGCGCGATCCGGCGCGAGCGATGCTCCTCGCCATAGCGATAGATCACGTCGGCGATCTCGGCTTCGTCGGCGGTGTTGAGGAAGTCGGCCGCGCTTTCGCCCGACCGCGCCATGCGCATGTCGAGCGGACCATCCTGCTGGATCGAGAAGCCGCGCTCGGCGACATCGAGATGACGCGACGACACGCCGATATCGAGATCGACGGCATCGACCGATCCCGCCGCGACCGCCTCGCCCATATTGGAGAAGGCGTCATGCACCAGCGTCAGCGCGCCGTCCCAGCGCTCGACCAGCGCCTGCCCGGCGGCGATCGCATCGGGATCGCGGTCGAAGGCCGTGACCCTAGCACCGGCGGCAAGAAAGAGCGCCGCATAGCCGCCGCCGCCGAACGTGCCGTCGAGCACATGGCGACCCGGCGCAGGCCGCACCGCCGCGACGACTTCGTCGGCCATGACGGGGATGTGGATCGCCTCGGTCATTTGGCGGTCCATTCGGCACGGCGGAAGCGCGCATATTCCTTGATCTGCGGCGCGACGTCAGGATCGGCGTCGAGCACGTCGAGGTTCCAGATCTCGAAAAATTCGTTGGAGCCCATGAACAGGGCAGCGCCCTTCTCGATCTTCGCCTTCATCGCGAAGAAGGCGGGAAGGACGAAGCGGCCGCTGGCGTCGTAGCTTGCCGTCTCGGTGAGGCCGATCGACAGGCGCGCGCGGTTGAAGTCCACCTCCTCGCCGGCATTGGTGCGCAGATCGGCCTGGGCGGTCAGCTTGGTCGCGCGGCTCGACAGCAGGGCGGGATCGAAGCCGACGAGGCAGGGCGAGCGGTCGTGAAGGGCGATCACGACGCGCGAGGCGGCTCCGTTGACTTCGAGTGTGGAACGCAGGGCGGCAGGAATGGCGGCGCGACCCTTCGCGTCCACCCCGGTGACGTAGATACCGGAAAATTCCTGTCTTTCGATCACGCCCTGCCCTCAAGGGCGGCGGCAAAAAGACCCCGTCTCGCGAAACCGGCCCTCACCGGCATCGCGATTCAGTCTTTCGACATGGGGAAAGCCCCGCCCTTGCCCGGAGAATACTCGGGCCGGGGCGGTGAAACAACGGGATTTTGCGGGAAATCTAGGGATTTTACGGGAAACCCGGATCAACCCCCTGTTTCACATAGGTTTTTTTGGGCGCTATTTTTTCTGTTCCCGGGATGTTCCGCGCAAAAACGGGCATGGTTCCAGCAACTTGGACTCGAAAGCTCAGTCGGATGCGAAGCGACTCGCGCGCAGCCAGGCGGCGGCGGTCCGATTCCCTTGCGGGGCGAGGCGAAGGCAAGGACGTGCGATGCATTGCCGAAGCGCCGATCAGCGCGACGGCGCGTTGGCGGGCGGCGTCAGCTTGCTGTCGCTGTTGGTCGCCTCGGCGGCCTTGGCGGCATCGGCTGCACCGGGCGCAACGCCTATCTCGGCAAGCGGCTCGGTCGCGGGCTTGCTGCCGTTGCCGGAAACCGTGTCCTGCGCGGAACTGGCGGCGTCGGTCGGGTATGCGCCCGGCGTCACCTTGGGTTCGTCGCTGGCATTGGCGAAGATCGCCGTAGCGGCCGCAGCGACTACGAAGACACCCGCCAGCCCGGTCAGGCCGACGCGGATCCGCTGCATCCGCATCTGTTTTTCACTTGGCGACATTGGCTTCAGTCTATCCGCTTCGGACGGACCTGTCGAATAGGCTCAGTTGGCCTCGAGCCATGCCGGCACCGCCAGCCCCTTGGATAGCAGCCAATCCCGATTGTAAAGCGTTGACAGATAACGGAAACCTGTATCGCACAGGATCGTCGCGATCCGCTTGCCCGGCCCCAGCCGGCGCGCCAGCGCCATGGCGCCGGCGACGTTGATCCCGCTCGAAAGCCCGACGCACAGCCCCTCGTCGCGCAGCAGCGCGAAGACCTGCGCCAGTCCCTCGGCGTCCGAAATGCGGAACTGCGTGTCGATCGGCGCGCCTTCCAGATTGGCGGTGATCCGCCCCTGTCCGATTCCCTCGGCGACCGAGCTGCCCTCGGATTTGAGTTCGCCGCACGCATAATAGCTGTAGAGCGCCGCGCCATCGGGGTCGGTGAGCGCGATCGTCACGTCGGGATCCTTGGCCTTCAGCCCCAGCCCGACCCCGGCGATCGTCCCGCCCGTGCCCGCCGCACAGGTGAAGCCGTCGATCCGCCCTTCCATCTGCGCCCATATCTCCTCGGCGGTGCCCTGGATGTGTGCGCGACGATTGGCGATATTGTCGAACTGGTTGGCCCACAGCGCATTGGGCGTTTCCTCGGCGATGCGGCGCGACGTATGCACGAAATGGCCGGGGTTCGAATAAGGCGCGGCCGGCACCAGCACCAGTTCGGCGCCCAGCGCGCGCAGCGTGTCCATCTTCTCGCGGCTCTGCGTCTCGGGCATCACGATGATGGTCCTGTAGCCCTTGGCATTGCCGACGAGCGCAAGGCCGATGCCGGTATTGCCCGCCGTCCCTTCGACGATCGTCCCGCCCGGCCGCAACACGCCCCGCGCCTCGGCGTCCTCGATGATGTAGAGCGCCGCGCGATCCTTCACCGACGCACCGGGATTGGCATATTCGCACTTGGCGAAGATGTCGCAGCCAGTCGCCTCGCTCGGTCCCTTGAGGCGGACGAGCGGCGTATTGCCGATAAGCGCGAGCGTGTCGGGAAGTGCCATGACGCATCGGATAGCCGAGGGCGCGGCGCAGCGGCAAGCGGGCTTCTCCTCCGGGCGCAAAACCAGGGCTTTGGACTACCGCTATCATCCACGCCGCCGGTGCGGTCGTTGCGGCCATGACGCATTTTTTGTCACATTGACGCTCTACACCTATTGACTGATCTTGCTGCACTCGCGAAAGGCTTCACTCGCCATGAAAAGCCTCCCCCTTCCCGTCGCCGCCATCGCGGCGCTTCTCGCCCTCTCGGCCTGCGACAGCGGCAGCTCCAAGCCCGAGGTGATCGACACCAACCCCGATCCGATGGCCAACCAGCTCGCCAACGCCGCGCCGGTCGAGCTTCCGCCGTCGGTCAAGGAAAGCGTCAGCTATCGCTGCAAGGACAACAGCGTTGTCTATGTCGACTTCCTGTCGGATGCGAAGTCGGCCAACCTGCGCCTGCAGCGTTCGGACACGCCGACGCACGTCGTCGCGGAAGCCGAAGGCGGCAAGATGACCGGCAATGGCTGGTCGATCTCGGGCAGCGGCAAGGCCGTCGAGATCGCCGTCAAGGGCGGCGCCGCACAGAGCTGCAAGCGCTAAATCTCAATCTTTCATGACATGAGGGGCCGGCGGAGCGATCCGACCGGCCCTTTTGCTTGGTAACGCACGGCGGATATCCGCGCCGGGAGCCCGGCGCGTCAAACGCTCGCGCCGCCCTCAGCCATTCGCGACATGCTGGTTCTGCCGCGCCCAGGCGGCGGCACGGCGGCGCAGGCGCGAGGCGTCTACGCCGCGCACCAGGGGGCGGGGCTTGTAGGGCTTGTCGCCCGTCTGCGGCATCAGCCCGGCATAGGCGGGCGACATCTCGGCAATCTCCAGCGCGCGCTCGTGGACGCTGCGCGTGTCGCCGGGAATGACGTCGAGGCAGATATGCGCGGGCGATGGCAGGCCATAGGCCTCGCGCATCTCACGGACCGCATCCTCGGACACCTCGACGCGATAGGCCACGCCTTCGCCTTCACCATAGGAAACCGGATCGCCGAGCAGCGTCACCCGCCAGCCCATGTTCATGAACAGCGGCAGCAGGCGGACCTCGGAAAAGGCGATATAGCTGGTCACGCCATGCGCCAGCGCGACTTCGAGCGGGGTGAGCATCAGCATCGCGCGCCGCCGCTGGTTATGCGGCTTGCCGCCGGTTTCCAGGCAGAAGCCGCGGCTGAACTCCCACGTCTTCTCGCCGTTCAGCCCTTCCACGCCCTCTGCGACGGCATTGGGGAAGACGTCGACGAGCATCGAATGGTCAGTCGTCGGGCGATAACGCCCGGCCATGGTGACGCGCCCATGCATGTCGAAGCCGATCCCGTAGATCGCCTTCTCGTCATCATATTGGTCATATTCGCGGCCGTCGGGCGTGACGTTGAGCTGCCAGCCCAGTTCGTCGACGAACACCGCCTTGCGCCTGCGCGCGAGGTCTTCGAGCTCGCGCTCGTACAACCCCCGATTCTTCTCGGTCACCAGATGCAGCACAACCAACACCCCCAAGCGACCGCATGAGCGACCCACTCAGGAATAATAGTCTATTTTGCCGTAGGATAAAGCATCAAAATCAGGAATCGTGCTAAGCAGCAGACCGCGCCGCGCGGCTGTCGCTACGGCTTCCTGGGGAGATTTGGCACCCAGCGCGACGCTCGCCAGCGCGACGCTTTCGCGTACCGAAGCGACGCTGCGATCGAGCTTCGCGGCGATGTCGACGATCCGGTCGCCGACCAGAATCCGTCCCAAAATGAAACGGTCATAGACACTTAGCCCCGACGCCCCGGCAACCTCCTCGGCGCGCCGGGCAAGCTCGAGCCCGCGCGCGACATAAAGCACGGCATAGCCGCGCACGCGCGCCGCCGCTTCCGGCCCGGGCCGGCGCGCGAGCCGAAGCACGACGCCCCCCTCTCCGCGATAGACGTCATGACCGTCGGCGCGATTCACCAATTCGGGCGAATCGCCGAAAATTGCCTCGATCGTTGCGCCCCCGATTCGCGCGCAGATATGGCCTTCGATTCCGTCGGCCGCGAGCGCGCCGGCAAAGGCCTCGACCAGCGGTTCGAGCTGCGGCGCGGTCAGCACCGTCGCGCGCAGCCGTGCGCGGGCATCTTCGGCGGAACGGATCGATGGTACGGTCGCACGCGCGGGCATGGCGCGGCACCCTCCTGAAGGCTGATGATCGGGCCAGTCTACGTAGACGGGGTTAACGATCCGTTCTCCGCTCTATCCCGCAATTTTCCTTTTTTTCCATTGTCTCGCCCTCGTCGGTAAGTCTCCTTTAAGCCTTGTCGGCTAGTCCGGTTCCGCGAGCGCAACTTGACCGAGCTAACCTCCCTCCTTCCCGGCTCAGCCGGAGATGACAGCGGCCAGACGCCGCCGGCGCTGCTTGCGTCGGCCTTCCGTCTCGCCGGGGTGGGGCTGTGCCGGGTCAGCGGCATCCACGCGCCGGTCAGCCTCGATCAGGTCGCCTCGGGCATGATCGAGATCGCCGATGGCGTCAGGCCGCATGCGCTGCTCCGCCGCGCCGATCCCGAATCGCGCTCCAAGCTGATCACCGCCGTCCGCCGCGCGCTGGCGGGCGAGCCCGGCCGCCTCGACATGAGCTGGCTGGTCGGCGACACGCTGGCGCACACCGATGTCGGCGTCACGCTCAGCGACGAGGATGGCGCGCCCGTCCTGCTCTTCACCCTCGCCGATCGCACCGCCGAACGCGAGGAGATGGCGCAGCTCCGCCGCCGCAACAAGCATTTGTGGCAGACGGTCGATCTCAATCCCCAGCTTCCCTGGCTCGCCGAGCAGGACAAGGGCGTCATCGCCGTCACCGATCGCTATCTGAAGCTCGTCGGGCTGAAGGAAGAGGAAGCGCTCGGATTCCTCGGCTGGATGAAGGTCGTTCACCCCGACGATCTGGAAAAGATGCAGGCCGCCGTCGGCCGCGCGATGATGACCAACGAGGCGATGGACATCCGCCTCCGCTTCAAGGTCGCCAACCAGGAATATCGCTGGATGCGGTCGCAGTGCTTCCCGCTGCGCAACGAGGAAGGCAATGTCGTTCAGTGGTACGGCTATACCGAGGATATCCACGAAACCGTCCTCGCCGAAATGGAGACGCGCTGGGCTGCGGATCATGACTCGCTGACCGCGTTGCCCAACCGCGCGCTGTTCAACCGCCGGCTCGACGAGACGATCGCCCGCGCCGCGCAGGATATGACGCGCGTCGGCCTGATGGTGCTCGACCTCGATCACTTCAAGGACGTCAACGACCTGTTCGGCCACGACGCCGGCGACAAGCTGCTCGTCCAGTTCTCCAAAGTGCTCCAGAGCAGCATCTTCGTCGAGGCGACAATCGCGCGGCTGGGCGGCGACGAATTCGCCATCCTGCTGCCCAATCTCGAAAATCCGAAGGTGATGGAGGATCTGATCGAGGCGATCTTCGCCGAGCTCAAAACCCCCATCAAGTTCGACGGCCGCGATTTCGACTGCCGCGCCAGCGCCGGCTGGGCGATCTACCCGACCCAGGCCGCCAATGCGTCCGAACTGTTCAAGCACGCCGACATCGCGCTCTACGAAGCCAAGAACACCGGCCGCGGCCGCTACATGGCGTTCGAACCGCGGATGAAGAATGCGATGCAGCGCCGCGTCGCGATGATCAACCTCGGTCGCGAGGCGGTCGAGAACGGCCGGCTTCTGCCTTACTACCAGCCCGAATATTCGCTCGAGACCGGCGAGATCATCGGCTTCGAAGCTCTCCTCCGCCGCCGCGACCGCAATGGCGCGATCTGCCTGCCCGGCAGCATCTACGAGGCGTTTCATGATTTCGAGGTCGCCGAGGCGATCGGGATCGAGATGCTCAACATGATCGTGCGCGACATGGCCGACTGGCGCGCGCGCGGCATCGATTTCGGCGTCATGTCGATCAACGCCTCGACCGCCGAGTTCCGCAACCGCGACTTCATCCAGCGATTGATCGACCATGCCGACGGCGCAGGTATCCCGCGCGACCGCTTCTGCGTCGAGGTCAACGAAGACGTGTTCGTCGGCCGCGCCGCGCCGCTCGTCCGCCAGATGATCCTCGAGCTGAAGCAGGAAGGCTTCAGCATCGCGCTCGACGATTTCGGCACCGGCTATGCCTCGCTCAGCCACCTGCGCGAGATTCCGGTGGATTCGCTCAAGATCGACCGCAGCTTCATCATGGACCTGTTCGGCGAGGCGGGCAGCGGCAACGACAGCGCGGCGATCGTCTCGGCGATCATCAAGCTCGGCCATTCGCTGGGCATGACCGTGGTCGCCGAAGGCATCGAGACGCGCCGCCAGGCCGTTTTCCTGAAATCGCACGGCTGCACGATCGGCCAGGGCTTCCTCTTCGGCCGCCCCGCCCCCAAGGCGGTGGTCGAGGAACTGCTGATGGGCACCCGCAAGATCGCGTAACCCCTTTCCCTCACGCCCCCTGCATCAACTCGGCCATGCGCCGGTTCATCTCGTCCTCGGACACATCCTCGACATGCGTGGCGATCGTCCATTCATGGCCGAACGGATCGATGAGCGTGCCCGATCGGTCGCCATAGAACTGGTTCTGCACCGGGCGCAGCTCGGTCGCGCCCGCCGCTATGGCTTTTGCGAAGGCGCTGTCGACGTCGGCCAGATAAAGCGTGAAGGCCACCGATACGCCGCCGCGCGTCTTGGGGCTCAGCTTGCCGACATGCTCCCACTCGTCGGACAGCATGATGTGCGAATCGCCGATCAGTATCTCGGCATGGCCGATCTTGTCGCCCATCGGCATGCGCATCACTTCGGTCGCGCCGAAGGCCTCGCCATACCATTTGATCGCCGCGTCGGCGCCGTCGACGGTGATATAGGGAGTGATGCTGTGGAAGCCGGCCGGGATGAAGGACGTCATCTGCGCTCTCCTCGCATGAGTCTGCGTAGAGTATAGCCTTTCTGGCTGACATATGCGCGCAAGGACGCTACCGGCTCCCGCATGACCGAGATCACGCCCCAGATCGTCGCCGAACACGGCCTGTCCCCGGAAGAATATGAGCGCGTGCTGGCCAGCATGGGCCGCGAGCCCAACCTGACCGAGCTCGGCATCTTCTCGGTCATGTGGTCCGAGCATTGCTCTTACAAATCCTCGCGCATCCACCTGAAGAAGCTGCCGACCAAGGGCCCGCAGGTCATTTGCGGCCCCGGCGAGAATGCCGGCGTCGTCGATATCGGCGATGGGCAGGCGGCGATCTTCAAGATGGAGAGCCACAACCACCCCTCCTATATCGAGCCCTATCAGGGCGCGGCGACGGGCGTGGGCGGCATCCTGCGCGACGTGTTCACGATGGGCGCGCGTCCGGTCGCCAACATGAACGCGCTGCGCTTCGGCCGGCCCGATCATCCCAAGATGCGCCACCTGATCGCGGGCGTGGTCCACGGCATCGGCGGCTACGGCAATTGCGTCGGCGTGCCGACCGTCGGCGGCGAGGTCAATTTCCACGCCGCCTATGACGGCAACATCCTCGTCAACGCGATGACCGTGGGCGTCGCCGAGACCGACAAGATCTTCTATTCGGCGGCCTCGGGCGTCGGCAATCCGATCGTCTATGTCGGCTCCAAGACCGGGCGCGACGGCATCCACGGCGCGACGATGGCGAGCGCCGACTTCTCCGAGGATTCGGAGGAGAAGCGCCCCACCGTCCAGGTCGGCGATCCCTTCACCGAGAAATTGCTGATCGAGGCCTGCCTCGAGCTCATGGCGTCCGACGCGATCGTTGCGATCCAGGACATGGGCGCCGCCGGCCTCACCTCCTCCAGCGTCGAGATGGCGTCGAAGGGCGGCGTCGGCATCGAGCTGAACATGGATGCCGTGCCTCAGCGCGAAGAGGGCATGACGCCCTATGAGATGATGCTGAGCGAAAGCCAGGAGCGCATGCTCATGGTGCTGAAGCCCGGCCGCGAGGCCTTCGCCGAGGCGATCTTCCGCAAGTGGGAACTCGACTTCGCGGTGATCGGTCATGTCACCGACACGGGCCGCATGGTGCTGACCTGGAAGGGCGAGACCGTCGCCGACATTCCGCTCGGCCCGCTCGCCGACGAAGCGCCGCTCTACGATCGCCCCCATGTCGCGACGCCCAGGCCCGCGGCGCTCGAAAATCTGCCCGAGACCAGCGATATCGCCGGTGACCTGCTGACGCTGATGGCGTCGCCCGATATCGCATCGCGCCGCTGGATCTGGGAACAATATGACCACATGGTCGGTGCCGACACCGTCCAGCGCCCGGGCGGCGACGCTGCGGTCGTGCGCGTCCACGGCACGCAGAAGGGGCTGGCGATCACCACCGATTGCACCCCGCGCTATTGCTTCGCCGACCCCTATGAAGGCGGCAAGCAGGCCATTGCGGAAGCCTATCGCAACTTGTCAGCCGTCGGCGCCCGGCCGCTCGCGACCACCGACTGCATGAATTTCGGCAACCCGCAGCGCCCCGAGATCATGGGCCAGTTCGTCGGCTGCATCGAAGGCATGGCGGAAGCCTGCGCCGCGCTCGACTTCCCGATCGTCTCGGGCAACGTCTCGCTCTACAACGAGACCAAGAATGACGACGGCAGCGGCAGTGCGATCCTGCCCACCCCCGCGATCGGGGCGATCGGACTGCTGGCCGACTGGTCGAAGTCCGCGACCATCGCCTTCAAGAACAGCGGCGACGTGATCCTCGTCGTCGGCACACGCACCGGCCATCTCGGCCAGTCGATCTGGCTGCGCGAAGTCCATGGCCGCGAGGAAGGCCCGCCCCCGCCCGTCGATCTCGTCGCCGAACGCAAGACAGGCGAACTGATCCGCGCCGCGATCAACGCCGGTCAGCTTTCGGCCGTCCACGACGTGTCCGACGGCGGCATCGCCGTGACGCTCGCCGAAATGGCGCTGGCCGGCAATATCGGCGCGCTGATCGACAAGCCCCAGCCCTTCTCCTGCGCGCGCGCTTTCTTCGCCGAGGATCAGGGCGTCTATGTCGTCACCGTCCACGATCATGCGCTGGTCGACTTTCTCGCCGCCGCAACCGAGGCCGAGGTCGATGTCGAGCCGCTGGGCCGCACCTGCGGCAGCCGCCTGATCTTCGAGCGCCCGACGCAGGATCACGCCGTGACCCTCGCCGATCTGCGCGCCGCGCACGAAGGCTTCTTCCCGAAACTGATGGGCGAGGACGCCGCGCTCGCCTGATCCGCCCGCGTTTACAACGCACCGGCATCGCTTCATCATTGCGCCTCGGGTCGGAGGCGCAAGGGGAAGCCGATGCGGGACGGGGTGAGAACAGGCGCGGGGGCGCCGCGATGACCGCCGCCGGCGACGGCGTGCGCATACGCCTGCTCACCGCCATCGACCTGACGGGCACCTTCGTCCTCGCGGTGCACGGTGCCTCGGTCGCCGCGGCCGCCGGGCTTGATCTGCTCGGCATCGTCGCCATCGCGCTCGTCTCGGCGATGGGCGGCGGCATCATCCGCGATCTGCTCGTTGGCGAATCCCCGCCCGAGGCGCTGCGCCACTGGCCGCTGATCACCGTTGCGCTCACCGGCGCACTGCTGGCCATTCTCTTCGTCCACCGCGTCGAAATCGTGCCCGAAGGCCCGCTGCTCGTCATCGATGCGCTCGGCCTCTCGCTGCTCGCCGTCGCGGCGGCCGAAAAGTCGCTCGACTACAAACTCACACCGATCGCCGCGATCCTGATGGCGGCGATCGGCGGCTGCGGCGGCGGCGCCATCCGCGACGTGCTGCTGATGCAGGTGCCCGCCGTTCTCCGCACCGATTTTCTCGCGACCGCCGCGATCGCCGGCGCCACCGTTCTCGTCGCCGGCCGCTATCTCGGCGTCCGCCCCGGCTGGGCGGCGCTCGCCGGCGGCGCGACCTGCTGCCTGCTCCGCCTGCTCGCCATCTGGCAAGGGTGGCAGCTCCCCCACTTTTGAGGCGCGCGGCAATCGCCTAATATCCCGCCCTCCCCGCCAGAGGGAAACAGGCCAAAGGGAAACTGGCCAGAGGAAACAGGGAGGATAGCCAATGCTCCGGCCCATCGCGCTCGCGACCACCATTGCCGGCACGCTCGACATCATCTCGGCCTTCGTCTTCGCGGGGATGAGCGGCATGACGCCGCTCGCCGTGCTCCGCTTCGTCGCGAGCGGCCCCTTCGGCGACGCCATCCCCGCCACGCCCGCATGGGGCCTTGCCGGCCTCCTCGTCCATTTCGCGATCATGGCGTGCATGGTGACCGCCTATTTCCTCGCCGCACGCCGCATCCCGGCGCTCCTCCGCAATCCCGTCGTCGCGGGGCTCGCCTATGGCGTGCTGCTCTGGGGCATCATGTACTGGATCGTCCGGCCGCTGCGCTGGCCCGCCATGCCCCTGCCGCACACCGCCTGGGGCATCGGCAACGCGCTCTTCTCGCACTGCATCCTCGTCGGCCTGCCGATCGCGCTGATCGCGGCGCGGCATTTGCGCGGTACGACGGCGCCCTGACTCGCGCGCCCTTTCCTACACCCCCCGATCCGTGTCATTCTCGCCCCTTCAGTCATCCACCATCGGCGACGCGGGGGCGATCATGGCGACGGCGGCGACCAGCGCTGGCTATTCGGGCACGCCGCTCGCGAAGAAGCTGTCGCTTAAGCCCGGCCTGCGCGTCTGGTTCGATGCGATGCCCGACAGCGTCGCGGCCGAGATCGACACGCCCGGCCTGATCCGCCTGCCCGCGCCGCAGCCCCCGATCGACGCCGCGCACATCTTCGTTATCGAACGCACCGTCATGGCGGCGAAGCTCGCGGCGCTCCGCCCGCTGCTCGCGCCCACGGGCTTCATCTGGGTTTCCTGGCCCAAAAAGGCATCGAAGGTGCCGACCGACATCACCGAGGATGTGATCCGCGCCGTCATCCTGCCGGCAAGCGACCTGGTCGATGTGAAAGTCTGCGCGGTCGACGCCATCTGGTCGGGGCTGAAGCTCATGATCCGGAAGGACGCGCGATGAGCCGGACGCCGAAGGCTCCGGGCGCAACGCTCCAGCCTCTCAACTTTGTCAACTTCGCATCTGCCGGGAAGGCCGCGCCATGAGCGAATCCAGCCGTATCGCCACGCTCGATGCCGTGCGCGGCTTCGCGGTGATGGGCATACTCCTGCTCAACATCGTCGATTTCGCGATGCCCGGCTACGCCTATGTCGATCCCAACTATTATGGCGGGGCGACCGGGCTGAACCATGCGGTGTGGACCGTCGCCTATACTCTGTTCGACGGCAAGATGCGCGGCCTGTTCACGATGATGTTCGGCGCCTCGACCGTGCTCATCGCCGAACGCGCGCTGCGATCGGGCGAGAGCCCGGCGCGCGTCCATTATGCGCGCATGATCTCGCTGTTCGCGATCGGCATGATCCACGCCTATTTCATCTGGTACGGCGACATCCTCGTCCTCTACTCGGTGTGCGGCGCGGTCGCTTTCCTCGTCTGGCGCATGGAACCGCGCAAGCTGCTCGCCATCGGCATCATCCTGCTCGCGCTCAAGCTGGTGATCGGCACCGTCCATTATGCCGGCAGCGCGCGTTACGAGGCTGCCGCCAGCGTGCCCAGTGCCAGCACGGAATTGAAGCGCGAATGGCAGGCCTATCGCGACGAAATGGCCCCCCCGCCCGAAACGGCGGCGGACGATCTCAAAGCCTATCGCGGGTCCTGGCATGACGCGCTCGTCGCGCGCGCGAAGATGGCCTTCTTCTTCCAGACCTTCCTCGAGCTTTTCTCGATCCCCGACACGCTCGCGCTGATGGCGATCGGCATGGCGCTCTACCGCCTCGGCTTCTTCAGCGGCCTCTGGTCGAAGCGCAGCTATCGGCGGCTCGCCTTCTGGTCCTTCGCGATCGGCATCCCGCTCTATGTGCCGATCGTGATGTGGATCGACGCGACGCGCTTCTCGCCCGTCACGCTGCTGATGACCGAGGCGGTCCACCTCAGCATCCTGCGCCCTTTCCTCTCGCTTGCCTGGGCCGCGCTGGTCATCCTGTTCATGCAGTCGGGCAGCGCGCGCTGGCTGGCCAATCGCCTCGCAGCGGCGGGGCGCATGGCCTTTTCCAACTATCTCGGCACCAGCCTTGTCTGCACGACATTCTTCAACGGCTACGGCTTCGGCTGGTACGGCTATCTGCAGCGCTGGCAATGCTACATCGTCGTCGCGGTGGTGTGGGCGTTGATCCTGCTCTGGTCGAAGCCGTGGCTCGATCGATTCGCCTACGGCCCCTTCGAATGGCTGTGGCGGTCGCTCGCGCGGATGAAGATTCAGCCGCTCCGGCGCAAGCAACCTCTTGCAACAGATTCGCAATAGCCCTAAATCGGCGGCGCAAGAGGAGCCGCACCGCATGGTCGTTTGCGTTTGTAATGCGATTCGCGAGAAGGATGTTCGCCACGCCGCGCGTCAGGGCTGCGGCGATCCGCTTTCCGCCTATGCCAGCCTTGGTCGCCGCCCGCGCTGCGGTCAATGCGTCTCGTTCGCACGTGAGATCATCGCTGCGGAACGCGCTACTGCGTGACGCTCGCAGCGCGCCAAACGCGCGGATTTCTGCCGTTTTTTGATGATTTCCGATCCCTCGGGCGCTATAAGCCGCGCAAACGAGGAGATATGAAATGAAGGGTGACGCGAAGGTCATCGACTATCTGAACGACGCGCTCAAGAATGAGCTGACGGCGATCAACCAATATTGGCTCCATTATCGCCTGCTCGACAATTGGGGCGTCCAGAAGCTCGCCGAGTTCGAACGGCATGAATCGATCGACGAGATGAAGCATGCCGACTGGCTGGCGGAACGCATCCTGTTCCTCGAAGGCCTGCCCAATTTTCAGATGCTCGGCCGCCTGCGCATCGGCGAAACGGTCGAGGAAGTGCTGAAGGCCGATCTCGCGCTCGAGAATGAGGCACTGCCCCTGCTCCGCGACGCGATCGAGCATAGCGAGAAGGTGCGCGACTATGTCAGCCGCGACCTGTTCCGCCGGATCCTCGACAGCGAGGAGGAGCATGTCGACATGCTCGAAAAGCAGTTCGACATGATCAAGCAGATGGGTATCCAGAACTACATCCAGCTCCAGTCGAAGCCGGCCGAAAGCGACGACTAAAGCCTTGGCACCTGTCTGATCGCGGCGCCGGCCCGCTCCCCCACCCGGCCTCCCACTCAGTATATGCTAGATGAGAGGCCGGGTGGGGGTGTCTCTTCTCCAC
>NZ_JBYTEN010000022.1:0-63416 GCF_058790595.1 Sphingomonas sp. EU05-FHT14C10 | reverse complement strand
TGCTTCACCTGCGCTGATGCGCGACAACAATGATCGGTCTCTGGTTGCCGCTGGATGAAAGCCGGGGGTCACGTCACGCCTTCGCCGCAGTGTAGAGCAACCGAAGCGAGATGGAGAAGACGTCCATGGCTGCGGCTTTCTAACGAAAGCTGACACAGCGCGTCTGGAGTGATGATGCGTTCGCCGCGCAGGTGGAGAGCGCCCCCCGTCGCTGCGCTCAGAATCGTGGTGCAGCGCCGTGACCGTCGGCCTGCCCCCTAGAAGTTATCATCGACCTGTCGCGCGCCGCAGCGAAGGCACTCGCAATCATCGTAGAGCATGCTCTTGGCTTCGCGCGCGTGGCGGGGATGGCCTGCGCTCGCGCGCAGCATCCGCCTGATCCATCGCAGGATGGTCGTGACTGCCTCCCTTTCGGGAGCGAAATAGATCCGTTAACTGCCCATGTGAAGTTAGTTGTGCAACTACAGCATACGAGGTTTGTTGTTTGAGTTGCGCGGCGTTGGCATTGTCATGAAATGGAGAAAAGGACGTGCGCATCCAGTTGGTGATCAGCCCGACTGAGATCGAGGCTCTCAACGCATGGCGACAGGCGCACCAGATCGGGTCGCGCTCCGAAGCCATTCGCCGCCTCATCGCCGAAGGCGTCGCAGCCAAGAAAAGCGAAAAGCCGAAGAGCTGATCAGCCTCGAAGGCGGTGACGATATTGGTTTTCGGATAACTATGACCGTTATGCACGATGGGTCGATTACCAGCTGGTTGCGGACTTATAGATTTTCAGAAGCGGCCAATCGAAACCTACCGTTCCATACGGAACCTTCGCCCATAAGAAATTAGCGAATCTCAAACAAATCGCCCTGCCCCAATCGAGCCTGGAGTCCATCCAGCTCGCGTTTCGCGCTGCCGTCGCCAAGCAAGGCCCAGCGCCAGAAGTCGGTCGTCGCAGCGATTGTGAGCTCTTTGACGCGCGGATCGGTTTTCGCGGCGCGCCGGCGCAGGTTGTCCTGCCCGTTATAGTCCATATGCGTCGCGCCCGAGAGCACGAGCAGATATTTGCCGCCCACCGGCATGGCGCGGAAGGGGCGCTGGCGATCGGCTGCGCTGATCTGCGGCGTGACCGGCGCTGTGTCGGCTGTTCCCGTCACGCTCAGCACCGGAATCGCGATCGCGCCGAAGGCGTCGCTGTCCGATCCGCGCATCGGCGGCGCCGGGCTGAATGCGATCGCCGCCTTCACGCGCGCGTCGGCAAACCCCTTGCCGAAACCGCCTGCATAATGCTGGCCGGCGATCGCCAGAGTCGTATGCGCGCCGAAACTGTGGCCCGACATACCGATCCGCGTCAGATCGAAGCGCGTGAGATCGCAGGCGCCCTCGCGCTTGCGCCGGGACAACTCGTCGATCACGAAGTGCACATCCCCGACACGTGCGGCGAGCTGGGTGGGCGACATCGCCGCCAGCAGCGCGCCACCGGCGATGATCGAGCGATCACTGCCGGGATGCTGGATGTTGATCACCACGATCCCGGCCTGCGCCCATGCATCGACCCAATTGGTCCCCGAATCGAGCGACCCGCCAAGACCATGGCTGAACAGCACCACTGGCACTTTTCCAATACCGTCGGGCATGCGGATGCGCACCGGAACGGCGCGATTGTCGCGCGACGCATCGATCCAGCTCGCCTCGCATAGCTGTCCTGCAAAAGCAGGCGCGGAGACAAGAAGAAGGAGCGACGCCGGGATGAGAACTCTGCTCATTGCGCCTTCTCCAGATCGCCCGGCGCAGCGAACATCGCGCGCCATGCCGTTCGCCAATCCCGCGCGCGCGCCACCTCATGCGCCATCGCAACCCATTCGCGCAACGCGATGCGGACCGGGTTGGCCGTCGACACGCGATTGGCAAGGCCGTAGCGGATCGGCTCGTCGGCGCGCTCAACGCCGAGCGTGCCGAACAGACGGTCGAAGATAATGAGCACGCCGCCATAGTTGCGATCGAGATAAGGTTCATTGGAGGCATGGTGCAGCCGATGATGCGCCGGCGTGTTGAACAGCCACTCCAACGGCCCCAGCCGCCCGACCGCCTCGGTATGCAGAAAGAACTGGTAGCGCAGATTGATCGCCAGCAGCGCGATCACCATGCGCGGATCGAAACCCACGAACACCAACGGCACATAAAAAATCCAGCCCGCCGAGAGCAGATTGGTCCAGCCCAGCCGCAGCGAAGAAAGCAGCGTCATCTGAGTCGCCGAATGATGCACCGAATGCGTCGCCCACATCCAGCGAACGCGATGGCTGGCGCGGTGGAACCAGTAATAGGCGAGTTCGAGCGCCAGGAAACCCGCCGCCCAGCTCCACCGGTCGCCGATCGGCCAGTGGACGGGCGCAATGCGCGCCGCCCAGGCGAAGATCGTCCCGACGACGGCGGCATTGAGCAGCGCAAAGGGAATCCCGCCGATGACGATGCCGAAGGTAGTCAGCGCGGTTTTGCTATCATAGCCTCGCCGGCTCGCAACACGCCAGCAAAGTTCGGCGGCGATCAGCATCGCCATCATGCCCAGCCAGATCGGCGAACGCGTGAGCAGCATCGTCAGCGCCCGTTGCCGCGCATTGCGGATACGGTGGTGCGCGCCACCGCAAGTTCGTTGCGATCGACCTTGCCGTCATGGTTGGCGTCGGCGAGGTCGAAAGCCTGTGCGGGCGCGGCGGCGAGCTCGGCACGGGTGACCTTACCGTCATGGTTCGCATCGGCCTGCGCGATCAGGGCGTCGATCCGGCCGGTCGCCTGCGGACGAAAGCTGGCAAGGCGCGCGAAATCGGATTTGTCGATCACGCCGTCGCCGTTGCGGTCCATCTTGTCGAAACGCGCATTGCGGGCGGCGACGAATTCGGCGCGCGTCACGACGCCGTCATGGTTGGCGTCGGCGCTTTCAAAGAGCTGCATGCCGTCGCTACCGCCGAAGCGCTGGGCCATGGCCGGCGAAAATGCGCAGAGCGCCGCGAAGGGCAGGAAAAGATAGGCAGGCTTCATCGGATCATCCTTGATGGGGGCGGCCGGTCGCCCAGGAGGAACTGCGACCGGCCACGGGCGCCGTTTTCCGTTCAATGCGGAGTGCGGTCAGTGGATACGGTGCCCGAAACAGTATGCGACTGGCCGTCGGCGCCGGTCCGCGTGGTCGAGAAGCTGCCCGAGCCATCGCCGTTGTTGGTCGCAGTCGTCGATCGGCCGAAGGTCGTGCCGTTGTTGGTGGTGTGCGTCGCACCGCCCGAATAGCTGCCATTGCCCCAATTGGCCGCGCGGGTCGAACTGATGCCCTGACCGCCATTGGTTTGGAAATTGCGCGAAGCCGACGTGCTGCCCTGCTGGCGATTGACCGAGCGCGCGCTGGTATAGCCGCGCCCGCCGGCACCCTGCACGCTCACGAAGCGCGAGCGGGCCTCGGCCGGTGCCACGACCGCCAGGCTTGTGGCAAACGTAGCCGCAACGGCGGCGAATGCGACGAAGGTCTTGTGCATGACTATTCCTCATGAGCGGTTCTGGCGACGACACGATGCCGCTGATCCTTCCTCTAAAGCCGCAGCGTAAGCCCAGTGCGGCAGCAAGGTGACATCGCGTAACGAAGTGTAACGCTGGGCCGTCGCGATATTCCGCGCCGCCACGCATTGCGGCACAAGCGCTTCATGGAAACGAGCTTCATCGCCGTCGTCGAGGATGACAATGAGATCAGGGCTCTGGTTACCGCGCTCCTTACGCGCGAAGGGTTCGATACGGCAGGCTGTCGCAACACCGCCGAGTTCGATCGACTGATCGAGCGCCAACGCGTCGACCTCGCCATTCTCGATCTGATGCTGCCGGGCGAGGACGGGCTGTCGCTCTGCCGTCGCATCCGCGCGCGCGGCGATCTCCCCGTGCTTATGGTCACCGCCAAGGGCGATGACGTCGATCGCATCGTCGGGCTGGAAATCGGCGCGGACGATTATCTGCCCAAGCCTTTCAACCCACGCGAACTGATTGCGCGCGTCCGCGCGATCCTGCGCCGCACGCGCGATGCCGATCGCGTGGCGGCCCGTGGCGTTTCCGAACGCCATGGCTTTGCAGGCTGGATGCTGGACGTCGGCGCGCGCGCGCTGACCGCGCCAAACGGCGAGGCCGTCGATCTTACGGGCGGCGAATTCGATCTGCTCGTGGCCTTCGTCACGCATCCCCAGCGCGTCCTCAATCGAGACCAGTTGCTCGACTGGACGCGCGGGCGCAGCGCCGGGCCATTCGATCGCGCGATCGACGTCCAGCTGGGGCGGCTACGGCGCAAGCTCGCTGCCCAGTCCGGCGGCGAGACGCTGATCAAGACGGTGCGCGGCGGCGGCTATCTGCTGACAGTCCCGGGCGAACGGATCGGATCATGACGCTGGGTTCGAACTTGTCACTGCGCATCAGCGCGATATTGCTGGGCGGCTTCGTGATATTCCAGGCGCTGATCTGGGGGCTGCTTTCGCTGCCGTCGCGTGGCGACGAGAATCGGCCCTACAACCTTCCTCTTCCCGCCCAGGCCCGGATCATGGCCGAGACGCTGGAGCAAGAGCCGGCGGCGCGGCGCGCGATGCTGCTCGATACGATGAACGGATCGCTTTACACGCTGCGCCTGACGCGCGATCCGCAGACGCGCCCGGACAGCGACGATCTGGCCGATCTGCGGGCCCGCTACGTCGCAGCGATGCCAGGCCGCATCATCGGGCTGAGCGGCCGGCGTCCACTACTCGGACGCTTCGTCGGCGCACGCCCATGGCCCGGCCGCTTCTTCGCGCCTATCACGCTTACGATCTCGCTTGCCGACGGCAGCCGCCTGCTGATCGACAGCCGCCCTTCGAGCGTGGTCCGCACCTATCTGCGTCAGCGCGCCTTTCTGGGAGCAACGAGCGGCCTGCTGCTTTTGGCGATTCTCGCTTTCGCCGTGCGCCAGACGACGCGCCCCCTCGTCAGACTATCGCGCGGCGTGCGCAGCTTCGCGACCGATCTCCAGACGCCTGACCTGCCGCTCCAGGGCTCGCGCGAACTGCGCGACCTGTCGGCCGCCTTCAACGAGATGAAAGCGCGGATCGGGGCGCTGATGGCCGAGCGGACGCGGATGCTCGCGGGGATCGCGCATGACATGCGCACTTATCTCACCCGGCTTCGCCTGCGCGCTGAATTCATCGACGATCCAGACCAGCGCGCACGCGCGACCCGCGATCTGGATGAAATGTCTGCCCTGCTCGACGATACCCTGCTGTTCGCCAGCCGCGACGCCGCCGATCCGCCACCGCCGGCTATGATCGATGTCGCACAGGCGCTGGGCGCGGTCGCGGCGATCCGCGCCGAAACCGGCGCTGCCGTGACGCTCGAGCCACCTCCACCCGGGTTATGGATCAGAGCGGTGCCGATCGCATTTCGGCGGATCATCGACAATCTCATCGACAACGGCCTGCGGCACGGCAAAAATGTCCGCCTTGCAGCCGGAGCCGACGCCGACGGGAGAAGTGTCGTGGTACGGGTCATCGATGACGGTCCGGGCGTCCCCGCCGCAGCGCTGGTCCGACTGGGCGAGCCGTTTGGGCGCGTCGATCCTTCGCGCGACCGGACGACGGGTGGTGCAGGGCTTGGGCTTGCCATAGTCAAGGCGCTGGCGGAGCGCGATGGAGCCAAAGTCCAGTTCGCAAACGGCGCACATGGCGGCTTCTCTGCACTGGTCGTGTATCCCGGGATCTTGCCGACAAACGACTGCACGTGACGCGATCAGGTTGGGGCCTTCTCTGCGGAATGGTTACACCAAACCATTGCAACGGAGAATCACAATACTGATCGCGGCTGCCGGATCGGCAATTCTAACGCCTCAATGATTTGGGTCATACACGTATGTAGGTCCCTCAATTTTTAGCTGCTTATAGAGGCTCAGCCCCCTTCTGAGGCTGATCGACTCTGCCTTGCTGATATGACGGCCGACCCCCGAAATCAGAGGCTCTATTATAATAGCATTTATAATAGTCGGAAATCGGCAATCTCGAAACGCATTTTTCTTATAAATCAATGCGTTAATGGTGCCCCATACAGGACCAATCTGACGAATACGAGTCGCCGTGCGTGCTACCCTAGCGCCGCAGTTCGCCGTCATCCAACGCTGGCGGCCGCCCAAACCTGCCCTTAGCCCTAGGCGGTGCAGCAGAGGTCTTGCGGACCCTCGGCCAGCAGCATGGCACCGGCGCCTCGGGCGAGCGCACGAACCTTTGCGCGTCCCTACGATTCAGGCGTCAGGATGAGGACGTTTGATGCGACCATGAAGAGCGTCAGCGCGAAATTGAGAATGCCGAGAACGGCGGTGAAACGGCGTGCGTCACGCATGATCGGCATCAGGACGAATGGCAACAAGGCGGACGCTGCGAGCAGGCCATATTGAAAGGGGATCATCCAACCTGGCGGGGGCTCGAAGCCATAAGTCAAATTGTCCATCATCGGACCCGCGAGGAGCGAGCCGATCCACGGCAGGAGCAGCACCGCCAGCAGCGGCAGCCGTAGCATTCTCAAGCTGGAGCACGCCGTCGGCATAAAGATATTCGAGCGCTCCCCGCGCCGGTGTCACGATGACCATCGCCGGCGTTATATTCCTCCGCGGAGTCCGCACGTCCCCACCGTCGCCCGGTCCCGGCGTTAGTTCGTTGGCAAAAACAGCTGCAATCGCGCGAGATTCGTCGTGAAATAATCGCGGAACCTGTAACCGGGACCGTCATGCCGTCGAACTCATCTCGGATCACCTCAGGGTCCGAACAAATGGGAGACGGATATATGTTGCGCGTTGGTTTTCGTTCTTTAGCAGCTGCGTTGCTTGTAGTTGCTGCGCCGTCGGCTTTCCTGTCCTCGACCGCTGTGCACGCGACCGTGCCAGGTTCAACCTCGGCCGTGAACGTCGACCAAGATGGCCTCGCGATGCGCGGTTATGATCCTGTCGCCTATTTTGACACCGGCAAGCCGACGAAGGGACTCGCCAGCCTCGACGCGAGCTTTGACGGAGCCCGTTATCTTTTCGCGAGTGAGGAGCACCGCCAGCAGTTCATGGCCGATCCAGCAAAATATGTGCCGCAATTTGGCGGTTTCTGCGCGATCGGAACTTCCTTTGGCGAAAAGGTCGATGCCGATCCAGAGACCGGCCGCGTGGTCAACGGCAGGCTCTATGTGAATTTCAATGAGAAGGCGCAGGCGCTGTTCGATAAGGACGTGCCGGGCACCATCCAGCGCGCTGAGCAGAACTGGCCCACGGTGAAAGACAAGGCGCAGTGAGCAGGCGAGGCATCGTCTCGCTTTCAATTGGCCAGTGCGTGCTCACCTTGACGTTGCTCGGGGTTGGCGGGGTTCCGGCGAACGCCGGGCAAAGGCCGAACCCCGCCGGACCAGCGTCATTCCCGGCGCTGGTCGCGGACAAGGGCCGGGCAATCAAGCTACAGTCGCTCCGCGGCCATACCGTCATCGTCAATTTCTGGGCGAGTTGGTGCGTACCCTGTCGGGCAGAGCTGGCGAGTCTCGAACGGCTTGCTGCAGCGCGGTCAGGCAAACTGATCGTGATCGCCGCCTCGGTCGACGAGGATCCTCGCATGGGCAAGGCTGCCTTCGGCAACACCCGTCCGCACCTGCGCCTGGCGTTCGCTTCTCTTGCGGCCGTCCAGAACTACGGCGCACTCGGGATGCCATATTCCGTTATCCTCGACGCGAAGGGCGCAGAAGTTCAGCGGATCACGCGCTCCATCGATTGGACTGGCTCCGAGGCGACCAAGATCATTGCACGCGCGCAATGAACGCAACCGATCCGGATATCGGATCGCGTAGGCTCCCGGCGCACAGAGAGTGCAATCGAGGCGAATGAAAGATGGCCATGCCTTGGTCGAGCGAACTTACCGAGATCGGGCTATCGCTGACCCCGTATCTCATCCTGTTCGGCACCATTTGCACCTTCGTCATGGGATATGCCATCCAGCGCGGGAGCACCTGCCTCGTTGCAGCAATCGAGGAGCTGCTTCACATGCGACGAGGCTCTCGCCTCGTCGCAATCGCCGAAGCATCGATCTGGGTTGCGGGTGGGATGGCGATTGCGCGGCTTGCAGGTTTCGCGGTGACCGTACCACAACCTTCAACGACGGTGGCCTGGGCAATCGCCGGAGGGCTTTTGTTCGGAGCGGGCGCTTGCGTGAACGGCGCCTGCGCGTTTGGTACTGTCGCGCGGCTGGGCTCGGGGCAATGGGCCTATGCCTTCACCCCGATAGGAATCCTCGCAGGCGATATCGCGTTCGTTCATCTGCACCGGATGATGGCGGCGGGCATGTTCAGTGCCTCGACTGGCCTGATCGAGCACGGTTGGCTGCTGGCGTCGATCATCGGGCTGCTTGCATGGCGTGCTCTTGGCGTCGGAGGAGCACTCGCCAGACGTCCGCTGGTCGCACACCCATCGACCGCGCACCTTGCCACGATCGGAATTGCCCTGACCTTCCTCGCGATGTTTTTGACGGTCGGCCCCTGGGCGTACACGGACGTTATTGCGGATATCGCACGCAACGGCGGCAGCACCCGTGACGGAAGGTGGATATTGATCGCCAGCCTTTTCGCTGGTGCGGTCTTCGGCGGGTGGCATGGTGGCCGGCTCCGCCTGCAATCGCCGAGCGTGAGAACCGCCCTGCGCTGCCTCGTCGGGGGCGCCTTGATGGGCTGGGGAGCCGATTTGATTCCCGGCGGCAACGACGGCTTGCTGCTGATCGGTATGCCCCTCCTGCGCCCTTATGCCTGGATCGCGGCGGCAGCCATGGCGGCGGCGATACTGGTCCTCCTCACTATTTCGCGGCGTTCGCACAGCGGTATCGCTGCGGGGTGACGTCTTGGTCCGTCACGCGCCACACGCAAAATCGTCATCCTCCAGAGCCGTAGCCGTAACCGGAAGAAGCGCGCGGTCGAATATCTGATTGAGCGCGCCGAATGTGAGAGCGCTTAGTTTAAGAGAGGAATGTCAAATGCTTGTGCGCGACGTACTCAATAACAAATCGAGCAATGTTCATCAGATCATCATGACGGCAACACTATCGGCGGCCGCAGGTCTCATGTCCTCCTCCGGCATCGGCGCGCTCGTCGTCGAAGACGCCGCCGGCAACATGAACGGTCTGATATCGGAGCGCGAACTCACCGCCGCTGTCGCCCGGTGGGGCAGCGATGCTCCGCACCGTAAGGTGCAGGACATCATGGTCAAGGAACCACTGGCGGTGCGTTCGACGGACACGCTAAACGTTGTCACGACGGCCATGACGCATCTGCGCGCGAGGCACGCGCTCGTGATCGACGAGGACAAGCTGGTCGGGATTCTCAGCATCGGCGATGTGCTGAAGTTTCGTCTCGACGAGAAAATCCAGGAGAACCTCGTTCTTCAGGATATCGCGCGTTGGCGCACTGCGGCCTGACGGCGCGTGGCCTGTGACCGCTGTCGACAAGAGCCCCCCGAGCGGCTCGCCAATGAGCCAGCGCTGCTTCGGATCAGCCGCGCGTCCACAATTCTCGCCGATCCAGTCGAGTTTACCGGACCGCGCCGCAGCGGCCTTGGCCGAGTTGCTGCCAGTTCTGGGGTGCGGTGAGGAGGCGGCCGGACTCGCGTTCGGCAGCCTCGCCGATTCGGGGATAGCAGACGTCGCGGGCATTGCGGCGCTCAGGTTGATCGCCGACGAAGAACGGGTTCATGATGGTTTGATCGCTTCACTTATGGCAGGGTTGCCCCCGCCGCCCGACGCAACGCGGTTGCGCACCATTTCGAGGCGCTTCCATCTCGAGCTCGGCCGCGGCGATCATATCATGCGGCTGGCGCGGATCACGGCACTCGATTCCGCAGTCTGCCTCATATTGTCGCGATTGCTGCGCCCGGGCACTCCGTTATCGGCCGATCCGGTGATCACCGGCATATTACGCCGCATTGCACGCGACGAAGCGGGCCATGTCCGGCTCACGCGACATCTCGTATGTGATCGAGCTGACGAAGCTACGCTCGTTTGCGTCGGCGTGCATGTTCGCGAAGCCCTCGCCGTCCTGCTCGAGCAAGCTGGCGATGCGTTCGAGGCGCTTGCTTTCGATCCACGCTGGCTACGCGCCGATCTCGCGCGAATCCCTGCCGGCCTGTATCGCTGATGGATCGGCTCGTTCCGCCGGAAACCTGGTTTTCTCACCGGGTAGCTGCGGTGCTTGGAACCGGCATCGCGCTCCCGGGCCCGGCGGTCGCGACAGAACGCCTGCTGGATCAGGCTGGCCTTGAAGGACGCCAGCGGTCGCTTGCGAAAACCGTTGCCGATCGTCTCGGCATTCGAACGCGCCATGTCGGCCGAAGCTGGTCGGCGCGTATAGACGCGCTTTGCGAAGGCGCGGACAATCCGACGCTCGCCGCGCGGGCCGTTGGCGCGGCGTTGAACGACGCGGGCCTCCAGGTAAGCGATCTCGGCTATCTGATCGGCCACACAGCGACGCCGGCGCAACCTCTACCCGGCAATATCACCTTCGTTGCCGACCGGCTGGGGTATCGCGGGCCACATGTCGAGCTGCGCCAGGCATGTACCGGCTTCGCTAATGCGCTGATGATCGCCATGGGCCTGCTGTCTGCCCCAAATGCCCGGCCCGTCGCAATTGTCGGTTCGGAGACCGGGTCCGTATTCCTCGACCTTACGGCGCTCGCCGATGAAGCTGGCCAGATAGTGAACCTCGTCCAGATGGGCGACGGCGCCGGAGCGATTGTCCTTGGACCGCCAGCGCCTGGTGCCGATCGTCTGAGTGCCGCCTGGTTCGGCACGATCGGGCTCGATCGCAGTCCCGGCCTGCAGATGCGCAACGGCGGCTCGGCCGCGCCCGGCAACAATAGTCGGGGACCACTCGGCTTCGAGCATGACTTCTCGGCCGTGCTACGCGGCGGTGCCGAGCTCTTCGAAGCGGGCATCGCAGCGGCGATTAGCCAAGGGCTCGCGCTTGGCGACGTGGACTGGATCATTCCCCATCAGGCTAGCGGCAAGGTCGGCACGCTTCTGGCGCGCCATCTTGGGCAACCCGAGGAGCGCTTCTTCGTCAATGCCGATCGCCTTGGTAACACGGGATCGGCCGCGATCTGGATCGCGCTTGCCGAATTGAGGGCGAGAGGACTGCCGCGCGGCACCCGAACGCTCGCGCTTGGTGCGGAAGCGACGAAGTACATGTTCGGAGGCTTCGTCCATGAAAGCGCGTGAGGCACCCCTGATTTCTGTCCGCGGGCTTGGAAGGCGTTTCGGCACGCGCTGGGTCGTGCGCGACCTGAGCTTCGTCTTGATGCCCGGCGTTATTCTCGGCCTTGTTGGCGCCAATGGCGGCGGGAAGACCACGACGCTCCGGATGCTCGCGGGCCTGACCCGGCCAAACGAGGGCGAAGGCAGCGTGTGGGGACGCGACATCTATCGCCTCGATCGCCAGGCGCGCCGCGACATCGGCTATATGAGCCAGCGCCTGTCGCTCTATCCCGAACTGACGGTGCGCGAGAATCTTGCCTTTCGGGGAGCCTTGCTACCCCCGCCTTCGCGGCCGACGATTGATCTCGCGATCGAGCGATACGGATTGAGTGAGGTTCTCGACACGCGGTTTGACCTATTGTCCGGCGGCTGGGCACGGCGCGCGCAATTCGCCGCGGTGACACTCCACAGTCCTCGGATCCTCTTGCTGGACGAACCGACGGCTGGCCTCGACGTCCTCACCCGTCAAACGATCTGGCATTGGCTGAGCGAGTTCGCCGACGCCGGCCATGGCGTCATCATCAGCACGCACGATCTCGCCGAGGCGGAGCGCTGCGCGTATATCCTACATTATGCCGATGGCAGGGTGAATGGGCCGATGCCGCCGGCGGCGCTTGTCGTCGAGGCCGGCGCGGCGAGTCTTGAGGACGCGGTGATCCGCCTCGCGACGCGCAGATGAGAGCAAGCCTGCGTGCCACGATCGCGGTCTCGAGAGTCGAGCTGTTGCGCCTGTTGCGCTCGCCGACCAGTTTCACGCTGCTGCTGCTCGTCCCCGCGCTGCAAATCCTGCTGTTCGGTTATGCCATCCGGCCGACGTCAGCCGCCGTCGCGGTTGCGATTGCCGGTCCTCCGGCAGGCCAGGCCGATATCGCGCGCCTCGCCAGGGACGCGCACCTCACGCTTGTGGCGCAGAACCTTCGACCTGGCGGCGCGCGTGCCATGGTGGAGGCAGGCAAAGCCTCGATCGGGATCGAGCTTCCTATCGAGCCATTCGCGCCCGTGCGGGCGGTCATCGACGCGAGCGATCCCAATCTGACCGCCGTCGCGGAGCAAAAGGTCAGCGCCATCTATTGGCAGGCTCTCGCAGAGCGGAATGAGGTCGCCGACATTGGCCCCCGGTTACAGATCGATCGCTTGTTTAACCTCGACGCGCGCCCCGATTGGGCGTTCCTGCCAGCACTGGCAGGGACGATCATCATGATCAGCATGCTTATGTTGGGAACGCTGAGCATGGCGCGCGAGCGGGAGACCGGCACGTGGGAAACGCTCGCTTCGCTCCCTGTTGGCCGCGTGGCTCTTCTCGCCGGAAAAACGCTCCCGCTGGCTTTGGTGGGGACCGCGCAGGGGGTGATTGTGGTGGGGCTCAGCATCCTGCTGTTCGATCTGCCGGTTCGCGGCAGTATCGCAGCCTTGCTCGTTCTATTCCCGATCTTCGCATCCGCCCATCTAATCCTTGGCCAGGCCCTTGCCGCCCGTGCGCGGACCCAACTCGCCGCATTACAAGGCGCAATCGCATTCTATCTGCCGGCGATGTTGCTGTCGGGATTCCTCTATCCGTTTTCGACCTTGCCGGTCTGGGCGCAGTGGTTGGGTAATCTGTTTCCCCTGACCCATCTCATCCGGGCGGCGCGCGAAGCGACATTGCGCGGGGGCGACGCCGGTGCCGTCCTTCTTCAAGGCGCATCAATCGTCATGTTCCTTGCCGTCACCCTGCTGGCGGCACTCGCCCAATATCGGTCAAGGCTCGATTGAACCCGGATTGTAACGATGGCGCAGCCGCCATCGAACTATCGAATGGACCTGCGGGCCATACCTATTCAGACCACGAACTCTACGAGGTTACGATGCGGCGCTTCTTCCTGACTGCCAGCTTATTCTCCGCAGCGATTGCGGCCGCGCCAGCGCAAGCTGCGGAGTTCCGCGATTTCGACCAGGTGGCCTTTGCTGCGGCACAGGCGCAGGGCCGCCCCATTCTGCTCGACGTTCATGCCTGGTGGTGTCCGGTTTGCGCCTCGCAAAACCGCACGATCAAACAGACCGCGATGGCGTCCGCCTATAACAGACTGATCGTTTTTCGGATCAACTACGACAAGCAAAAGCCGGTTTGGCAAAGCTTCGGTGTTCGCAAACAAGCGACTCTGATTGCCTTTCGCGGGCGGCAGGAGGTTGGCCGGATTCAATACATGACCAACAAGGACAAGATCAATGCGCTGCTGGCGTCGACTCTTCACTGATCTCGGCGGTGCCCGGACCGCGATGTCGTTCGGCCTGTAACCAGCGCAAGGGCTGCCCCGAAATCTAACAAAGCCGAGGCGTTCGCGCCGTGATCCATTTGCTCCGGCGCCCAGTCATGGTCGCGATGTCCAGGGAGAAACGACGATGAGCAACGCATTGAACCCGGTGCTCGCCTATGCGGCGGGCGCCCTTACCATCCTTTCTCCCTGCGTACTGCCGCTGGTGCCGATCGTTCTGGGAAGTGCCGCGCAACGGCACCGCTTCGGCCCGCTCGCGCTCGCTACCGGACTCGTAATCTCTTTCTCGCTCACCGGCTTCGCCTTGGCGACCGTCGGCGAGGCGGCCGGCATCGACAGCGATACGGTTCGGCTGATCGGCGCGATCGTGCTCATCTTGATCGGTCTCGCGCTGATCATCCCATATTTTCAGCGATTGTCGGAGCGCCTGGCGTCGCCGCTGGCGGGCTGGGCGGGCGAACGCCAAGCCGGACTTGAGAAATACGGCCTCTGGGGGCAAGCCGGAATCGGAGCCCTACTTGGACTCGTTTGGAGTCCGTGCGTCGGGCCGACGCTGGGTGCAGCGACCATTCTTGCATCCCAGGGACAGAATCTTGCAGGCGTTGCCATCGTGATGGCGGCCTTCGGCCTCGGTATCGCTTCGGTATTACTCGTGCTTGCGCTTGCCGCACGGAGCGTGCTCGCGAAGTGGCGCGGCAAGCTGATGAGCGCGGGCAACAGCGGGAAGAAAGCACTGGGAGTGCTCGTCATGGCGGTTGGGCTGCTGATCATCACAGGCACCGACCGCCTCGTCGAGGGAGCCATTCTCACCGCTTCGCCCGACTGGCTGACCGATCTCACGACGTCCATCTGACGCTGAAGGTTAGCCCGATCCGAGAGTGTGCCTCGATCAACCCCAGCGCCTACGCCTATCGGCTCGACGATCCCAATGCGCGCAGCATCGCCAGCTCCTGAAGGGCCGATGTCAAATCGAATTCCGGATCGTCGTCCAATGCCCGGCTCCAAGATGATCCTAGTGGGACACCCTTGGTCAGCGCGATGAGGAATGTCGCTCGCGCCGCCTCGAAGCGGCTGACTAGCGCCTCGCCGTCCGCTGACCGTGAGACAAGAACGATCTCGTTACCCGGGCCAGGCGGAGTAGCTTTCAATTCCTCAAGGCTGTCAGGCTCCTGATGATCCATCCAGATTCGATAAATCGGAAAGGAGGTCGTGATGGTCGCCGCACACGGATGGAGGTTCACCACCAGCTCCATGAGCGCGTTCGGCGAAAGCAGCGTCAGCGCCCGCAGGTCGATTGCCGGCGCATCATCGGAGAAGGCTGCCCGGATCCGGGCCCATTCCAGTTCGGCGACATCGGCGAGATACGGCAATGTCGATGCGGGCTGATATGCCGAAAGGAATTCCGGGAAGCCGCGGCCATAAGCGGTCAGCCACGATTTGGTCGGCGGAGAATTGCTGACAAAGCAGCCCGCCGCCTCGACAAAAAAGGCATCTCCCACTAGCGCGCGGACCACCGGGAAACTCTGCTCAAGCGCTAAAACTAGCGAATTTCGGACGTTGCGAGCGTGAATGGCATAACCTCGAGTTGCCGTGGACGCGCTGAAGATGGGCGCGTCCGCAAACAGCCTTTCGGCAAAGCGTGACTGAAATTCAGCGAGGCGGCGGTCCGTCATCGCGCTGCCGTCCCGACAATCTTACTGGCGCGGTCTGCTTCCGCCAGCAGCGCGCCAAGCGGCGGCCAATTGCAATCACGCTCGATGATCGTCGGCCGGGGGCCAATGCGCGCGACGAGATCGGCGTAGAGCATCCACACACCCTCTCCGATGTCGCTGCCATGCGTATCGACCAGCAAGCCGCTACCGGCAGCATCCGACTCGTGGCCCGCAAGGTGGATTTCGCCGATTGATTCGAGCGGAACTTCCTCCAGCCAATCAAGCGGAGACCGACCCAGATTGCCGGATGAGACGATCAGATTGTTGAGATCGGCAAGTAATCCGCAGCCGGTCCGCTCGACGAGCCGCTTGAGAAAGGCGCCCTCGCTCATCGTCCCGCCCGGCACATCCAGATATGCGGAAGGATTTTCGATCAGGATGCTTCGGCCGAGTCGGCGCTGCGTGTATTCGACATTGCGCGAGACGACATCAAGCGCCTCCTCGCTCAACGGGAGCGGCAGGAGATCGTTGTAGTAGATTTCTCCAAGCCGGCACCATGCGAGGTGCTCCGAGATCTGGCACGCACCGACACCATCGACGAGCGCGGCGAGACGCTCAAGATGGTCCTCATCGACTGGCCCGGCCGAGCCGAGCGATAGCCCCACACCATGTACGCTGATGGGATAGCGGTCCGCGATCGCTATGAGCGAGCGATAACGGGGGCCAGAGCGATCAAAATAGTTCTCGGCATGAATCTCGAGCCAGTCGACGGCAGGGTCGTTCTCGGGATCGCTGAAAGCAGCATGATAGGGGCCGCGCAATCCGATCCCGACCCAGTCGATGCCTGGTGCCCGATGCATCAAGATTTTACGGGTCCGGTCGATCCTCCGGCGATCTTCTTACATGTCCCCGCCGGCACATAAATCCAGGCATCGGCTTGACGGTCGGCTTTGGACGTTCCGCCGCAGGCGTTCGCCGGCCCGAAACAGTCGTTTTCACCCGCCTTCACGATGCCATAGCATTTTTCGAATTTGTAGGTGGGCTTGGGCACGTTGACCTGGCCGTGCGCGGCATTCGCCGCCATGGTGACCGCGGCGAGAAGCCCGGCGGCACTGACGATAGTGGTTGCCTTGTTCATCGATTGTCTCCCGGTTGAGAAAGTCAGTAGAATGAGAAGCGGGCGCCTGTGAGGAACACCTGACCCGATTGCCGCAACCGATCAGCTGCGCTCACAGTGCTTGCGAACCGATAGAGATAGATGCCGGCGAAGAGTTTTACGTCCGTATGGAACTTCTGCCCCAACAGATCGTGATTGCGATCCAGCAGGTAGGACGCGCCGAGTTCACCGATGTCGACAGTATCGCGAGAGACGATCAGCGTTTGGCTGTCCGCTGTCGCGTGCTGATAATATCCGCCGAAGGTCCAGGGGCCACGCACGTAATCGGCGCTCGCGACAATTCCATAGGGTCTGGTTGCACGGCGCAGGCCGGCGGGCGCGCGCGCGACCCGGGACCAGCCATCATAGGTTCCGCTGATTCCGATCGAGACCGTGTCGCGGAACGTGGCGCTGATGCCCCCGCTCAATGAATCGGACCGCCGGAGCGGCGCGAGTGGAGTTGCGGGCGTGTCAGCAGTGGCGCGCGAATAGGTCCCACCGATCGAGAGATCGAGCAACTCGGTCCTGTGGTTCCAGACAAGCGCCGCCTGAACCACGTCACGGAATCGGCCCTCCGCCATCGAAGGGGCGATCGTGCCACTCTGTGCCGTGGTGCCATTGGCGACTTTGAAGCCCGAAGGCCGCACTGTTTCGGGCGTATACGAAACCGCGCCGTAGAACCCGCCCTTTGAGCGCGGCGAGAGATAGATGATCTTCGGCGACGCATCGCCGTAGAAACGTGCTGCATAGCCCAGGTAAGTGAGCGCATTGACCCGCGATCCCAATCCGCGGGGCAGGAAGCTGGTCGGCAAGCGCCCATTCGGATCGAGGCGCGCGCCCGATTCCGGGCCAAAGCCCGGCGTCGTGAATGCGATCTCGGAGGGAGTAAAGCCGACAAGGCTTTGCGGGAATCCTGCCCGCTCGCCGATCTCGATCCGCCCGAAGTCACCGATGACGAACAGGCTCACCTCCGGGACTGACAGTCGATACGACGAGGAGGTATTGCTTGCCAGCCCTTGCACATTGGCGACGCTGCGAAATGCAAGGACCGTCCCTCCAGTGGTGCGGTATTGGGGTGTGATCTCCGCTTCGGCCTCGGCTAGACCGCCCCCGCCCGCGTCGGGCTGGGCCGTGGCGTCAGCGAGAGTGCCGTTGGCATAGCCACTGACCTTCAGCGCGAACTGTCCGGGGGCAGCGGCTGCCTGCGCGTTTGCACTTGGTGGGACAAGAAAGCCCGCGCAGCCCGCCGCGACAAATCGCACAAGATGCGTGCGCCGACGATGCCGGCCCCGAAAGATACAGAAAACGCGCATGTTCGGATGTTCGGGACAACTGTCAAAAGGTTACAGAAGCCGACGAAAAGCGCTCGTTCGTTGCGCCACTTACGCCATTGACCTTCAACCGCCGAAGGGACCGCCGCCGTAACCAGATGCGTCATCACCGGGCACGATGCCGACACAGCGCGAGGCACGCCGACCTTGGACCAGCCAGCGGCACAAGTAAGTCTCGCCGAGCAGCGAAGGCCGATCGCCAGAAAATGGTTGCTCACGCCATCTGAAGTTGCGGATCATCCGTTAGCGTGCCTGATCGTCCGAAACTTGCCTGCCGTTGCGAATCGTCTGGAATCATTCTGACGATAAGGCACACATGAAGTAGCTATGGAACACTCGGCGCTTGATCAGATTCTGGCCGTCCTCGCGGTGGACGTGAAGGAATTCGCGATATGCGAATTTGCATCGAGCTCGGCGATCGAGATTCCGCCGCTCGAACAGATCGAGGTCCATTTCGTGCTCGCGGGCAGCTTGCACCTCAAGATCGGCGACGACCCGATTATGACGGTTCCGCAAGGCGGGATTGTTTTAGTCCCGCCTTTAATCAGGCAGGTCATTGGCGGTTCGCCAGCACCCTCCAGCATGTTCAGTCCGTCGGAAACCTGTAGTCGGCGGCGCGATGGCTTGATGCACTACGATGCTTCCATGGGCGAGCCTGCGAGCGTGCTGATCGCATGTGGGCAGATAACGGCAGATCTCGCGGGATCGTTCGGCCCGTTTGATGGGCTGAGGGAGCCAATTTATTCGTTGCTCGCTGATGAGCCCTTCGCCCGCAGCGCGTTCGAACGGATATTGCTCGAGACTCGGATCACATCGATCGGGAGCAAGGCGCTCATTGCCTCGCTCATGAAAAGCTGTCTGATTCTCGCGATCCGGCGATTTGCGGAGAAGCAAGGATCGCGGAGGGCGTTGCCTGGATTATTCGAGGGTCCGTCGCTTGCGCGCGCCGTCGCCCAGGTCATGGAAAATCCGGCCGCCAACCACACTCTGGTGGGTCTCGCCCGGAGCGCGGGCATGAGCCGTTCCAAGTTCGCCAAGGTGTTTGCCGAGACCGTCGGATCTCCACCGATGGAATTCGTGGCCCGCACACGCCTCGATCATGCTCGCAATCTGCTGCTTTCCACGCAGCTTCCGGTGTCGATCGTCGCCAATCGCGTCGGATTCATCAGCCGCAGCCATTTCAGTCGCGCTTTCCGGAATACCTTTGGGATGGACCCGACAAAAATGCGGAAAGCCCGAGACCATCAGGAGGTTGTTGATGCGTAAGGGCGTGGCCGGCGCCGCGGTTCGTCCAAGGACTGCCGCGCATTTTTCGCGGAAGCCGAGTGTAACCCGCCAGCTAGTTGTATCGAATACGTATCCGTGCGCCTTGACCCTCGCCCCCAGACCGCCCGCCGGACGGCCGAACTTGCCCGATTCATCCCGGCGCCAGTCATGACCGCAGCCGAGGAAGAATGGGGACGGCTGATGGTTGCGGCCCAGCAGGGAAATGCCGGGGCATATAGGCGGCTCCTCGACGAACTGAGGAAGTGGTTATGCCGGTTCTATGCCCGTCGTCTGCCGCCGGCCATGGTGGATGACGCCGTGCAGGATACGCTGATCGCGATTCACGAAAAGCGCCATACTTATGACTCCGAACGCCCGTTCAAGCCATGGCTCGCTGCGGTCGCCCGTTACAAATGGATCGATCGCCTTCGATCGATGGGTCGAGCGACAATGGAGGAACTGCCTGACGACATCGCCATCGAGGACCATGAGAGCAGCGTGACAAGTTCCGTCATCTTGACTCAGTTGATGACCAAACTGAAACCCGCTCAGGCCGAAGCTATTCGACTGGTGAAGATCGAGGGTTTCTCCGTCGAGGAAGCGTCGGCACGAACTGGCCAGTCCGGGTCGCTGATCAAGGTCAACATCCATCGCGGGCTGGCGCGGTTGGCCACGATCGTTCAGAAGCAGCCCGATGTCGAGTGATCTTCTGCTAGATCGACTGGTTGACGAACTTCGCCCCGTCCGCCCGTCGAATCCGCGTCGCCAGCTGGCGATTTTGCTTTGCCTGGCCGCCGTCGAGCTTGCCGGTTTCCTGGCGCTTGGCACGCTGCGTCCTGACGTGGCGGCAGCGCTTGGTCGCGCAGCATTTTGGTGGAAGATGGGAGGCCTCGCCCTGTTGGCGGCGTTCGGCGTCCACATCGCTCTCGGTTCGTTCAACCCTGTCTCGTCGCCGCGCTCGGGGCTGCGCCGTTGGGCTGTGCTGGTCGCCGGTCTCTTCCTCGTCGGCTGGGTCATCGATGTCGCGGGCCAAGGCACGAGCGCGCTTGTTGCCCGCCTGATGTGGCGCATGGGCGTCGAATGCCTGACGGTGATGACGATCTTGTCGATTCCGCCAATCGTCGCGCTTGGCCTGATGATGCGTCGCGGCGCACCGACGGACAGACAAGCCAGTTCCGTCGCGGTGGGAGTTGCCGCGGCGACATGGGGCGCATTGATCTTCGCCTTCCATTGCCCCAGCGACGATCCCTTCTACATCGTGTTCTGGTATTCGCTCGGCGTGTCAGCGATTACGTTGATGGCGCGGGCGGTGCTGCCACTTGTCTCTCGCTGGTGATCCAATGTGCGAATGCCTTGCCCTAAACGGGTTTCGCAGCCTGTCTAAGACCGGGCGACGTTCGTCGTGGGCACCACGCGCGCGAAAGGTGATCGTCTTTCGCGACTGAACATTCCGGCCGATGCCCATGGATCGCTATAGCCGAGCCGCCGCGAGGAGGCCGACCCTTGATCGATGAACGCGCAACAGTGCGCGCCGCCAGACCTCATCGGGATGGTCGCTCGGCCGGTTTTCCTTCGCCTTCGCGACACACACGAGAATAGGCGGCACAAACAAATGCCGCCCGCCAGCGCGAAACTGACGGGCGGCTGTTGATTGTGCTCGGTTTAACGACCGGGCGGCGCCGACGATTAGCCGGCCTTCGGGGTGAGGCTGCCGCCCTGCGCCTTGCAGGCCTTGGCCGAGAGAGCCTTGAAGCCCTGGCCCTTGCAGCTGTTCTGGCCTTTGCAGTCATTCGTGGCGGTCTTGCAGTCAGACGTGCCCTTGCACGAATTGACGCCATAGCAGTGCTGCACCTTGGCCGCCTTTCCGCCTGCGGCATAAGCCGGAGCGGTAGTCGCGAGGCCCGTCAGCGCGAGCATGGCAGCAGCGGAAGCAATGGCGGCGCCGGTCTTGAAGGTCTTCATGGGATACTCCTGAATAGAGATGATGTTTCGCCAAGTGGCATGGCGGTTTTCGCGTTCGATACGACGCCGGTTACAGACTTCGATAAATTCTATTTTTCCTGAGCAAGTGTAACCGCCGGCCAGCCTTCAGCGGACCCGACATCGTGGTCCGACCTAATCAGCCTCCCGGGCCACCGTGCGGCGATCGCCTTTCCGGAGATCGTCGCACGTGAGGCTGATTGAAGGAGACTGTCATGACCAACCGTAAGACCGCCGCGCTCAGCGCGCTGCTTCTCGCCTCGCTCGCCGCCGGTGCCACCAACGCGGCCCATGCTCAGGCCAAGAAGCCGATGGAAAAATGCTACGGCGTCGCCAAGGCCGGCAAGAACGACTGCAAGGCCGGCGCCGGCACGACCTGCGCGGGAACGTCGAAGATCGACTATCAGCGCGACGCCTGGAAGCTGGTGCCTGCCGGCACCTGCGCCAAGATCAAGACGCCCAAGGGCTACGGCTCGCTGACCCCCAAAGCCTGAGGATCAACGCCATGTCCATAACCGCAGGCCTGGGTTTTAAGCTCGAGCATCTCGATGAAGCGCTGACGGCGCGGAACCCAGGCCTGTGGTTCGAGGTGCACGCCGAGAATTACATGGTGGACGGGGGGCCGCGGCTGCGGGCACTCATGACGCTCGCGGCATGTTTCCCTATTTCACTGCATGGCGTCGGCCTTTCGCTCGCCTCCGTCGAACCCCCTACGCCGGAGCACCTGGCGCTTTTGCGGCGCCTCGTCGATCGTATCCAACCCACCGCTGTTTCCGATCATCTGGCGTGGCAGAAATGGGAAGGAGCGCATCATTCCGACTTCCTGCCATTTCCCCGCACACGCGAAGCGCTCGGCATCACGGCCGACAATGTCGCGCGTGTCCAAGATGCGCTCGGCCGCGCCATCATGGTGGAAAATCCATCGCTTTATGTCGATCTGCCCGGACACGAACTCGATGAGGCGGACTTTCTGTCGCAGCTCGCAGCGCGGACCGGCTGCGGCCTTCTCGTCGACGTGAACAATATCTACGTCAGCGCGGCGAACCTCAATTTTTCGGCAGAGTCCCGCATCGACGCAATTCCGGCGTCGATCGTGGGGGAGATCCACATCGCTGGCCACCGCCCCGATCCCGATCCGGATAGTGGGCTCTTGATCGACAGCCATGACGCTTCGGTGGCTGACCCTGTCTGGCTGCTCTATCGGCGGTTGATCGAGCGGATCGGCCCGCGACCCACTATCGTCGAACGCGACGACGACATCCCCCCGTTCAACGAGCTGATGATGGAGCGCGATCACGCGCACCGGCTTCTCGAACAGCGAATGCCGGCCAATGCTTGATGCCCGCTCATTCCAGCATGGCTTCGGCGCGATGCTTGCCTCGCCGGAACAGGCGCCCGATCCGGCGATCAGACGCGCTCTGGCCGTGCATCGCAACACAGCAACCAAGGCCGCGCGCGATGCCTTGTTCGCCAACTATCCGGTCGCGGCGACCCTCGTCGGCGACGATGCTTTCGCAGCCTGCGCGACGGCCTATGTCGAAATGTCCCCCCCGGCGGAAGCACGCCTCTGCTTTTATGGCTCCAGTTTTCCGGCATTCGTCGGCGCTTGGAGTCCTTTCGCCGAGGCACCCTATCTCGGTGCCGTCGCCGCGCTTGAGCGGTTGGTGACGGAGGCGCTTTTCGCCGCGGACGCAGACGCTCTCGATCCCGAGACACTCGCGGCGGGGATCGATCCAGACGCGCCGCTGAGCTGGCACCCGGCAACACGGATCGGACGGAGCCTGTCGCCCGCAGCAAGCCTATGGCTTGCGCATCAGGCCGCCGCGCCGCCCGAAGCCCTCGATGAGGTGCTCTGGACGCCGGAGCAGTTCCTCATCACGCGGCCGGCCGACGCAATCGAGGTCCGGGTAATCGACGCGCCAATGCGTGCCTTCCTTGCAGGCTCAACGCTTGCGGTCGCGGCGGCGAACGCTGCCGACGAAGACGGCGATGTCGCCACGATCTTCGCAACCTTGCTTTCGGCCGGCGCCTTTGCCGGACACATCCAACAGGGAGAAAATCCATGAACATTTACGCCCGTATCGGCCAAAAACTCGACCAGCTTCCAGGCTCGATCCTCCTTTTGATCGCCCGCCTCGGTGTTGCCGGGGTGTTCTTCATGTCCGGCCGCACCAAGGTCGACGGTATCCTTCATATCACCGACAGCACCTACTCGCTGTTCGAGACCGATTATCGCATCCCCTTGATCCCGCCTCACATCGCGGCCCATCTCGCGACTTATCAGGAACATCTGTTCCCGATCTTGCTGGTGCTCGGGCTGTTCAACCGTGTCGCGGCTCTGGGACTGCTCGGCATGACGACGGTCATCGAGGTGTTCGTGTATCCCGACGCCTGGCCGACGCATTTGAGCTGGGCCGGATTGCTCCTCCCGATCATTTTCCGCGGCGGCGGCAAGTTTTCGCTCGACCATCTGCTCGGGATCGATCCGGCACGCGGAAAGCTGAACAAGGATTTTGCGGCCGATTGATATCGGCTCATCGTCAGTGTTTTTCCTCGTAGTTGAGGCTGGGATCTATCATCGCTTCATCCCGGGCAGCGGAAGTTCAACGCTGCTCAAGATCGGCAAAAAACTTCCGGGGACAGTAACCTGACTATCCGTTCCATCGAATACCATAGTGTCGCGGCCGTAACCCTCCCTTCAGCCGACGACGCCGCTGCCCGATGGGCGGTGACTCCTGTCGCTCAACAGTGGCGGCAGTCCGTAAGACGATGCCGGGCCGGATTGCCCCTGCGGCCCGGCATCGCGATACGCCCCAGAACCGCGCGCTCACTATTTCCCCGGCCGGGCCCACCACACTGCGCCAATCAGATCGACTGTGGATCCGATCCGTTGATGATCGTCACCTGACTCCTCCTCCCGTCAATTATGATTATAGTCGGCAATCCCGGCGAACGTCGGCCAGGGTTCTCGCTCCGGCCTACCGCGGCGGGAGCGTTACCGTTCGCCGCAATTCAGCTAACTGAGCGTGACTATCGAAGGAGATCGCGCCATCGCCGAGCTGGATTATGCCAAGCTGACGGAACAGGTCGGGGAGATCGGGGACCACCCGCGTGTCGGCGAAACGGGTATAGAGGTCGATCAACGAGTTTGCCCCGATCGCCTGGTCGCCGGCCGTCATGAGTTGCTCGGGCGACCAATCCATCGTGTTTCCACCGCTCGCGCGATTGATACGACGAAGCGCATCACGGAGTGAGCGCTTGCCCATGGTATCGCGATAGATGGCGATCTCCGCCAGCAGCCAGAATGCGGCACCGCCCCAATAGAGCCGGCCCCAGGCCCGGGTGCCATCCATACCGCCATCGGCAGGCTGTGGACTGCCCTTCGGCAACCCCGTGACCAGCTGACGCCACACGTCCGCCGCCGGGATCTGGCCTGCCATCACACGCGCGATGGGCTCGACATAGGTTGCGTTTCCTTCCTGCAGCCATAGCGCGCGGCGAGGCAGGTCGGGAAGCGCCGTATGGACCATTTCATGGACCAGCACCCAGTCATTGCGAAAGGCCGTGCTTGTGGCCCCAGTCCCGACATGAATCCTGGTGGCGGAACCGGCGTAGCCGAACGTGGTCGCGTGGCCGACCTTATCGGATGAGTCGGCGATGATGAGCAGACCGAAATCCTCGACGGGGAAGCGTCCGAAATAGGCCGTAACCGCAACGGCTGCCGTCTGTATCCATGCCAGGACCGGGTCGCGAACGAGCCCGGGCGCACCATCGGCGAAAACGACCCGTATCGTCCCGCCACCGATCCTCAGCACCTGCTGAGGTTGGCGGCCGAGCGCGGCATACATGTCGTCCGGGTCTTCATAGCTCGGAGTCGCGATAGCTCCGGCCAAGGAAGTGCCGCCGATCGCGACAGCCCCGAGGCTTGCAATGACGGCGCGGCGATCGAAGCGCATGGCGTCAGCGCAGAGGCTTTGCGGCGAACGCCTTCAGCTGCGCAGGATCCGTAATGCCGACGATCCTGCCGACTTCCCGGTTGCCTTTGTAGGCGATCAGCGTGCTTTGCTTGGTGATGCCGAGCAACTTCTTCTCAGCCCTCTGATTGTCATAGTCGAGGCGAAGGATGATCAGGTTCTTGTACGCGGGATCTTTCGCGAGCTTTTCGATCGTCGGCGCCTGGGCGCGGCAAGTTGGGCACCAAGGCGCAAAGGCGTCCACCAGAACAGGCTTGCCGGCCGCCTGAGCCGCCTTGAGCGCCGCTAGGCTGAATGGTCGAACCGGCTGGGCCTGAACGGGAGCAGCAATAACAATAAGCGCTGCAAGAGGCAGTACGCGAAGAAAGGTCATGATCGCAATTCCATGGTTGATTGGAGACGAGGAGAGCTTCGATCAGACTCTTGAAGAGGTTACAGCTCAGCTTGCCTTGGTTACGGCCAGCACCGGACCACCCCGACCCGCTTGCAGGAAGATGGCTGTAGCCAAACCGGGGGCGGCTGGGGGAAGAGCGAAGCTGATCGCTCTACCATCCCAGTGCCCGATCCTCACCAGCCGACGAACGATGTTGCGATGCGGGAGGGTCCGACCTCCATTCTCACCGGCCCTAATCGGAACCTGAACCGTTCGCGGGTCATAGTTGGCGATCCAGACATCCGCACCGCCGGCCGGCGCGCGGCCGGCGCCAACACTAGCCTTGCCGTTCGCGATGGCGAGCGGAGGTCCGTCGCTGCGCGCTGTGCGGATCGATGCGTCGAGTTCGCTTCGGCTGTTGCCGACGATCGTCTTCGTGCCATTGATCCAGACCTGAGGTGTCGCAACATTGCCAAGACGGTTGTAGCGTGAATAATCCCACTGGCGCTGCGTGAATTGCGGCGTTGCAAAACTGTCGCGCCAGCCGAGATAGTCCCAGTAGGTGACACCGAACGACAGAGCCACGACATCGGGGCGGTCGGCCAGAGCATTCACGTTGGCGTTGGCCGGTGGGCAACTCGAACAACCCTGGCTCTGATAGAGTTCGACCAGAACGGGACCGCCGCGCCGCGCTGGAACCGCCTGAGCATCCCCGCGACCGGACTCGATCAAGCCCATAACGCCCGCGCCAAAGGCGAGCACGCCGAGAATCAGCGCTGGAGCGCGCATCACGGTTCCTTTCAGTAGCCCGGCATCGCGCCCATTATGGCGCCTGCGATTGTGATCGTGCCGATAGTGAGCATGGCGATGAGCGCCACGCCGGAGCCGATGACCGGGAGCGCGCCGGAAAATGCCGCCTGGGTGGTATTGGTCCGCACGATTTCGTTCCTCTGGGACATGTTGCTTGATGATTGGGAATTCGCCGCCATCGGCGCGGTGGTTACAGTTCGCCGACCAAGAAACTCCCTTGGAGCGCGTAATCCGCAACAAAGCAGCGGGCAGCGCGTGTAAAGAACGCAGCCGCGATCGACAGCGCCCGTTCCACCACTCGATCGCGGACGACTGTCTCAGTTAGTGAACCGCACGCCCGAGCGTTCTCGTGCATCGACATGCAGTTCGAAGATATCGGGCCTCGAATAATGGCCAGCGGTATCGAGATAGAGGCGCCCCTCGGCGAGCCTACCCGGATCGATCGTGGCGCTGAGCGTGGAAGGATCGCCGCTGGCCGCAACCTCGATGATCGAGGTATCCGGGCCGATGATGGCGCTACCCCCCGATTTCAGCAGTTCGCGCTCCGCGGGGATCGCCTCCAATATTGAACGCGCGTCGGGTTCCGCAATGTCGAGGCTATCAAACCCGTCGAGCACATCGTCCCTGGTCAAAACCGTGCCCGCGGCCGCGACATAGCATTGGCCTTCGAAGGCATAGTGACGGCTCGCGAGGAGGTGGAGTTCCGTGACGGCGGGCCACAAAGCGAAATGCAACACCTCCCCATGTTGATGCCGCGCCGCTCTGGCGAGCGGCATCCAATGCTCCCAGCAGATAAGCGCACCGACAGGTCCGTGCGTTCCTGGCCAAGGCCTCAAGGTGCTGCCGTCAGCGGCCGCCCAAATCAGCCGCTCGTTATGCGTCGGCATGATCTTGCGGTGGATATCACGCCACCCGCTCGGGGTTGTGCGAACGACACTATTGTAGATGCTTGAGCCGCGTCGCTCCTGAATGCCCATCACGATCTCGACCGAAAGCTCAGCGGAGAGGTCGGCAAGCCGCGCGATTTCTGGCCCCTCCAAATCCGGGCAATTCGCAAACAATATTCGAAACAATGACTCCGCCGGGCGATGTCCCCAAAGCGCCGCGCCAGCGCTCTCATCCAGCCAAACGGGATAGCCGGGTAACCAGGCTTCCGGGAACACGACAATAGCAGCACCGCTTCGGGCCGCATCACGTATCAACACCTCGGCGCGGTCCATGCTGGCCGCAAGATTGAGGAAGACGGGCGGAGCCTGGACGATCGAGATAGAGAAATCCGTCACCGCGTCGCTCCCGTCCGGAAAAATGTGTGTGGCGGGAAGCGGGGGGGCATCTCCCGCCACACAGCGCCGCCTTCTTGACTCTTTTTACACGGCGCATTGGTTCATTCGCCCATAAGCAATCGGGGGTTACAGGAAGTCACGCCCGCCTCTGTGATTTCCTTAAATCAATCTGCTGCCCCACAGTCCCGACGCCTGGTGAAGAATCAGCCAGCGCTCCCTTCAACCCGTTCCTTCAATTCGGCGTCGATCGGACAGTTGGTGCAAGCATCGTGCTGGCACAGGCGGCAGATGCGATATGAATGGTCTGAATCGCGCAGACGGGAGCGGAGGACACGCTGAGACAATTCCGCCAATATAGCGATCTCATCTGCGCTCAGAACGTCAAGGCTGGACGCCAAGACTTCGCCCCTCGCTTCAAGAACGGCGGCGCAGGCCTGCTGCCCCGTTGGGGTTAGATAGAGCGAAACGGCGCGACCGTCGTCGGCATGTCCCCGTCTTTCGATCAGCCCTTCGGAGACGAGTCGATCGACGAGTCGAACAGTGCCTGCATGAGACAGTCCGACACCAGCGGAGAGCGTCCTGATCGAAAGGCCCGGTTCGTGATCCAAAAGAGCCAGCGCCGCGGCCATCGGGCCGGCCTCGGGTGCCTTGGACGCGACTGCACGGGCAATTTCGTCACCGATCATCAAGGCGAAGGCCCCGATCGTGTTCCTGTCACGGTTCGTATGCATCGCCCACATCTATATGCGCGGCGCATATAGACAAGCCTCAATCTGCAATATATGCGCGGCGCATATAATTCACGTACCGGAGCATGAACGCACGAGATCGCTCAATTCCACCGCGCTCCTCATTCGAGCGCCGCGACGAGCGGGATCGATCAATTGAAGCTGGACACCCACGGCGCAGTGGGGACGCGAAATCACACCAAGCACTTTCCAATTCGCATAAAGAAAGGACTGAAATATGAAAATTTTCGACGACTACGGCTTTCGGGTCGCGGAGCATGGCCGGAGTGACCTCGCCCTCCTGCGCTGGGCATTGGTCATTGTCTTCCTCTGGTTTGGCGGAATGAAATTCACCGCCTATGAGGCAAACGGAATCGCACCGTTCATCGACAACAGCCCCATCATGCACTGGCTCAACATGCTCGGCATCCAGGGGCAGAGCTATGCCATTGGCGTGATCGAACTTGCGACGGCGTGTGCCCTTGTTGCTGGAGCTTTCCATCCCACTTTTTCAGCACTCGGCGCGGCGATGTCGATTGCGACCTACGCCATAACGCTGACGTTCTTCGTGAGCACGCCCGGCGTGGCTGAGCAAACCGCCGGCGGTTTTCCCGCAATCTCGGCGGCGCCCGGCCAATTTCTATTGAAAGACGCCGTTCTTCTGGCTGCATCCCTCGTCTTGTTCGTAAACTCGGTCCAGCGGAAGGGATCAAGCGTCGCCTAACCAGGCTGCGGCTTTGCTGCGGCTTTAACGAGAGGCGAACTTGAGGAGACGGCAACATGCCATTTCAGGGCGGTGGCACGGCCACCGCCCTCTCCCGAACCAATAACGGGCCATGACCGGCGCCAAAAGTTCGCGCGAAGGCGTTCGACGGACGTCAGGTGTAACCCTCTCCACCACTCTGCCGAGATTTTTCTCGCGAACATCCTCCGTTGCCTCTTGGATGCACGTCAGCCCCGGACCGACCCCAGCGTAACCGATTGCCTCGCGGTTCCGAATGTAGAGTCAAGACTCGCGGCGTGGAGGCCCGTCGACCGAGTGTTCGACGGAGCATTTGATGAATACCGAAGTGTTGATTGTGGAGCTTTCCAAGAATTTGCAGCCCGTGCCCCTGCATGGTCCGCGCGCCCTTTTGCGCCGGGGTTTAATTCGGGGTGCGGCCGTCGCGATGGTGCTGGTCTTGTTCTGGCCTTCGCTGGCCGTGCGTAGCGATTTGTCCGTAGCGGCCGTGACGATGGGCTTCTGGATGAAGCTGCTCTACACCGCCTCGATCGCGTCGCTCGGCTTTTTCGCTCTCGAACGATTGAGCCGGCCTGGCGCTCGCGACCTTCACTGGACGCGACTCTTGTGGCCACCCATCGCTCTGTTGGCATTGGTCACGTCCATCCAGCTGGCCATCGCCCCCGACGGAAATACTGCCTCCTTCTGGATGGGCTCGAGTTGGTTTCAGTGCCCGCTCTATGTGATGTTGTTATCGGTACCGGTGTTCGTTGGGCTGGTGCGGGCGATGGCCCACCTTGCTCCGACGAGGCTTGAGGCCGCTGGCGCAGCTGCGGGATTGGTTGCTGGCGCCACTGGCGCTTCCATCTACGCTCTACACTGCGCCGAGACATCGCCTGGCTTCGTGCTGCTATGGTACTCGCTCGGCCTTGCCGCAGCGACGTTGGTCGGCGCCGCCGTCGGACCACGGCTCTTACGCTGGTAAGGCGGCGGGCCCGTCTCGCGCGGGCCCCAATCGCATTGCGGCGCGAAACTTTCGGACCAGGTGTAACCGCCAGACGCTACCACTCGTATTCCGTCATGTGCCGGGCTGTCCCTCCGTTCCGTCCGGGCCCGGCACACCGATCGGAGTAAGTCTGTGCCGGAAGAAACAATCGCGCCATTTCACGGCTTCGGGCTCGGCCTGCGGATTCCACACTTCCAGAATTATCTGACCGAGGCCGTTCCTGTCGATTTCATCGAGATCATCTCCGAGAATTTCATGGGGGCCGGCGGGCGCCCGATCCACGTTCTCGATGAGGTGCGCGATCGCTGGCCCGTTGCGATGCATGGCGTTTCAATGTCGATCGGTTCGGCTGACGGCATCCGTTCCGAATATCTTGCGCGCCTGAAAGCGCTGGCTGATCGAATCCAGCCATTATGGGTCTCCGATCATCTGAGCTGGTCGCGCGTCGGGGAGGTCAATTCCCATGATCTGCTCCCGCTGCCCTTCACCGAGGAAGCACTCAACACCGTTTGCGCGAACATCGAGCATGTCCAGGATGCGCTCGAACGTCCGCTGGTCCTCGAAAACCCCTCGACCTATCTGACCTTCGCCGACGACCAGATGACCGAATGGGCCTTCCTTGCCGAGATGACGAAACGGACGGGCTGCTACCTGCTACTCGACGTCAACAACATCTATGTGAGCGGAACGAACAACGGCTTTGACCCCTATGATTATCTGGCGGGCGTGCCGGCGGACCGTGTTCGGCAAATCCACCTCGCGGGCCATAGCCAGGGGCAAGGCCGGCTAATCGATACGCACGACGAGCCAGTTCCCGATCCAGTTTGGGATCTGTTCGCCCGGATTTATCCTCGTCTCGGACCCGTCGCCACCATGATCGAGCGCGATGACAACATTCCTCCGCTTCAGGATATGTTAGACGAGCTGGATGTTGCGCGCCGCATCGCAGGCGACGTCACGGCGGCCGCGGCATGACGCTTCTCGACCTTCAACGCGATTTCCTGGGATTCCTGTTGGATGAACCGAGCGACATTCCGGTTGCCGTTGGCGGGTCCAGCGGGCCGGGCCTTGCCGTCTATCACAACGCCTATGGTGGCCAGCTCGTAGAGTGCCTCAAAGACAGTTACGAACGCCTGTGGGCGTGGCTCGGAGACGAGGCGTTCGAAGCGGCTGCGCGCCGGCATATCGCTGCCCACCCGCCGCATAGCTGGACGCTCGCCGACTACGGCGTCAAATTCTCGGAGACAATGGCCGACCTTTACCCGGACGATCCTGAGGTCGCCGAAATCGCCGCGCTCGACTGGGCTTTGCGGCGCGCGTTCGACGGCCCCGACGCACCGGCCTTCGACCGGCAACAGCTCGCAGCGGTCGATTGGGATGAGGCGGTGATCGCATTCGTGCCGACGCTCACGTTGCTGCCCGTCAAGACCAACTGTGGCGCGATCTGGAACGCGATCGCCGCCGAAGAGGAAGTTCCGGCAGCCGAGTTTCTGCCCGAGCCGGGTTGGGTGCGTGTTTGGCGCGTCGGCCTTCAACCGCACTTCGCCTCGATCGAGACAGCTGAGATGGGCGCGATCCAGCTCGCATCGTCGGGCATGAGCTTTGCTCGCCTGTGCGACCGCCTGTCCGAAGAAATCGGCGTCGAAACGGCGGTCGATGCCGCCGGCCGCTATCTCGCGTCCTGGGTGCAAGACCAGATGATCGCAGACGTCCGGTGAGACTGTTTTGCATGAGGACCAAACCGAGATGATCCGCTTCTATTTTCACCCGACCCCGAACCCCTTGAAGGTCGCCCTGCTGCTCGAAGAGCTCGGCATCGGCTATGAGCTTGTGCCGGTCGATACCTTTAAGGGCGAACAGTGCGCGCCCTCCTTTCTCGCAATCAATCCGAACGGGAAAGTCCCGGCGATCGTCGACACCGAAGGCCCCGGCGGAGTTCCGACGGCGGTCTTCGATTCGACCGCGATCCTGCTCTATCTCGCAGAAAAGCACGGTCAATTTCTTGGATCACCCGAGGATCGAGGGCAATTGCTCTCTTGGCTGTTTTTCGTGGCGTCGGGCCTTGGACCGTTCTCCGGCCAGGCGGTTCATTTCCAGCGCGCCGCGCCAGCGGGTCTGGACTATGCGCTCAACCGCTATCGGCGCGAAGCCGAGCGCCATTACCAGGTTCTCGACGATCACCTGCGCGATCGGACGTACATAGTCGGCGAGACCTACACGGTCGCGGATATGGCGGCCTGGGGATGGATCGAACGCGCCGGCTTTGTTTTCCCCGAATTCGACGAGCCCCTCGGTCGCTATCCCGATTTGGCCCGCTGGCATCGGCTGGTCAATGCGCGGCAGGCGGCGTGGCGTGCTCGCGATGTTGGGAGCGCTCACGAATTCAAGCGCGAGTTCGACGAGCAAACGCTGCGCGCGCTCTTTCCCTCAAACTATGCTGCAGAAGGTTGAGGTGCCGGTCATGGACGTCGAAGGAAAACGGGTTCTCATCACTGGCGGATCAAGCGGGATCGGGCTTGAATTGGCGCGTGGGCTTGCCGCGCGCGGTGCACGTCTGGTCATCGCTGCGCGCGGAGCAGCGCGCGTCGATGAAGCTGTCGGGGCTTTGAACGCATCAGGTGCGGAGGCTGCCGGCATAACTGCCGATGTCGTGACCCAGATAGGTCGCACGGCAGCCTTGCAGGGCGCGATCGAAGCTTTCGGCGGGCTCGATATTCTCGTGAACAACGCGGGCGCGGTTCGCGCCGGTCGCCTTGATGCGATTGATGAAGAGGAGATCCGCGCCATGATCGAGGTGGATCTTGTTGCCCCTATCATGCTGACTCGCGCGGCGTTGCCGTTGTTGCGAGCTGGTTCCGAGAGCATGATCGTTAACGTCTCTTCCGCGATCGCATTGGTCGCGATGCCGTTCTATGCGACCTATGCGGCGGTGAAGGCCGGTCTGTCGAGCTTTGGGGAATCGCTGCGGCGCGAGCTCAATGGAGAAGGTGTTCGTGTGATGACGGTCTACCCCAGCGGCACCGATACTCCGATGATGGCGACGAACCAGGCGGGCCCAGAGATTGGATTCTCGTTGGAGCCAGCCGAAGCTGTCGCTGAAGCGATCATTGCAGGGATCGAGCATGACGCCATCAACGTGGTTCGTGGTGGTCCCGAAAGACAGGCCCTGATCGACCTGAACAGCAAGGATCCGATGGCGATCGACGCCCATTTTCTTGCGATCAAGGACGTCTTTGAGCGAGACGTGCGCTCGCACTGCGCGCTGTGAACCGATTAGGAGCCCCCATGCTGACCAGGCCCGAAGGCTCATTGCCGGAAGACTTCCACCTGACGCGCCGGGCGGCCGCTGGTTTGTTCTTCACCGGTTATGCCCTCGCGGCTTTCTCCGCGGAGGCCGCGCCGATCACGACACCTGAAGACGGGCTGATTATTGAGGGCGTAACGATTCCGAACGGCGCGTCCCAGCACTTACCGGCCTATGTCGCCCGGCCCGCCGGTCAGGCCCGACATGCCGCGATCATCGTCGTGAATGAAATCTTCGGAATCCACGATTATATCAAGGACATCTGCCGACGGTTGGCGCGTCTCGGTTATGTCGCGATCGCGCCCGATTTCTTCTACCGTTCGGGCGTCAATCTCCCGGCTATCGCCAACATCGAGCAGATCATCCCGATCGTCCGACAGGCGACACCCGACCAAGTCGACAACGATGTCGCAGCGACTTCGACGTGGCTGAAGGCTCAAGCGTTCGTCGAAGGCACGCGGATCGCGATCACTGGCTTCTGCTGGGGCGGCGCAGTCGTCTGGCGTGCTGCCATGGAAGATCCCGATATCAAGGCAGGCGTCGCCTGGTATGGACAGCTCAAGCCGCTGATCAGCCGTGCCGCAGAACTGAAGGCCCCGGTGTTAGGCCTGTACGGCGCACTTGATCAGGGCATCCCCCAGGCCGATGTCGAAGCGATGCGCGCTGCGTTGCAAGCCGCCGGGAAAATGGGTTCGAATATCCACGTCTATCCCGACGCCCAGCATGGATTTCACGCCGACTATCGTTCGAGCTACAACAAAGGCGACGCGCGTGACGGATGGTCGCGGATGTTGGCACATTTCAAGGCAAACGGGGTGGTATGATGATCGATCGCTCGATTGACCCGACCGCTGATCAGGTACGCCAGTTGCGTGATGATGGACCGGACGGCCCCGTGACGATGGTCAACCTGCTGAAGTTCAAAGATCGGGCCGTCTATCCCGAAGACAGCGGGGAGCCGGCACGCTCGGGAAGCGAAGCCTATGCCCTGTACGAAAAGGCATTCAGCGTCACCGTCGGCACCGTCAGTCAGGCGAACATCATCTATAATGGCGATGTCGGGCTGGTTTTTATCGGCGAACCCGGCACGGCTCCGACCGACTGGGATCGGGTGCTGATCGTTCGCTATCCTTCGCGCGGGCATTTTCTCGCGATGATGCGCGACGAAACTTATCGCGCCGCGCTTGTTCACCGCTATGCAGCTATTGAACGAACCGTTCTCCTGCAATGCGGCACTGAGATGGCCGCGCTGTAAATCCTTCTCAACATCGTAACTTTCGCAAGAGCGTTCATGGTCTCCGCTGGATTCGCAGCAGCTGGTGATGAAGGGCAAACGCTTGCTATCCGATGTGCGTGCGCCGGCTTCCGACGGAATTGTGGTCAACCGCGTCCTCCCGGTGGACCGGGAGGACGCGGTTCGTGGATCAGGCCTTCCAGTTCTCGGGGAAAATCCGTTTGAGCGCGTCGACCTTCGGCCGATCATTGACAACGATGTAGGGGTAGTTCGGGTTGCGGGCCATAAAGTCCTGGTGGTAGCCCTCCGCCGCGAAGAAGCCCTTCTGCTGCTCGAGGCGCGTGGCGATCGGCGCGGAAAAGACGCGAGCGGCGCTCAGCTGGCTGATGTAGGCACGCGCCACCCTCGTCTGGGCCGCCGATAGCGGGAACAAGGCGGTGCGATATTGGGTGCCTTCATCAGGCCCCTGTCGGTTCACTTGGGTTGGGTCGGCGACCACGGAGAAATAGATACGCAGCAACGTAGCGTAGTTCACCTGCCGAGGGTCGAACACGACCTTGACCGATTCCGCGTGGCCAGTCGCACCGCTCGAAACAGTCTCATATTGCGCGGTCGATGCCGAGCCGCCGGCATATCCCGAAGTCGCGCTAACCACACCCTTCACATGGCTGAAGACACCTTCGACACCCCAAAAGCAGCCCCCGGCAAAGATCGCCGTCTCGCGATTTCCCCCAGGCGCCTCCTTGATGACCGCGACGGGAACCTTGATTGCGCTATTGCGAGTGACGTGCTCCCCTGAAATGTGACCGATTTTGAGTAGAGTCCGACGCGAAGGAGTCGGACAGAATGAAGCGAAGCAGGTTCAGCGAAGAGCAGATCATCGCGATATTGAAGGAGCATGAGGCGGGGATGCCGACGGCGGATGTATGCCGCCGGCACGGGATCAGCTCGGCGACATTCTACAAGTATAAGGCCAAGTTCGGGGGTCTGGACGTGTCGGAAGCGCGGCGGCTTCGGGCGCTCGAGGACGAGAATGCGAAGCTGAAGAAGCTTCTGGCCGAGGCGATGCTCGACAATGCGGTGCTGAAGGATCTGACATCAAAAAAATGGTGACGCCCGGCGCCAAGCGGGAGGCCGTCGCATATGCTCGTGACCATCACGGGCTGAGCGAGCGTCGGGCGTGCAGCCTTGTCGGCGTGAGCCGCCGGGTGATCAGATATGAGCCGACGAGGCCGGATGACGGTGCTCTGCGGCAACGCCTGCGCGAACTGGCGGCCGAGCGCCGCCGGTTCGGCTATCGCCGCCTGGGGTATCTTCTGGCGCGGGAGGGCATGCGCCCGAACCACAAGAAGCTGCTGCGCATCTATCGCGAAGAGGGACTGCGGGTCCGCCGCCGTGGTGGCCGCAAGCGGGCCTTGGGCACGCGGGCGCCAATGGCACTGCCGCAGGGTCCGAACCAGCGCTGGTCGCTCGACTTCGTATCGGACAGTCTGGTGTGCGGTCGGCGGTTCCGCATCCTGTGCATCGTCGATGACTTTACGCGGGAGTGTCTGGCGCTGGTGGCCGATACGTCGCTGTCGGGCATCCGCGTTGCCCGGGAACTGACGACGCTGATCGGCCTGCGGGGGAAGCCTCACATGGTCGTCAGCGACAACGGCACCGAACTGACCTCGTCGGCGATCCTGCGCTGGTCGCAGGAGCGTCAGGTCGAATGGCATTATATCGCGCCGGGGAAGCCGATGCAGAACGGCTTCGTCGAGAGCTTCAATGGTCGCCTGCGCGACGAATGCCTCAACGAGACCCTGTTCACGTCGCTGGCGCATGCCCGCTTCGTGCTCATGGCTTGGCGGCACGATTATAATCACGTCAGGCCGCACTCGAAACTGGGCGGGCAAACCCCCGCCGAGATCGCCGGCCAATGGTCCTGGGGGCATGCCCCCAGGACCATTGCCATCCCATCAACCAACCATCATGAAGGAGCCGGACTCTACCTCTGACTGGTAACAATCAGGGGAGCACGTCACGAGCTTCGCTGGGCCTTATCGCAGCGGTCACGGCGACACCGGCGAACAATGTAACCGCAAGGGCAGTGGAACGTAACATGGACTCAAACTCCGGAAACATGCCTCCAATCCGGCATTCGTTCGTGCCGCGACACAGGTTACACTCCTTCCTGTAACCATCCTGCCTTCGACTACGAATATGTCAGCATGGAACGATCGCTCGCTCAGCTTACTCGCCGCAAGCTCCTTGGGCTTGGCACAACTGCAGCCCTCGGCGCGCTCGCATGGCGGTTGATAGGCGCCGATGATGCCGCGGCTGTGGCGACCGTACCCGCCACATTTCGTCTCACCGACGCGGAATGGCGCAAGAGACTCTCTCCGCAGGCTTACGCCGTGCTCCGACGAGCATCGACCGAATACCCCTATACAAGTCCGCTCGATAAGGAGCACCGCAAAGGCACGTTCGCATGTGCTGGATGTGCGCTCCCGCTCTATTCGTCCGCGACTAAATTCGACAGTGGCACGGGCTGGCCGAGTTTTTACGACCACCTTCCTCACGCCATCGGCGAGCACCGCGACAATAGCCTTGGTGTGGAACGCACCGAGGTTCATTGTACACGATGCGCCGGTCATTTGGGACATGTCTTCAATGATGGCCCGAGACCGACCGGGCTTCGCTATTGCATGAACGGCGTAGCGATGACGTTCAAGCCAGCTTGAGCGGGCCATGACGGGCGCCAAATTAATTGTCGCCGGGCTCAGCCACCGAAGTTACCTCGAAGGCGGCTGCCTCTTCGTGCCTTGGCGAACCGCATTGGGATCGGGACGGCGCGCAATAGCAACAGCAATCTATGCCCCCTCTACGGTTGATTGCTGATGTCATTCAGCATTTGCCAGATACGACACGTCCTCGCCGCGGCCGATCACGGCAGCTTCTACAAAGCTGCCCGCGCATTGGGGATGGAACAGTCCACACTTAGCCGGGACGTTGCCAAACTAGAACGAATGATCGGAGTCCAAATTTTTGTGCGTTCGCGTGCAGGAATAAGTACGACAGGGGCCGGACGCGATTTTATTCGATGCGTTAGGCCAATGCTCGCGAATGCGGACAAGCTCGTAGCCATAATGCGTGCTGCTGGTCAGGGCCGCGCCGGCGACCTCGTTATCGGACATTATTGCTCGCTCTCGGCCGGCAATCTACGCGCGACCATGCTGGGTTGGCGCGGTGCGCATCCAGACGTCAATCTAGACGGGATAGAAGCAAACCGAGGTGCCTTGCTTGCTGGTCTCGATACCGGGGAGATCGACATTGCCATTATGGCGGGCGAAGCTGCCCATGATGGTTATCAGCGCGAAGCGTTCTGGAGCGAGCGCGTGATGGTAGCCCTGTCGTCGAGCCACCCTCTGGCAGAACGCGAGATCATCCACTGGACCGACCTTCGCAGCGAGCGATTCCTGCTCCCCGCCACAGACCCCGGTCCAGAAATTCGTGACATGCTACTCGGCCGCCTGTCGGTGGCGGGAACGCAGCCTGACGTCAGAATGCACCAGTCCGGTCATGGGACAATTCTTAGTGTGCTAGGTGACGGGCGCGGACTCAGCGTTATCTGCGAGGGTGGCTCCGGCGCAATCTATCCCGATGTAGTCTATCGGCCGGTTTATGGTGAACAAGGGCCGGTGTTGATCTGCTATTCCGGATACTGGCGCGACGACAATTGCAATCCCGCTTTGCGGCGATTTCTCCAATTCGTCAAAACACGCTATGCGCTATCCTTCAAAATTTCTGAGAGTTCAGTAGAATAGAGTTAGTTTTCTTCGGAGCGTAATGCCATGTCACAAGGCAAGACACTTATCATTGTTCTGGTCGCGTTGGTCATCGGATTTGCCGGAGGATTCGTCCTTCGGCCGATCATCACGCCAGCGCCGCAAACGGCTGCGGCCGCCAGCCCGGCGCTCGTTGCGCCGACATCGACCGAAGCGCGCGGCACGCAGTATTTCGTGGCGCATATCGAAGAAGCCCGTCAGATCGTCGCCGGATGCCGCGATGGATCGGTGCGGGGCGGCGAATGCGCCACCGCCGAGGAAGCGATCATCAAGGTCGAAGCAGCGGAACGCCGCAAGCGGTTCTTGGGCAACTGATGGCAGCGAGGCGCCTCAGTCCTTCGCGCCCCCCCGAAGCCGCGAAAACCCCCGGTCGCTTGCCATGAACTTCGCCAGCATGGGCGCGACGAGCTTCTCGGGGGCGATGGCTTCCCCTCGGGTTTCGGCGGCGAGCGCTGCGGCGTAGGCGGCGAGATCGCGGTGAACGGCAGCGGGCAGTTCGACTGTCAGCTTCACCGGCCGGTCGTCGGCGAGAGGCCCTAGCTTCAATTTCGTCATCGCGTCACTCCAATCGGTTCAAGCACCAGGTCGCGGGTCAGGATCACGCGCAAAGGGTGCCCCGGCCGAACGGTGAGCGTCGGCTGCACATTGAGCTGCCGCCGCACGATTTGCTGGCCGGTCTGGTTGATGGTGTCCTGCGAGCCCCGCCGTAGGCCACGGATGAGGTCATCCTCGCTATCCGCACCCAACTCGGCGCCGACGCCGAGCAGCGTCGAGACGGCAGCGGCCTTGAGCAGGTTTCCCCAATGCTGGTTCACGCGATCCTGTAGGCCGGCAAACCCCGATCCATCCGCGCCGGGCTGGCGCTCGAGAACGATCGAGCGGCCATCGGGCATGATGAGCCGGTCCCAGGCGAGCAGCACACGGGTCTGCCCTGCGGCGATCTCGCTGTCATATTCGCCGATCAGCCGAGCGCCCTGCGGGATGAGCAGGATGCGCCCGGTCGGGCTGTCATAGACGTTGGCCGTCACCTGTGCGGTGATCTGGCCGGGCAGGTCGGAGCGGACGCCGGTGATGAGCGCGGCGGGAATGATGCTGCCGGCCTGAACGATGTTGGGCGAGGTCGGCGCCGTCAGTCGCTCCACGCTGACCGTGCGCGGGTTGGCCGCCTGCGCCATGAAGGCGCGCTTGGCGGCCTGATCGCTTTGCGCCGCCGTATCCGTTGCCGCTGGTGTCGCCGGGCTTGCCACCGCCAGGCCGGGCAATGCTGGTGCAGCCGATGACGATGTGCCCCCGCCGCTGCCGAGAAAGACCGCGCTGGTGCGGGCCGCGTCGCGCTCCTGAGCGGCGCGCTGACGGGCAGCTTCGGCGGCCTGGGCGCGCGGATCGGGCTGCGCGCCGACCGGCGGCACGGGCACGGCCTCGCCGCGCTGCTGTGCCGAGACGATCGGGCCGCCGAGATCGCCGGGAAGCGGCGGACCGAGACGCGGCGCCTGGCCGTAGTCCTTCGGTCCCGACGTGATGGCCTCAGCCGTGGTCCGGCTGTCCGTATTGTAGAGTTCCTGAGCGGCCTTCTCGCCGGGCGGTCGTAGGGCGTAGATCAGCGAGCCGCCGATGCCGAGACCCGCGGCCACGCCCATCACGGCCAACGCCTTTCGCGACAGGCGCATGACGCGCGGTGGATCGCCTCGGAGCTGGAAGGCTTGAGGATCGGAGCGCGACGCCCGCGTGGCGGGCGCTTCGATCGTGAAAGTGTCGGCAGGATCGCTCACGGCCGCCGCCCCCGTCCATCGTCGCGCACGATGCGGACGCGCTGCTCACTGCGTTTGTCGCCCAGGCGCAGTTCGGCGGCGGCGAACAGGCGATCCACCACCATGTAGCGGCCCTGGACGCGGTAGTTGACCAGCTCGGCATCGCCGGCCGCGCCGGTCACGAAAAACGGCGGCATCTCGCCCTGCGAGATCCCAGCCGGGAACTCGATGAAGACCTGCCGGCCGTCGTCGAACGCGCGGGCGGGACGCCATGGCGCCCGATCGCCCTCGATGCGGTAGCGGAAGTTGAGAGCGGACACGTCCACGCCCGTCGCCACCGGCGCGGCGGATGCGGCGGCGGCGTTCCGTCCCTGCAAGGCGATCAGCGCATCCTGCGGGTAGCTCCAGCTCACCGACGCCATGTAGGTCGCCGCCGTGGCGCGCAGCTCCAGATGATAGGTGCGCCGGTCGGTGTTGATGACGAGGTTCGTTGAAAGATCGGGCCTGGTCGGCTTCACCAGAATATGCACGCGCGCAGAGGGGCCATTGCCGCTCACCGTGTCGCCGATGATCCAGCGCACGGTATCGCCGGCTGCGACCGGACCCGACCCGACGAGCTGTTCGCCTTCCTGCAAGGCGATGTCCGTCACCTGGCCGGGCGCGGAATACACCTGATAGAGCGCGCCATCGGTCCAGGGATATTGCTGGATGGCGTTGAGGAACCCATCGCGCACCGGCTGCACGCGCGCGGCGGCATTCGCCGCGCCGACGCGCTGGCGGGGATCGGACGGCTCCGGCGCGCGCGACGTATCCGTCACCGGCTTTAGCTGGCCGGGAAGCGGCAGCGGTTCGGGAATCGTCACCACCTCGACCGGGCGTGGCGCCTCCGGCGCGGGCGTTGCGGCGATCGGCGCGGGCGGATCGTCATAGGCGATGACCGGCGGCTTTGCCGATGTGGTGGCGCAGCCGGCAAGCGCCGATGCGGAAACGAGCAGCGCAGCGGACGCGGCGCGGCGGAACGGACTCGCGGTCATTGCGACAGCTCCTTCGACCAGTTGAGGGCATTGACGAAGACGCCGAGCGGATTCTTGCGCAGGGCGTCGGGGGTGCGCGGCGGCTGCACGACGACGGTGAGGATCGCCGACCATCGCTCGGTCGCGGCAAGGCTGCCGTCCTGATAGCGGCGCTCGGTCCAGGCGACGCGGAAGCTGTCGGGCGAAGCGCGGATCACACTCGACACGTCCACCGCGACCTGCACCTTGCCGACCTGGGTGAACGGGTCGTTGGCGCGCGCATAGTCGTTGAGGAACAGCGCTCCCTTGTCGGTGGTGAAGTCGTAGGCGCGGAGCCAGTTCTGGCGGACGATGACCGGATCGGCGGGGATCGCGCGGACCTGCTCGATGAAGCGGGCGAGATGGAACGCGACCTGAGGATCGGTCGGGCGGTAGCCGCCCTCGGCTGGCGCGACGGCCTGCGCTTCGCCGAGCCGATCGACCTCGACCACCCAGGGCACGATATGCCCGCGCGCAGACTGCCATACGAGGCCGCCAGCCAGGCCGCTCGATAGCGCCAGCGCGCCGAAGAAGGCGAGCCGCCAGTTCCTCGCCTGAACGCGAGACGAGCCGATCCGGTCGTCCCACACCTGCGCCGCGCGCTGGTACGGGGTCGTCGGCTCCGGGGTTTGTCCGTATCGGATGCTGGGGCGTCGAAACATGGATCAATCCTTCTGGCTGAGATCGACGGACGATCCGCCGCCGCCGCCGTCGCCCGAGCGCAGCGTATGGGCGGCGACGGTCGCGCCGTGGGTCATGGTCTGGCGGCGCTTCATCGCGGCGGCCCAAGCGGGCGAGCCGCCGGAAACCTCGGCCGCAGGTGTGGGGCTGCCACCCGAAATGGTTCCGCCCGTCGCAGTGACGGCGGCACGGCCGCCCGAGCGATAGCTGTCCTTGAGCGAAGCGGCGGCCTTGCGCAGCGGCGACATGGCTGCGCCGGCAGCCGCGCGGCCGACGCCGGCGGCGCCGCCCGCGACGGCTGCGCCGCCGGTCTTGCCGGCCGAGCCGAGCGCGTAGGCGCTGTTCGCAGCGCCAGAGGTGAAGGCCGCACCGCGGGCCGCGCCAGCGACCGCACCAACCGCCGCGCCAGCACCAAGGCGGGCGGCGGCCGCGCCGCCGACCAGCGCGCCGCCAGCCGCAAGCACGGTTCCGGCTGCCGCGCCCGCACCGAGCGCGGGACCGCCAGAGACGATGCCGTTGGCGATGCTCGGGCCAAAGATTCCGAGGCCGAGCAGGCAAAGCGATGCGAGCGCGACCGCCATCGCGTCCTCAATGCTCGGCTGCGCGCCGCCGAAGCCCGCACGGAACTCGTCGAACAGCGTCGAGCCGATGCCGACAATGACGGCGAGCACCAGCACTTTGACGCCCGATGAGATGACCAACCCCAGCACGCGCTCGGCCATGAAGGCGGTCTTGCCGAACAGGCCGAACGGGATGAGCACGAAGCCCGCGAGCGTCGCCAGCTTGAACTCGATCAGGGTGATGAAGAGCTGGATCGACAGGATGAAGAAAGCGAGGATGACCAGCACCCAGGCGAACAGCAGCACCGCGATCTGGATGAAGTTCTCGAAGAACGCGACCCAACCCATCAGGTCGGAAATCGACTGGAGGATGGGTTCGCCAGCTTCGAGGCCGACTTGGGCGACGCGGCCGGGCTGGAGCAGCTCGGCGGCGGTGAACCCGGTGCCTGACGCTTTCAGGCCGAGGCCGGCGAAGCTCTCGAAGACAATCCGCGCCAGGCTGTTCCAGTTGCCGATGATGTAAGCGAAGATGCCTACGAACAGGGTCTTCTTGACGAGACGCGCGATGATGTCGTCGCCTTCGCCCCAGGTCCAGAACAGTGCTGCCAGGGTCACGTCGATGACGATCAGCGTCGTGGCGATAAACGCCACCTCACCGCCGAGCAGGCCGAACCCGCTGTCGATATAGCGGGTGAAGACATCCAGAAAGCGATCGACGACGCCGGTGCCGCCCATGTCAGTTCTCCTTGGTCGACGTGTCGTCGGCAATGCGGGCGGCGGGACGCGCGCCGGGCGCCAGGAACCGCCGACGGTTCTCGGCCCATGCGCGCAGGCAATCGGGGTCACTCGCGCCGGAAGCCCCGAGCGACTGGCAGCGGCGCAGCTCGATCAGTAGAGGGTCGGCCGTCGCCGTGTTGTCGGCGACGGCCGCCGGCTCGTCGCGCGCGGGCTCGGGGGCTTGGCTCATCTCGATCGCCGTCATCGTGATCGCGATAGCGACGAAGATGACGGCGCCGATGCGCGCGAGGAGCTTGGTGTCCATCGGCTCAGTCGTGGAACATGCGGGCGTTGCCCGGCTGATAGCCGGTTGGGCGTGCCAGGAAGCGACGAAGGCGCTCGCGGCTCTCGGCTTCGACAGCCGCGTTCCGCGCGGAATCCAGCGCCTGCGCGCGGCCCTGAGCGGCGAGCAGCGCCGTCAGGTCGGCGAGCTGCTGCGATTGCAGGGCGAGAAGCTGGTTGCCCGCCTGCGCAGCCTGAAGCGCGCCGGTCGCCGATTGGCTGGACGAGACCAGGCCATCCATCGTGGTGCGCGCGCCGTCGATATTGCCGACGACGCCCGCCTGAACGCGCAGCGCGTCCTCGAACGCACCGACGCTATCCTCCCACCGCGCATTGGCGTTGGCGACCATCTGCGCATGAGTGCCGGTGAGCGCCGCGCCCTTGTAGCGGCTGCTGAACACCTGCTGGACGTTTTGCACGTCGTAGGCAATGCGCTGGGCCTCGCCGAGAAGCTGCTGGGTGCGCTGCACCTGCTGCTGCAACTGCTGGAGCGAGCTGAACGGCAGCGAGGTCAGATTGCGTGCCTCGTTGATCAGCGAGGTCGCCTGGTTCTGGATTTGCTGGATCTGGTTGTTGATCTGCTGGAGCGACCGGGCCGCCGTCAGCACGTTCTGCGCATAGTTCGTCGGGTCATAGACGATGCCGCCAAGACCGAATTGGGCGTGGGCCGGCGTCGCGGCGGCGATGCCGAGCACGCTCGACGTGGCAATCGCACCGGCCAGCATGGCGCGGCGCAGGACGGAGTTTTTCATGAGGTTATATCCTTCAAGGCAAGAGGGAGCTGGCCGGCATCTTCCCGGCCTCCGGCCAGCGGATCGGGTTGGGGATCGGGAGGAAGAAGCTCGACGGCCCAGGCGCAGCCGCGATGGCGCAGCCATTCGGCCGCGAAGGCGGATTGCCCGTGGGCGTCGATCAATTCGGCGATGCGGAGCTGGTCGGTCTTTGACGACGCGGCGGCGAACGCCAGCGCCACCTCGCCCAGCCCCAGCTCGAAGAGCCGATTGCCGCGACGCGACTGGCAGTAATAGTCGCGCTTGGGCGTTGCGCGGCTGAGGATTTCGATCTGCCGCGCGTTGAGGCCGAACCGCTCGTAGATCGCCGCGATCTGCGGCTCAGCCGCGCGCTCGTTCGGCAGGAAGATGCGCGTCGGGCAACTCTCGATGATGGCCGGTGCGATGCTCGACGTCTCGATGTCGGCGAGGCTCTGGGTCGCGAACACCACGCTGGCGTTCTTCTTCCGCAAGGTCTTGAGCCATTCGCGGAGCTGCGCGGCGAAGTCAGGGCTGTCGAGGACCAGCCAACCCTCGTCGATGATGATGAGCGTGGGCGAGCCGTCCAATCGGCCTTCGATCCGGTGGAACAGGTAGGACAGGACCGCGGCGGCCGAGCCGGCGCCGACCAGGCCCTCGGTCTCGAACGCCTGAACCGACGCCTCGCCGAGCCGTTCGGTCTCGGCGTCGAGCAGCCGGCCCCACGGCCCGCCGATACAATAGGACGCGAGCGCCTGCTTGAGCTGCTGGCTCTGGAGCAGCACGGCCAACCCGGTCAGCGTGCGCTCGGGCGCCGGGGCGGACGCCAGCGATCCGAGCGCGGACCAGAGATGCTCCTTGGCCTGCGGATCGACCGCGACGCCTTCGGAGGCGAGGATCGCCGCCAGCCATTCGGCCGCCCAGGCGCGCTCGGCGGGATCGTCGATCGCTCCAAGCGGTTGAAGCTGGACGCCTGTCTCGGCTTCGTCGGCGAGCATCCCGCCGAGATCCTGCCAGTCGCCGCCCATGCCGAGCGCGGCGGCGCGGATCGAGCCGCCGAAATCGAAGGCGAAGACCTGAGCATTCTCGTAGCGGCGGAACTGCATCGCCATGAGCGCGAGCAGCACCGACTTGCCGGCGCCGGTCGGGCCGACGATCAGCGTATGGCCGACATCGCCGACGTGAAGGGAAAACCGGAACGGGGTCGAGCCTTCGGTCCTGCCATAAAGCAAGGGGGGTTGTCCGAAGTGCTCGTCCCGTTCCGGCCCCGCCCATACCGCTGACAGGGGGATCAGGTGGGCGAGATTGAGCGTGGAAACCGGGGGCTGACGAACATTGGCGTAGGTGTGGCCAGGAAGGCTCCCCAACCAAGCCTCGATCGCGTTCATGCCCTCTGGAATGACGGTGAAATCGCGGCCCTGGATGACCTTCTCAACCAGCCGCAGCTTCTCGGCGGCTATGGCCGGATCGCGGTCCCACACCGTCACCGTCGCGGTGACATAGGCCATGCCTGCATAGTCGGCGCCCAGCTCCTGCAGGGCGGTGTCGGCGTCGGCGGCCTTGTTCGAGGCGTCGCTGTCGAGCAGCGTCGATGCCTCGTTGGTCATCACCTCTTTCAGGATCGCGGCGACGCTCTTGCGCTTGGCGAACCACTGGCGACGGATACGGGTGAGCAGCTTGGTCGCGTCGGTCTTGTCGAGCATGATCGCGCGGGTGGACCAGCGATACTCGAAGGCGAGCCGGTTCAGCTCATCGAGCAGTCCGGGAAAAGTAACGGACGGGAAGCCGACGATCGTCAGCGTGCGGAGATGATGATCGCCCAGCTTGGGTTCGAGCCCGCCGGTCAACGGCTCGTCGGCCAGCAGCGCGTCGAGATGCATCGGGGTTTCCGGCACGCGGACGCGCTGGCGGCGGGTCGAGATCGTGCTGTGCAGATAGGTCAGCGTCTCGGCGTCATCGAGCCAGCGGACTTCGGGCACGAAACCTTCGACCAGGTTCAGCACGCGGTCGCTGCGATCGGTGAAACCCTTGAGCAGCTCCCAAGGATCGACACCGGATGTCGAACGGCCCTCGTAGAGCCAGCCTTCGGCGCGCGCGACTTCCTCGGCCGGCGGCATCCACAGCAGCGTCAGATAATAGGCGCTCTCGAAATGCGCGCCTTCCTCGCGGAACTGTTCGCGGCGCTCCATATCGACCAGCGCGGAGACCGGATCGGGGAACGTGGATTCGGGATAGTCGAGTGCGGGCGTGCGCTGCGCCTCGACGAAGATCGCCCAGCCCGAACCGAGCCGGCGCAGCGAATTGTTGAGTCGCGCCGTCGTGGCGACCAGCTCGGCCGGCGTGGCGCTATCGAGATCGGGGCCGCGGAAACGCGCCGTGCGTTGAAAGCTGCCGTCCTTGTTGAGCACGACGCCTTCGCCGACCAGCGCGGCCCAGGGCAGGAAGTCGGCAAGGGTAGCGGACTTGTTGCGGTATTCGCGAAGGCTCATCATGGCCGCATCCAGCTCGGGTAGCGGAGGTGGCGGCGGGCCACGTCCACGAATTGCGGGTCACGGCGCGCGGCCCAGACGGAGAGCGCGTGGCCGATGGCCCAGATGACGAGGCCGGCGATCCAGAGGCGCAGGCCAAGGCCGATCGCGCCCGCCAACGTCCCGTTGACGATGGCGAGCGACCGGGGGGCGCCGCCGAGCAGGATCGGCTCAGTCAGCGCCCGGTGGACGGGGGCGTAGAAGCCCGCGATTGGTTCGCCATATTCGGCTGCGCCCGTCATGCGATCAGCGCCCCGCCGCCGAAGCTGAAGAAGGACAGGAAGAAGCTCGACGCAGCGAACGCGATGCTCAGCCCGAACACGATCTGGATCAGCCGGCGGAAGCCGCCCGACGTGTCGCCGAAGGCCAGCGTCAGGCCGGTGACGATGATGATGATCACCGCGACGATCTTGGCCACCGGCCCCTCGATGCTTTCGAGGATCGACTGGAGCGGCGCTTCCCACGGCATCGACGATCCGCCCGCATGGGCCGGGACGGCGAAGGTCAGCGCGATCACGCTGGCGGTGGCGGCAAGCATGGCGCGACGTGCGCCATGCCGGATGGCATGGATCATGGCAGGTCTCCCGGTTGGGTGTTGGAAAGCGGTGTGAGCCGGTAATCGCCGGTCGCGGGGTCGAGCCCTTCGACACGGGCCAGTTCGGCGAGGCGGCGGCCGTGTCCGTCGCGGACCAGCACGGCGATCAAGTCGATGGTCTCGGCGAGCAGCGCGCGCGGGACTGTGATGACGGCCTCCTGGATGAGCTGCTCCATGCGGCGCAGCGCGCCGAGCGCCGTCCCGGCGTGGATCGTGCCGATGCCGCCGGGATGGCCGGTGCCCCAGGCTTTGAGGAGGTCGAGGGCTTCGGCGCCGCGTACCTCGCCGATCGGGATACGGTCGGGGCGCAGGCGCAGCGAGGACCGCACGAGATCGGACAGCGAGATGACGCCATCCTTGGTCCGCATGGCGACCAGATTGGGCGCGGCGCATTGCAGCTCGCGCGTATCTTCTATGAGGACGATGCGGTCGGTGGTCTTGGCGACTTCGGCCAGGAGCGCGTTGACCAGCGTAGTCTTGCCGCTGCCGGTGCCGCCTGCGACGAGGATGTTGGCGCGGGTCTCGACGCCGTGCCGTAGCGCCTCGGCCTGGCGCCCCGACATGATCCCCGCCGCCGCATAGTCGTCGAGCGTGAACACGGCGACGGCGGGCTTGCGGATCGCGAAGGCCGGCGCGGCGACCACGGGTGGCAACAGCCCCTCGAACCGCTCGCCGCCTTCGGGCAGCTCCGCCGAGACGCGCGGAGACTTCGCGTGAACCTCGACGCCGACATGGTGTGCGACGAGGCGAACGATGCGCTCGCCGTCCGCTGCCGCCAGCGTCATGCCGGTGTCGCTGATGCCCTCACCGAGCCGATCGACCCACAGCCGGCCGTCCGGGTTCAGCATCACCTCGATGACGGCGGGGTCTTCGAGCCAGGCCGCGATCGAGGCACCGAGCGCCGTGCGCAGCATCCGCGCGCCACGGGATTTCGCTTCGGATCGGATCGGGTGGACGGTCAAGACTTGGCCCCTGCAATGGACCGGGCGAACCGCCGCCCGGCGTCAGGAGCACATCAAGAGAGCCAGAAATTTATCCGCCGCAACAGCTAGTTGAAGGCGTAGTAGAGACGGCGGCATATACTTGCAGGATGCGGATCGGCCGACCGGCACCCCGCCTGCCGAGACCATGATTATTCCGAATCGGGTGCCTGCTTCGGCCAGACATCCTCGGGGATCTCATCCATCAGGCTCTTGCCGCTCGCGTAGCGGCGGCCGAGTGTTTCAACGAACCCCTCATAGCGCTTGCGGCCCTTCACTTGGGCCGCGGCCTGCTCGTCGTCGGGAAGCGGCGGCGTCACCGCCAGCCAGAAGCGGACGAATAGCGTCAACGCCTCGGTGGTCAGGCCCGTATTGCGCTCAAGCCGTTGAACCTGTCGCGACAGACGGTCGAGCCGCCGCGCGAACGCGGCCTCCATTCGGTCGGCGCCGTCCGGCGACAGATAGGAGGCGACCGCCGCCTCCACGATCGCCGAGCGCGAAATGCGCCGGCGGATGGCCAGCTCGTCGACCTGTTTGGCGAGCGCGGGAGGGAAATAGACATTGAGGCGGGTGCGCATCACGGACTCCTACAGATCGATCCCGTCGCCGGGGTCGAGCGACGCCTGCCGCGCGAGCCCCTGCATCCGGCGCCTCACGGCGGCCTGCCGCGCCGCGTCCTCGGGTTCGTCGTCGACGATCGCGAACTCCTGTGCGGGCGGCGCCGTCGTCTCCGGCGCGATGGCGACATGCTCGGGCAGCTCGGGCTCCCGGCGCAGCCCGCCATTGGCGGCGTCCTCCTGCGCACGAACGATCCGCGCCACATCGGCAGGATCGGCGGCGGCCGCGCGGCCGGTCCAATCGTCTGGCCGGGCCGCGACGGCAGCCGGTTCGGGCGCGGCCATGATCCGCTCGGCGAAACGCGGATCGCGGAAGTAGCGCGCCTTCTTCGCGCGGATCGGATGAACGCCCGCCACCATCACGATCTCATCGTCGGGCGGGAGTTGCATCACCTCGCCCGGCGTGAGGAGCTGGCGGGCGGTCTCGGACCGCGACACCATCAAATGTCCGAGCCAAGGCGAGAGACGGTGCCCGGCATAGTTCTTCATCGCGCGCATCTCGGTCGCGGTGCCGAGCGCGTCCGACACGCGCTTGGCGGTCCGCTCGTCGTTGGTGGCGAAGCTCACGCGCACATGGCAGTTGTCGAGGATCGCGTTGTTGGGGCCGTAAGCCTTTTCGATCTGATTGAGCGACTGTGCGATGAGGAACGCCTTCAGCCCGTAGCCCGCCATGAACGCCAGCGCGGACTCGAAGAAGTCGAGCCGGCCGAGCGCCGGGAACTCGTCGAGCATCAGCAGCACGCGATGCCGGTCGCCCTTCGGCGTCAGCTCCTCGGTCAGCCTCCGTCCGATCTGGTTGAGGATGAGGCGGATCAGCGGCTTGGTCCGCGAGATGTCGCTGGGCGGCACGACGAGGTAGAGCGTCGCCGGCCGGTCGCCCTCGACCAGATCCGATATGCGCCACTGACAGGCCCGCGTGACCTCGGCGACGACCGGATCGCGGTAAAGGCCGAGGAACGACATGGCGGTGCTGAGCACGCCCGATCGCTCGTTATCGGATTTGTTCAGCAGCTCGCGCGCGGCCGAGGCGACCACGGGATGCACGCCGGCCTTGCCCAGGTGCGGCGTCGCCATCATCGCGGCCAGTGTCTGCTCGATCGTGCGCGACGGATCGGACAGGAATCCCGCAACGCCGGCCAGCGTCTTGTCGGGCTCGGCGTAGAGGACGTGGAGGATCGCGCCGACCAGCAGCGAGTGGGAGGTTTTCTCCCAATGATTGCGACGCTCGAGACTGCCTTCGGGATCGACCAGCACGTCGGCGACATTCTGCACGTCGCGCACTTCCCACTGGCCGCGCCGCACTTCCACCAGCGGGTTGTAGGCGGCCGACGCGGCGTTGGTCGGATCGAACAGCAGCACCCGGCCATGCCGCGCGCGGAAGCCCGCGGTGAGCTGCCAGTTCTCGCCCTTGATGTCGTGGACGATCGCCGATGCCGGCCAGGCCAGCAGCGACGGCACGACCAGGCCCACGCCCTTGCCGCTCCTCGTCGGCGCGAAGCACAGCACATGCTCGGGGCCGTCGTGGCGAAGATAGTCGCGCGCGAGTTTGCCGAGCACCACGCCGTTTGGTCCGAGCAGGCCGGCGGCGCGAACCTCCCGCTCGGTCGCCCAACGCGCCGACCCGTAGGTCTCGGCGTTCTTCAGCTCGCGGGCACGCCATACCGACATGCCGATGGCGACGGCGATCGACACGAACCCGCCCGACGCCGCGATATAGGCGCCCGTCAGGAAGATGCCGGGCGCATAGGCGTCGAACGAAAACCACCACCAGAAGAAGGCAGGCGGCGGATAGATGCGCCACTCGCCAAGCATGAACCACGGCGGACCAAGCTCGGGCTGATAGGCGAGCGCGGCGGCGGTCCACTGCGTCGCGCCCCAGACCGCGGAAAGCACGATCAGGAACACGATGATGATCTGGCCCCACAAAATCTTGGTCGCAGACATGAGTTCACTCCTGAATTAGAGGCCGAGGCCGCGCTTGCGGCCCAGCGTCCAGTCGATGCCGCCGCCTGCGCGGACGACGCCCGACACCTGCCGGCCGAGCTGCTGTTCGAGGGTGCTGGCCCAAGGCACGAGCCGGAAACCGAGGCCGTCGTCGATCATGGCGAAGCGGCCGGATGCGAGCGCGAGGCACCGGCGCACGACACCGGCGACCTTCTCGCCGGTTTGCGCCGGCCGATAGGCCAGCCCAGTCTCGCCCGCGATCTTGGCGCCAATCGAGTCCAGCTCGCGCTTGCGCAGTGTGTCGAGCATCCCGCGCTCGAACACCGTGCGCTCGCCGAAGCGGCGCGCCAGTCCTTCGCGGACGAGATGATCGGTGCGGGCGTCCATCGCCCGGCGCACCTCGGCGCCGAACCCGCCGTCCGCGACGCCGGCGCCACGCTCGATCAGGCGATGGTCGAGCCAGGTCGCGCCGGGCGCCTTGATCTGCGCGGGCAAGTCGAGATCCGATCGCGTGGCGAGGATGAGCGTCGGTTTCTCTTCGCCGGGCCTGCCGACGCCGCGCAGCTCGACGATACCGCCGAGCGCCGGGCTATGCTCCAGCGCTTCGAGACCCGGCAGCCGAACATGATGGGTGCGGCCATCCGTGCCGTCGATCACGGCATAGGCCGTCCCGGTCAGCTCGTCGTGCAGCCCCTTGTCGATCAGCCGGCCGGCGATCGGCTTCTCGGGAGCGCCGCTGACGACGGCATAGCTATCGAGCGGCCGATCCTGTCCGCGCTCTTTGAGCGCCGCGCCGATCGTGCGGATGATGTCGCCGCGTGACCCCAACTCCCGCAGCTTCGCCTGCGCACCTTCGGCAACTGCCCATTGACCCGGCTCGCCCTCGGCCGCCAGCCCCATCGTCTCCAGATGCTGCAACCGCCCGATCATCAGCCGGCGGAGCCGCGGATCGTCCGGGCCGGGCCGCTCGGGGCGCAGGTCGATCACGCCCAGCTCGTCGGCGGCGCGCCCGATCTCCCCGTCGAGCCGGGTCCAGCGCTCGGCCGTCACCTCGCGGTCGAGCGCGCGCTGGACTTCATGCTCGGGCTTCGGCCCAAGCTCGGCGAACGCCAACTCCTCGGCGCGCGAGCGCAGGCCGTGGCCGATATAGTCGCGCGCCATGACGAGATCGGCGCCGGTGTCGGTGACGCCGCGCACGAGCAGATGGACGTGCGGATTGTCGGTGTTCCAGTGATCGACCGCGATCCATTCCAGGCGCGTGCCGAGGTCGGCTTCCATCTGGCGGACGAGATCGCGGGTGTATTCGCGCAGGTCGGAGAGATCGGCCGCATCCTCGGGCGAAACGATGATGCGGAAATGATGCCGGTCGTCCTTGCACCGCTCGGCGAAACTACGATCGTCGGCGCGATCCCCCTCGGCGTCGAACATGCGCGCGGGCGAGCCGTCGCGGGTGACGCCCTCGCGCTTCAGATAGGCGATGTGGGCGGACAACGGCGCCATGCGCCGGCCGCCGATGCGGTGGCGGACGGGCAGCGCCTTGACCAGCACGCGCCGGCCCGATCCGAACAGGCGGCTCCGCGCGAACGATGTGCGCCCGCGCCCAAAGCTCGATTGCCCCCGCGAGCGCGATCCGCCCCAACCGGCGCGCTTGCCGCCGCCGCTGCGGGCGGCGACGCGCAGCACCTCGGCCACCAGGCCGCGCGCATTGCGGCCCTGCGCCTTGCTGCGCTTGGCCTTGCCCGGCCGGACGCGGAAATCGCTGTCCTCGCTCATGGCCGGGCTGTTTTCCGCCGATAATGGCGTGTGGTGCCGTTCGGCGTATTGATATTGCTGGCTTTTCTCTTCCGCGCGGCACGCGCGCCGACCGACGCCCCCGCGTGAAGCCTCGGAAAAGCCTCGGCTTTTCGGCAAAACGGGGTGCGGCTTGTATCTTGCCCTCGTCTGTCCCTGCCGTTTTCTCCCTCCCCAGCCTCACTTCTGCTTCGGATGGTCGAGGGTTGCGCGATGCCGATCATTGCGGTCGGCCCGCGCGAGCGCGGGAGACGAACAGCGTGTCGGCCTGCCTCTCCGTTGGCGATGCAATGGCGTTATCCTCGCCGGGTGCTGGTCGGCCCGGCGGTGTTGGCGCTGCACCAGTCGCGCTCCCCGGTTGCACAGGAACCGCATCCGAATCCGCGCTCGCCGTGCGCACGAACAGCGCGGCGCGGCGCCAGGCGAATGGATCGGGCGAAGCGCTCACCACTGTCTCAACCGCATCCGACGTGCCGACTATCGACGTCAGTTTTGCGAGATAGGCGCGCGTCTCGGCGGGCAGCGGACGGCCGCGCGACAGGTAATCTTCGTAGCGTCCCGGCCCCGCATTATACGCCGCCAGCATCGCCGTCGCGCTGCCATAGCGGTCGAACATCGCCCGCAGATAGGCCGCGCCCGCCATGATGTTGTCGCGCACGTCATAGGGATCGCTCCCGAGACCGTGGCGGGCGCGCAGATTGGCCCAGGTCGCGGGCATGATCTGCATCAGGCCCATCGCCCCGGCCGACGAAACGGCGCGGGCATCGCCGTTGCTCTCGACGCGCATCACCGCCCAGATCCACGCCTCGGGAATGCCGAAGCGGCGCGCGGCGTTGGCGACATGCTCTGCATAAGGATGACGCGCCACGGCTCGATCCGTCGCCGCCTCCTGCGCCGACGCCGCTGCCGGGACAGCGCCGGCCCAAAGCAGACCGAGGGCGAGCGCCACCGCCGATCCGACTCCGCTCCGCCGCCAGCCTGCCAGCGTGCTCGCTGCGGTAAAGGGTGCGCGCGGCGCGCCGGCCTTCGGCCGCCCTTGACCTTCGCTGCGCGCCCCGGCCGGCCTTGGGCCGAGCGGGACGGAGGGATGAGACGGCTTTCCCGCGAACAAAGGGATGATAGAGAAGCGCACGATCTCAGTCCTGCTCGCGCGGCTTCTGGGGCCGGTTCCAGCGCAGCGACCATGCCGATGTGTCATTGGTGTTCTGGAACAGCGCGGCGCGGATCGGCTGCGCGAAGGTGGGATCGTCGATGCGCAGCGAGACGTAATCCCCGGCGCGTTCGCCGCTCTCGTTCCAGCCCGCGCCGATCTCCGGCCCATCGCCGTCATCGCCGCGATGGACGCGCCAGTCCGGCGCCTTCTCGGCATCGCTCGGCTCGGCCGGAACGATGGAGATGCGGATGTCGAGCATCGCGCTTTCGAGGATGCCTTCAAAGCCATTGGCGGTGCGGATGAAGCTGCCGATCTGCATGGGAATCTCCTTTGGGTTGGCAGGGAAAAATCGGGTCAGCGCCAGGTGAGCGGCGCGTCGGGGGTCTGGCGGGTGAGGATCGGGATCGCGCGGCCGAGCACGGCGGAGGCGCGGAGCGGCCCGAAATAGCGGCCGTCCAGGCTGTCGGGATGATCGGGATTGAGCAGCAGCAGTTCGCCCGCCGCGAGCGTGCGGCAGCCCTGCCAGACCGGCAGCGGACGGCCGATCCGGTCGCGCATCAGCGCGACAGCGACGGGCCGTCCCTCGACGCTCACCGCGACACCGATCCGGCACACATGCTGCCCGGCCTTGGCGGCGACGTGCTTCAACAACGGCACGTTCCTGCCGAGATAGCCGCGCTCGGCCATCCAGCGCCCAAGCCGCTCGGGCGGCTCGACCGCGACCAACGCGCCGCGCGGCGGGTCGCGGTCCGGCTCGATCCGATAGAGGCCGAGCGGCGCGCTCGCGCTGGCGTTCCAGACAACGCGCGGCAGCGGATCGGTGATCGCGATGACGGCGAACGCGATGACGAAAGCCGACGCGGTGATCGCTGTGGCGCGGACGTAGAAGCGGCGCGTCATCCCTCGATCTCCCGGCGCTTGAGCCAGGCGCGATGACGTTCCAGCGTGTAGAGCCGCGGCTGATGTCCGGCGGCGATGCGGTTGTGGACGTGGCGCCAATGATCGGGTGCGGCGTCGCACGGATCGACGCCCGCCGCTTCGGTCGCGTCGATCGCGGCGAGCACCTGTTGGACCTTGGGCCAGCCCTCGATCTTGAGCAGGATGTCGCCGCCCGGCCGCACGAACGGCAGCGTCGTGAACGGCTCACCGGCGGCGACCGCGCGCACCACGTCGATGCGCGAGATGATCGTCCCGTAGTCATTCGACGCCCAGCGGACGAACGCGAACACGACGCCCGGCCGGAAGCTGACGATGCGGCGGCGGCGATCGACGATCTCGTCCTTGGCGACGCGGCCGAACCTGATCCAGTGCTCGATCCGCTTCCCGATCCAGGTCAGTTCGACGCGGGTCAGGCCGTCGCCGGTGGCGGTCGGCAGGCGCATGGGTGACGGCGGCACGGTCATCGCCGGCTCCGGGCGATGGCCGAATCCGCGCGCGGCATGAGGTCGTCCTGCCCCGGATCGGAGGTCGAATGCTTGATGCCGATGTCGGCCCAGGCGCGCAGGTCATCGACCGAATAGACGACGCGGCCACCGATCCGGCGGTAGGCCGGGCCGGTCCCGAAATAGCGGTGCTTCTCCAGCGTGCGGCCGGAGAGGCCGAGAAAGCGCGCGGCTTCCGGCGTGCGCAGGAAGCGGGGCGGCAGGTTGGTAGGCGTATCGGACAAGTGACGGCTCCTGCGGGCAGTGGCGGCAGGAGACGTAAATGACAGGCCGGACGCGGCCGGGTGGGGTATGAAGATGTGCGGCTGCACGGATGTGACCACCCCCTGCAAGGGCGTCACCGGGGCGGACGGATCAGCGAATGCGGAGCAGTTTGCGGTAGTCGCCGTTCATCATCGCGATGCCGTCGCGGACCAGCCGCACGACGAACGACCGCGAAGCGGACATCTTCCAATCGCTGGCTGACAATCTGGTCGCGTCATCACGTCCGAGCTCGACCGCGATCTCGCGATAGGTTGCGCCGCCGTCACGCAGGTCGAGCGCGCGGAGCATCAGGTCGAGACGCGCCAGCTTATAGGCGGTGAGCGGCCAGCCGCGCGGCAGCGGCCCCGCCGCACGGCCGAACAGGCGGCGGTGGAAGCGCAGCAGACTCGCGATGCGCGTGATGAAATCCTTGTCGAGCGGGATGACGGCGGCGAGCGGCCGACCAGGCTCCGGATCGCGCAGCCAAAGCCGATGCTCGCCGGCCGCATCGGAGACGATGACATGGCGGCCTTCGATACCGGCCGCGTCGGCGAGCAGCGCGCCGAGCGCGCGCGGATCGACCGGCGCGGCGCGCTCGAATCCATCCGGCGCGGCGTCAAGAATGACCGTGACGGCGGTCAGTTCCGGACGCCAGGCGACCGGCTCTGAAAGATCATCCGGCGCCGTGGCGAAAGGACAACCCCCAGCGCCGCGCGAACGCCGCCTCGGCGGCATCCTTCGCGACGGCGCCGCTGGCGATGCGCTTCTGCATCTGCGCATGTTCGGCGCGATAAGTGGGGTTTCGCCGTAAAAACTCGGCGGCGATTTCAGCGCGCCCGCTTGCATCGGACAAGCCGCCGATGCGTTGCTGGCGCCGTCCCGGCGGCATCGGCATTGCATCCTCCCAGCCGCGCATTGCGCGAATTTCGGGAGGGGCAACATTGCCGCGCAGGAAGCCTCACAATAGCGCGAAGGTTGCGCTCAACCATGCTCGGAAGGCTGCGGCCCGAGCCCCGAGGAAGCGCCAAAATGGATGAAATCTTAACGCTTTAGGGACGCTCGCAACCGAGCAGATGGGCATAGCCCACCTCGGTCATCCACCGCGCTCGCGCGAGATGGCTGGCGTGCATGGTCTTCGCCCGATGCGGTTCGGCGATGGCGTCGATGCCGAGAATAAGGGCGGCGGCCTCGCGCCAGTCGGCGCCCTCCTCGGCCGCGTCGAGCAAGCGCAGATAGTCCGCCAAATGGCTTTCGTCATACGCGGTGAGCTGCGATACATCCGGCGCGCGATCTGCGAAATGGCTGGTGCTCATGGCGCCCCCGACATGATCCTCATTAACGAACCTAGACCAAATACATGCGCCGGCTATGTGCAAGTCTCGCATCGTTCGTTGCACCTGTTGCAGCGATGAGCGCCGCCAGACCGGCGATACACCTTATAGGAGATAAACCGGATAGTGTGTATCGTCCAGTTTGCCGCGCATGGATATGCGCCGCCTCGTGGGATTGAACTTCGCCAGATTGAGGAAGGAGAAGGGCTTTACCCAGGAGCGCTTTGCCGAGACGTCGGGCTTTACTCAACAATATGTAAGCGATCTGGAGCGCGGGCGACGCAATCCCACGGTCGTCACCCTGTTTCATTTGGCATCGGCGCTTGGTGCCACGCCGGCCGAACTCCTCGCCAACACCGACTCGTCCGAAGGTGACTAGTGTGGGTTTTGAGGCCGTTGCGGAAGCGGTAGCGCAGAGCGTTCCGACTAAATCTCATGCAAGCCGAAGAGGCCCGGGGGCTTGCGCCGCCGGGCCTCGCCCGCCCCGGATCAGAACGGGATGTCATCATCGAGGTCGTTGTCGGAGGTTTTGCCATCCACTGCGGGTTTGGCCCGGCTCAGGAAGTCCACCGTCTCGGCGATAATCTCACAGCCGTACCGATCGACGCCATCGCGGTCGGTCCACTTGGTGTAGTGGATGCGACCGCGGACCAGCACCTTCATCCCCTTCTCGCAATGCTCCTGGATGGTCTTGCCGAGCCCGTTGAAGGCGGTGATGCGATGCCACTCGGTATCCTGCACGCGATACCCGTTGTCGTCCCGAACGACCTTGCCCTCCAAGTACCGAGGCCGCGAGGTGGCAAGAGTGAAGTTCGTGATCTGGGTGCCGCCCTGCGTGGTGCGGCTCTCGGGGTTCTGGCCGATGTTGCCGGCGAGGATAACGATGTTCTGCATTTCAAGTCTCCGTTGCTTCAAGTCCGAGGGACCGTCCCTCCGACGAGACCCGGCCAAGACCGTCGGGAGGCGCCTGCATCGACGCGCAGCGGAGACCCGACCCCTAAGGCCCGAAGTGGTGCGGGCAGGCGCGGCACGCGCCAACACGGTTCGGAGCCGCGGGGGTTGCTGGCGAAAACCGAACGGGCTTAGGGGATCAGTCAGTCGGAGGGACCGTTTCTTCGGCGAAGCGAAACGGAGCGATACAGAACGGAATTGCTCGGCGTTCTGAACGCCAGGGACGCCCAAGAGGTGCAGGCCAGGTGGTCTCGGGCGCAACACGTCCGTCACTGAGATGGATACGGCCGGCGGGGAATTCGGTCACACCAACCGCAGCGCAGGAGTCCGATAGCGTCTGATCACCGCCGCTCGGGATGCCTGACGGAGGCCGCGAAGGGAGATGTGCTGGTCCGCGAGCGACCTCCCTACAGGACCGACCGCCGCGTCGATTGCGATGCAGAGATTGTCGCAGCGTGGATCACGAGCGCAGGACCGTGGTCGGGGGGCAAGCATTCGGCCGGGGGTGCTCGCCGCCGTCGATCCGGACGCGGGCGAGGTCTGGCGGAGCCCCGGCGGGCCTCTGATTGGCTGCCCTCACGGGCCTGCGCCGCTCAAATTGCGAGCGGGCAATAGGCATTGTAACGCCAGAAAACGGCGCGCCGCTGCCCGCCGAAGAGCTTTATATCTGACATCACACGGCTCTCGTGCTGCCGTTCGCAACGACGACAGCAGCCAAACAAGCACGAACCGCCTTCGGCGCGTCGGATCGCGCCGAAGGCAGATGCGGGTCCGTCGCTCAGCGTGAGAACGGATCGTATTCTTGCACGATGCTGTTCGCGTCGCCGTCAAACTCGCGCGCTTCGAGCACGCCGAAGATGCGATCGCTGATCCTGAAGACGACGATGCAGGTCATCAGCGTCCGGGCGAGGTTCCAGGCGTGGGATTGTGCGATTTCGAGGGACATTGATCCGGCTCCTGTCTTGGGGAGCGGGGACCACCCCCGCTCGACAGGCGCCCGAAGTGTTGGGCGGATGGCCGCAATCACCGTCAAGGCGAAGCCTGACGGCCGCACGCTCGCGTAGCGGACCCTTTACGGGTTGATGGCGCCAGGCCATCCGCTCGACCAAGGATAGCGCCTCAAAGAGCGGGGGTGGTGCGCGCGGAGACGGGAGCTGGATGTCGCTACCGGACCAATCGCCCCGCACGTATGCCAAGCTGGCGGCAGGGTGACTTGGCCGAATGGGGAAGCCTTGATGCGTCCCCACTTCAGCAACGAGAGAAAGGCGGCGCTTACGCGCCGCCCTGTTGCCGGAAGTCCCAGACCTTGATGCCCATCGCCTTGGCCTTGTCGCGGAGATTGTCCTGGATGCCGGTGCCGGGAAGGATAACAACGCCCTTCGGCAGGATCGCCAGCATCTCATCGTTGCGCTTGAACGGCGCAGCCTTCTTGTGCCGGGTCCAGTCGGGCTGGAACGGTATCTGCGTGACGCTGCGATGATCGGCCCAGCGGGCGGCGATGCGCTCACCTCCGCTCGGCGTCGCGCCATGCGCCAGCACCATGTCGGGATGCTTGGCGTGGATCTTGTCGAGCAAGTCCCAGATGAAACGGTGATCGCTGTAGGCCGGCCCCGAGCTGAGCGCGATCAGCGTTCCGGCGGGCACCAGCACCTGCTGTTCGGCGCGCTGTCGCGCATTGATGAAGTCGCGGCTGGACACCACCGCCGAGGTGAGCGCCTTGCGGTTGACCTTCGAGCTGGAGCGCGGAGTCCAGGCTTTCAGGAGGTGGATGCGGAACTGCTCGGCGCAGGCGTCGCGAAAGAACTCCATCGAGTCGCGGCGCTCGATCATGGTCGCGCCCTCGCGCAGCAACCGCTCCAGCTCGACCGACATCACCTCGGAGCCGTCCTGTTCGCGCTGACTGCGTCTTTGGGCGACCTCGTTGTCATCAAGCTCGCGCTCGATCCGCTCGCCGGCGCGGTGGAAGACATTGGTGACGTTCCAGAGCAGGTCTTCAAGGTCGGGTTCGAGCCGTGTGTCGTTCAGGCAGGACACCATCGCATCGAAGATGTCGGCGACTGCGCCTGCCGCTGAGCGGGCCTCGGGCAGCGGTCGTTGGTCGGGCTCGTCGTCGAAGGGTCGGTATCCGTATAGCGCCAATTCCTGAAGCAGGTAGGCGGTGGGGGATTCCTCGTGTTCGGGTTCATGTTCGGAGAGCGGTTCGTCGGTTGACATAATGACGCCTTTCATCGGCTGGCCGCGCCCTTCGCGGCCTTCGCAGGCGTCGAAAGACGGCGGGCGAACCGGGCTTGCACCGCCATCCCGCGCCTCCAGCGCGGGTGGGGGCCGAGCGCAGCGCTGGACGGCAGGGCGGCGGCTAATTTGTCTCGCGATGCAAAGCGGCCCCTCGGGGCCGCGGCGGAAATTAGCCGCCGAACGCCGTTGCCGGGCCGGGGCGGCTGTCGTCCCGAACGCCTCTCAAGAAGGCAGCAAGGGCGCGGGCCTCTCCGATGATCAAAAGCGTCATCACAACCGGCAGACCGAACCTCTCTGAACCCCAAACCGAAACCCCGCCGCCTTTCCGGCCTCAGCCGGCGATGGCCAGGAAACGGCCCGCATCTTCAGCGACGAGTTGCGCCGCCAGCGCCCCCGCCATCCGCTCGGGTCCGACCAGGCGCAGATCCTCGTTGAAATCGCCGAGCATGGGCGAAAGCGGCACGACCTCGATCCCGGCGCCCGAAGCCCGCTCCGTCAGCTTCGCTACCGCCACGCTGCCAGCGGGATCGTCATCGCGGCCGACATAGAGGCGTCTCAGCGCGGGCGGGAACAAGATGGCGCTGAGGTGGGCCGAGGACAGAGCGGCGATCATGGGCATGGCGGGCATGGCCTGGCGTAGCGACAAGATGGTTTCGATGCCTTCGCCTGCCGCCATTACCGCATCTGCCCTGCCGAAACGGACACCGTGCCCGAGAAGGAAACCCATCGCGCGCCGAGGCGTGGCCACCGGCGCCTTCACTGCCGCGGCCGGGTCGAGCCAGGTGCGATGGACGCCGGTGATCGCACCGTCCTGATCGGTGACGGCGGCGATCATGGCGGGCCATGCGCGACGGGTTCCCGGCAAGTCCTTCCGCGATGGAGTGTAGTAGCAGCGCGGATGGAAGCGGAGCGGATCGTCGGCCCGAAGGGCGGTGATCGCCCGCTCCCGCAGATAGGTCTGCACGAGGGAGCCACGGACAGGCGCGGATGCGGCGAACAGGCGCTGAGCGGCTTGCGGCGAGCCGGTCGGCGCTTTCGGCTCCTGTGCATGGCGCGGACCATCGCCGCCGGGTTCGGGATGCGGCAGGCTGAGAAAGTGCCGGGCCTCGTCGAGCGAGTCGCGGAGCTGCGCATGGCCGCAGGCGAGCATGATGATGTCGAGCAGGTCGCCATGCTCGCCGGTCGCGGCGTCGGTCCATTTGCCGGCTGCGCCGCGGCCGTCCTCCGAACCCGAAAGCCGCACATAGAGGCTGCGGCCCGGCGTATTGTGAGCATCCCCGACCAGCCAATAGCGGCCCTCGCGATGCCCCTTCGACAGGTATTGGCGGCACACCGCCTCGGCCCGGTCGCCGAGACGTTGCGCCAATTCGCCTGCCTGATCCGACAGCCGGCCCATCACGCGGCCGTCCGGTCGGCGATACGCTGGAGCGGCCAACGCTTCATGATCCGCTCCAGCACGACGGCGCCGCTGGCATCGACCGGCACGAACATGCGCAGCGTCCACGAGATGATCTCGTGGAACAGGCCGTAAGCGGTCAGCCGCTCGCGCATGGCGTCGGTGAAGCCGGTCAGTTCGATCCGGTAGGCGTTCATGACGCGGACGCGGCGGAGCTGGAGACCTTCGGCCAGATCGAGAACGGTGCGGCCGCCCATCAAGGCGGCGAAGGCGGCGTTCGGCTCCAGGGTCGGAGCGGCATCATTGGCGGTGGCCGTCGCCACCCAGGCCGGCGAGACCCGGCGGCCGATGATCCGCTCGCCGTCATCGGTCTGGAGCCGATAGACGCGCGTGGATTCATTGGGCAGGCGTTTCCAGATCGGCAGCAGCAGGCCGGTGACGATGTGCATGGCGCTGGTGGCGAACTCCGGCACCTCGGCCAGTTCCGCGTCCCAGGCGCGGGCGAAGTCGGCCCGCGATGCTTCGCGCCAATGGGTCTGCGCCATCGTCTCCAGCGGCATAGGCGTCGATTCCATCGGCCGGATCAGCCGCACCCGGCGCTCGACGCTGCCGTCGTCGAGCAGCAGCCCGCGCGTCCTTATCTGCACGGCCGCACGGCCGGATTGGGCGTTGACCAGCAGGACCGTGCGCGGGTCCGAACAATGGTCGAGCGCCTCGTCGAGGGGCAGCGGCCGATTGCGGTCCTTGCGTTCGATGGTCAGCAACCTCGTCTCCGCCGTGGTTCCCGGATGAGTATAGATGGTGCTGCGGCCGGTGATCGTGAAGCTTTCGGCCTGAAGCGTCTCCAGGCCCAGCTCGTAGGTTCCCGAAACGATTGCGCCCTCGATGCGGGCGGTCAGCAAATCCTCGAACGCGCTGAACAGGATGTTCTGCATGTCGATGATGAGCGCGAGCATCCGATTGAGGAAGGTGGTGATCGGCGGCAGTTCGTCCTTGAGGCCGTTGCTGTCGCTGAGGCTCAGCCCGGTCGCCTGCTCGAAGGCGGTGAGCGAGCAGCCTTCGACCTTCCCTGCATAGAGCAGCCGGTAGAGCTGGCGCAGCGCGTCGCGCGCATATTGCGATTCCAGATTATCCTCCGGCCGGAACAGTCCCTGGCCGCCGGTCTGCCGCTGGCCGCGCGTGATCGCGCCCAGCGTGTCGAGGCGGCGCGCGATGGTCGAGATGAAGCGCTTCTGCGCCTTCACATCGGTCGTGACGGGCCGGAACAGCGGTGGCTGCTTCTGATTGGTGCGGTTGGTGCGGCCGAAGCCCTGGATGGCGTTGTCGGCTTTCCAGCCAGCCTCCAGCAGATAATGGACGCGCAGCCGCTGGTTCCTAGCGCCGAGGTCAGCGTGATAGCTGCGGCCGGTCCCGCCGGCATCGGAAAAGATCAGGATGCGCTTGGCGTCGCTCTGGAACGCATCGGTCTCGCCGACATTGGCCGAGCCCGGCCGGCTCTCGACGACATAGCGGTCGATGCCGTCCGATCCGCGGCGTTTGACGATGCGCCGCGAGCGTCCCGTCACCTCCGCGACCATATCGGTCCCGAAATGGTGGATGATCTGGTCGAGCGCGGCCGGCACCGGCGCCAGCGAAGCGAGGCGCTCGATCAGCCGGTCGCGGCGCAGGGCGGCTTCGCGGGACTCGACGGGATTGCCGTCCGCGTCGGTGACGGGCCGCGAGGACAGGTTGCCCTCGCTGTCCGTGAACGGCTCGTAGAGCTGCACCGGGAAGCTGTGTTCGAGATACGACAGCACATATTCGCGAGGCGTCACGTCCACCCGAACGTCGTCCCATTCCTCAGTGGGAATGTCGGCCAGGCGCCGCTCCTGCAACGCCTCGCCGGTCGAGACGATCTGGACGACGGCACTGTGGCCGGCTTCCAGATCGCGCTCGATGCTGGCGATCATCGAGGGCGTCTGCATCGCCGTGATGAGGTGATTGAAGAAACGCTGCTTCGCCGACTCGAATGCGCTGCGCGCCGCCGACTTGGCCTGGGCATTGAGCGTGCCCGTCGCCCCGGTGATGTTCGCGGCCTGCATCGCCGCGTCCAGATTGTTGTGAATGATCTGTTATCGCGAGGTCGCGATAATGCGCAGGAACGTGGCGAAGGCCCGCAAAGCTGCTGAGCATTTCGCCACGT